>CAZQFP010000051.1:0-8535 GCA_964592605.1 uncultured Clostridia bacterium | reverse complement strand
TACCCTCCGCGGTCAAATCCGACCAATAATAATCCGAAAGCGCGTTCTTTAAATCTGCGGCGTCCGCATACTTCTTTTTAACAGCGCCGTTTCTGACGATTGAAATAATGCCCGTTTCCTCCGAAACGACGATAGCCGTAACGCTTGCAACGGTGGTTACGCCCAGCGCCGCGCGGTGGCGGCTACCCATTTCTTTGGGCAGGTTATCGCTTTGTGCAAGCGGCAAAAAGCAACCCGCCGCATAAATTTTAGTGCCTTCCACAACCATTGCGCCGTCGTGCAACGGAGCTTTGGGGTAGAAAACCGCTTCTATCATCTGCGAAGTTATATCCGCGTTTACAACCGTTCCGCTTTCAATAATGCCTTCGGGCAGGTTTTCGTTTGAAAGCACAATGAGCGCACCGATATTCTTTTTGGACATATTCTGCACGGCGCGCACCGTTTCGTCGATTATGAGTTCAACACCCTTAGACGTAAGGTTCTTTTCACGCTTACCTTTTTTGATGTTGGAATCGAGCAGGGTACGCTTTATTTCTACGTTAAACATAGTAAACACTATCATTGCAATCAAACCGATAACGATGAGCAGTATCTGCGGTTCAATAGAAGTAAACGCAAACGAAACTCCGCAAAGCACTACAAAGAAAATAACTACGGCAATAAATTTGCCGCCCTTGTTTGTTTTAAGCACTTTAAAAACGTAGTAAAACAAAACGCAGAACATAATAAACTGCAAAATGTACTCTACGTAATTTTTGCCGAAGTCGCCAAAAAAATTTGTAAAACTTTCCGCTACTTTATTAAAATCCATTCTTTACACCCCCACCCGTTGCTTTTCCGTTGTAATCACTATAAAATTTCCCTTTTACACAATTATATAATTAATTGTGCAAAAAATAAAGCGTTTAAAGCTATTTAATTGCCCGCTTATGCAAAAAATATGCAGTTTTTAACGCAATTCAAAGCGTTAACGGGCGTAGTTTTGCCGCTTTTTACTTCGGCAATGCGCAAATAGATATAGTCCGTCAAAAATTTAAGCCTTTCAATGCCTATCGTCGCGGCATATCCGCGGTTCTTTTTAGCGCCGTATTCCTTAATTTTAAGCATCTCAGCAAGCTCCGCATCTGACGTATCGGCAGTTCCGCAGGTCAAAAGATTTTTAAAGTAATTGAACAAACCGTTCAGTAAATACATTTCGTCGCCGCCCTTTTTTAGTATTTCGTTTTCTATTTCGCAATACTTTGAAAAGTTGCGCGCGGGAATCGTACCCGTAAGCTCGTAAAGTCTGTAATCGGCGTCCTTAAATACAAGCGCGTCAACTTCTTCGTCGGTTATTTCACCCGCGCCCTTGTAGTCGATAAGTTTTTGCACTTCCACTGAAACACGCGCCATATTCAAAAGACAGTAATCTGCAATTTTGCCGCATGCGGCGGACGACGCGTTTACGCCCGCACGGCGCAATGTGATATAAGCCCACTTTGCAACCGTTTCACTTTCCGCTCTACGGCAGTTTACGTAAGTTACGCCGTTTTTGCGTTTAAAGTCCACGCCCTTTTTTGCGCCGCTGTTTATGATTATCAAAATTGAAGTTTGCGGAAAATCTTCAAAAAGCGGTTTTAAGTGAGTTTGAAATTCGCCGTCCGTCGGGTAAAATTCACTGACTTTTACAATGCGCTTTTCTGCCATGAACGGAACGTTTTTAACAGCCGAAGTAAGCGCGGAAATTGCGTTGCCCTTTAAACTTTCACCGTCGAACGCGGCAAAGTTCAATTCTGGCATAGTCAAAAATTCGCCTTTTATCAGCTCTTCGCCCTTGCTTCTGAAATACGCGTCGTCGCCTTCCAGGAGATAAACGCTTCTTGCGCCCTTTTTCAAATCGTCTTTAAGTTCGGTAAATTCCATAAATTTTACTCGTGTTTGAACATTTCCAAAAACTTACGCATCGCATACGAAAGCGGTACGTTTTTTGCAAGCGCAATACCTACGCCGCGAACGGGCGGCGGCGGAGTTACGTTGAGTTCTATAAGGTCGCCGCTTTGCAAATCTTTTAAGCAGTATTCGCGCGGAATACAGCCGATACCCATTCCCTTTACGGCAAGTTTTTTCATAAAGTCCCAGTTGGCGACTTCGATATTTGGCAAAAGGTGCACGCCGAGCGACTCGGTGTATTTTTCAAGCTCGCGGCGGAATATGGTGTTTCTTTCAATAAGCAAAAGCGGCATATCCTGCAGGTCTTTAAGCTCTATAGTTTTATCTTTGAGTTCGGCAAATTTCTTACCCGCAACAAAGATATCGGAAAGATGCGTAACCGTTCCGCAAAGCCGCACTTCGTCGTCCTGTACAGGCAGGTTTATAAACGCGACGTCGCACTGACCTTCGTGCAATCTGTCTAAGATATAAGGCGAAGTCGAAGAAATCAATTCCAGCTTAACCGCAGGATATTCTGCGTTGTACTGGGCAATTTTGTCGGCAAGAAGGTGCGCAAAAATTGAATCGGTTGCGCCTATTCTTATCGTGCCCGAAGCCGTAGTCTTTAATTCAAGAAGCGTATTTTCCGCCTGCTCCAAAAGATTGAGCGCGGCTTCCACCTGCTTAAAAATGAGCTTTCCGCCCGTCGCCGACAAATCCATACCCTTGTGAGTTCTGTTAAAAAGCGCAACGCCGAGCTGGCTTTCAAGCTGTTTGATAGCCTGCGATACCGCCGGTTGGGATATATACAGTTCCTGCGCGGCGCGCGTTAAACTGCCGCACTGAGCCACCGTATAGAATACGCGGTAAAGTTCGAGATTGACCATAAAATTGCTCCTTAAAACTTTTTCCTTTGTTTAATTTTTCTTATTTGCCTACGCAGAATTTTGCGAATATTGCGTTTACTATTTCTTCAGAAGCCGTTTCGCCCGTAATTTCGCCGAGCGCGTCCCAGACGTCCTTTAAATCGACCGAAACAAGGTCCAGCGTTACGCCGTCAATACTTTCGGTTGCCGATTGAAGAGCACATATAGCACGGTTAAGCGCATTATAATGCCGCTCTTCAACTATATAAGCCTTGTCTGACGAAGTGTCCGTACCGGCACATTTAAACAACAATTTTTTAAGTTCTTCAAGCCCTTCGCCCGTCTTTGCCGAAACGGCTATATCGTAATTGCCGAAAGGTTTTATGCTGTCGCATTTGCTGAAAACTTTAATAATTTTACCGCTACTTTCAACGTCCGTAGCCTGCGCGCCGCAACTTAAAACAAGAACGATATCGGCAGAAGATATAATTTTTTTCGCGCGCTCTATGCCCATACTTTCAATCTCTTCCGAAATTTCGCGTATACCGGCGGTATCGGCAAGATTGAATTTTACGCCTTCTATGGCAATTTCGCCTTCAACCGCGTCGCGCGTGGTTCCCGCAACGGGCGAAACAATAGCCTTATCGTAACCCAAAAGCGCATTCAAAAGCGAACTCTTACCCGTGTTCGGCTCACCGCAAATCGCCACGAGCACGCCGCTTTTTATCTTTTTACCCCCCGAATATGTGCCTTTTAAGCGCATAATATCGTCTGAAAGTGCCGATACGTCGCGCGAAATTTCACGCGCGGTTACGCCGTCTAAATCTTCTTCGGGGTAATCTATTTCAACGGCAATGCGCGCAAGAATATCTTTTAGTTTACTTTGTAAACCTTTGACTTCTTCGGTAAGTTTTTCAAAGTACATCATACTGCCCGCACGCACAAGCGCAAGGCTTTCGGCGTTAATCATGTCCGCCATACCTTCCGCCGAAGCGAGCGAAAGTTTACCGTTTAAAAATGCACGCCTTGTAAATTCTCCGCGTTCTGCGGCACGCGCCCCTAATGAGAGCGCACGCTTTAACACTCCACGTGTAATCTGAACGCCGCCGTGGCACTGAAACTCCACTATATCTTCGCCCGTAAACGACTTCGGGGCTTTAAAATACACCATAAAGCCGTAGTCGCAAAAGCCGTCGCAAACGATATTACCGGCGTACATTCTGTTGGGCTGTACTTCGGCAATTCTGTGTGAAGGTTTAAACATTTTAAGCGCAATATCGAGTGCGCCGCTTCCGCTGAGCCTTACAACCGCCACACCGCCCGTGCCGCTTGCCGTTGAAACGGCGGCAATTACTTCCTGCATATCTCCCCTTTGCCTTTAAATCTAGGGCTATCTATAAATTAAACTTATATTCTATCAAGAAAATTATAACACCTGCTTTTCAATAAATCAATAAAAAAATACAAAAAAACGCGCCGCATATCGGCGCGTTTTATAAATTATTCTAAAAAAATCAGTGCTGAGTATCGTCGGAAGAAAAGGGCTCGTTGTTTTTGTTACCGAATTCCGCAAACGGATCGTCGTCGCCTGCCTGTGAAGGTTCGGCGGGTCGGTTGTACGGCTGTCCGTTCATAGGCGCGCCGTCATAGCGCGAATAGGGATTTTGATTGTACGGGTTTTGTTCATTGCTCTGTCTGTACTGCTGGTACATTCTGTACCGTTTCTCCTGTTCGGCGCGCATATAATCGCGGTAACTCATAGCCCTGTTGTTGCGCACAAGGAAGAAAAGTATTCCCTGCACGGGAAAAATTACGCTTGTTATAGTGAACAGCATATATCTGCGTGCGGCGTAAGTTTGGAAGAATGACGAAAGGACCAAAACCTGCACGAACAGCGATAAAAGTTCAACCCACCACAAAACAAAACTGGAAAGATACGTAAAGCACCATGCCGCCCAAGTAAGCTGGGGGTAGAAATCGTGCCAATTTTCTATTAAATTAGCCGTTACAACCGAAACACCGTAAACCGTTTCTTCCGTTGACGGCTCAATCAAACCGGCGTTTCTTAACAGCTCGAACGCCACGTCGTTTACAAGGTAGCCGCAAAAAAGAACCACTTCGAGTATAGCCGCAATGAGCGAAACGATTTTTGTATCTATTTTCCCCAGACAGCGGTTTTTCTGCGCGCATACGCCGATGTAATAAGTATTAAAAAACGGAACGAACGCCATCCAGCGGTTTTTATACCCTTCGCGACCGGAAATTATAAACAGCGCAACCGCCTGAAATACGTAAACGATTGCAAAGCAAAGTCCGCCGACAAGATATTTAACCCACAACGTTTCACTGAACAGCGACACCACCGACGCATATTCGAAAAAATCCATACTCTCCCCCTTGGTTAAGGTTACAACATTATATATGTGCAAGTTGAAAAAAATAAAATCGGTTTGTGAAAAGCAAGCGAAAAACGCCCTTAATTAAAAAGTTTAAAGCCGTATTCCACGCTTTTAAGCGTAAGCCCTTTTGCAGGCATCGTTTTGCCGACAAGGTTTCTGTCGCCTTCGGTAAGCGAGCGCAACACTTCTTCCCGACTTAAAACACCGTCGGCATAATACAGCATAGTTCCGACTATCGTCCTTACCATATTGTACAAAAAACCGGCGCCGCAAACGCTTATTTCAACGTCTTCGCCTTCGGAATTGACCTGAACGGAATAAACCGTTCTTACCGTGGTTTTAACTTGCGAACCGCTTTTGCAGTACGCCTTAAAATCGTGTTCGCCGACGAAAGCTGAGCTAATTTCGCGCAGTTTTTCTAAATTTGCGCCGCTCTTTACACACACTGCGTATCTGTCTTTAAGCGGATTGTGCCGCCGCGCAAAATAAATTTTGTAAACGTAAGTCTTTTTCTTTGCGCTTCTCGACGCATCGAAATTTTCGGGTGCGGCAACCGACTTCAACACACTTATATCTTCGGGAAGGTAAGCGTTCAAAGCGTCGGCTATCTTTTCGGGCGGAATGGTCGTGTCCGCGTCAAAATGACAAACCTGCCCAGCCGCGTGAACACCGCTGTCCGTTCTGCCGCTCGCAGTAATCGGCACGCGCTTACAAAACACGGTTTTTGCCGCTTCTTCAAGCACCTGCTGTACAGTTATTGCATTTTTTTGCATCTGCCAGCCGCCGTAAGCCGTGCCGTCGTATGCTACCAGAATTGCGTATCTCAAAGTTTAATATACCCGTTTATAAGCGGAAAGATGTCCGCCCAGTAAATATTTAAAAGCACGACGCCAGCGATCAGCACTGCAAAAATTAAAACCGTAACTAAATCGCGTACGCCGAATTTCAGTTTTTTGTACTTCGTTCTGTTTTTAGAACCCGAATAGCACCGCGCATCCATTGCGTCGCCCAGCTCGTCCGCACGACGGAACGCCGAAATCAAAAGCGGAATTAAAATAGGAACAATAGCTTTAATGCGTTTGAAAACGTTGCCGCTTTCAAAGTCCGCTCCCCTTGCCTTCTGCGCCGAAATTATGCGGTTGGTTTCGTCTATTAGCGTCGGTATAAACCTTAACGCAATAGACATAATCAATGCAAGCTCGTGCACGGGAAATTTTATATACTTTAACGGTTTAAGCAAACTTTCTATGCCGTCGGTCAAGGCAACGGGCGTTGTCGTCAAAGTTAAAATTGACGAAGCCATTACAAGGAAGAAAAGCCGTAACATTAAAAATACGGTGAATATAATTCCTTCGCGGTAGATTTTTATAATCCACCAGCTTGCAAGCAGATTCTCTTCTTCGCCGCCGTGGAAAAACAAATTGAGTACGGCGGTAAAAATAAGAATAAAAAGTATACCCTTCACCGAGCGCAAAGCTCTTAAAAACGGCACGCGCGCCGCAATGATTGCCGCAACTATTACTATTGCGCAGGCAAACAGCGAATAGAAATTGTTTGAAACAAAAAGCAAAACTATAAACGCAATCAGCGCCAAAAGTTTTGTACGCGGATCGGTTTTATGCACGAAAGACTGCGCGGGGTAATACTGACCGAAAGTTACGTCATTAAGCATTTTCGCCACCCCCGTAAACTTCGGCAACCTTTAATATAAAGTCTTGCGCCGTGCAGTCGCTTTGAATTTTTAAGTTTGCTTTTTCAAGTTCGCAAGCAACTTTCGCCGTAAGCGGAATATCAAGTCCTAACGCTTTAAGCTCGTCCGCACGGGCAAAGATATTTGCGGGCAAGTCGCACGCAAAAACATTGCCTTGCGAAATAACCGCGGCTTTTGTGCAGTTTTCGGCGACTTCATCCATATCGTGCGAAACTATAATAATGGTTTTGCACCACTCTCTGTGGAGCTTGTGCAAAAGCTCCATAATTTCGCTCTTGCCCTTGGGGTCAAGTCCAGCGGCAGGTTCGTCCAGAATAAGAATTTTAGGCTTTGTTACTATTACGCCGGCAATCGCCGCGCGGCGCTTCTGCCCGCCCGACAAATCGAAGGGCGATTTTTCCTTTACTTCTTCGTAATTTAAACCGACTACTTCTATGCTGGATTTTACTGCGTTTTCTATTTCTTCGGCAGTCAGTTTTTTGTTGAAGTTTTTAAGTCCGAACGCAACGTCGGCAAATACGCTGTCGGCAAAAAGCTGGTATTCGGGGTATTGGAACACCATACCCACGTTTGCTCTCAGCGACTTAAAATCGCATTTTTTTGTAGATAAATCAAATTGCCCCACGGATATGTGCGGAACAACGGGCGCGGGCTTGCCCTTTTTTGCCTTTATTTTGCGCGCGTGCTTTTCGGCTTGCGGAAGCCTTATAAGCGCGTTAAAGTGCTGTACGAGCGTAGATTTACCACTGCCGGTATGCCCGATAATGCCGAAAAATTCGCCTTCGTCTATATGAAGGTTAACGCCTTTCAATGCCTTCGTTGCAAACGGTGATTTTTTTGAATAGACGTAACTTAAATCTTTAACGTCAATGTCCCATTCGTGCGTATTTTCAATGCTTTTCGGCACAAAATGCGAAGATTGCCCCGCATATATGCCGCGTTCATGCATATTTTTTATAATTTCTTCGGCAAGCTCTTCGGGGTGAAGAACGTCACGTATTTGCATACCGTAGCCGCGAAGCCCCGCCGCAATTTTACTGATTTTGGGAAGTGCGAGATTGAACGTTTCAAGCGTATCTCCACACTTGAAAATTTCTTCGGGCGTGCCTTCAAGCACAATTTCGCCGCGGTTCATAACGAGCGTTCTGTCGGCAAGCAGAGCTTCTTCCATGAAGTGGGTAACGAGAATTATCGTCATCCCTTCTTCCTTGTTCAAAGTTTTAACAACTTCTATAACTTCACGCCTGCCCTTGGGGTCGAGCATTGCAGTAGATTCGTCTAAAATAAGTACGTCGGGCTTTATCGCCAGAACGCCGGCAACGGCAATGCGCTGTTTCTGTCCGCCAGAAAGTTTTGCAGGTGTTGCGTTGCGGTAGCTTTCCATACCTACGGCTTTAAGCGCCCAGTCAATGCGCCTGCCTATCTCTTCGCGCTCTACTCCGATATTTTCGGGTCCGAACGCAACGTCGTCTTCAACTATGGAAGCCACCATCTGGTTGTCGGGATTCTGAAAAACTATGCCCACGCGCTTGCGCACTCCAACCGCGTTTTTACCTTCGTTAACGTCAATGCCGAAAACGCTGACCTTTCCGCTGTCTGCCTGCAAAAGTCCGTTTATAAGGCGCGTTAAGGTAGACTTGCCGCTTCCGTT
>CAZQFP010000050.1:0-8583 GCA_964592605.1 uncultured Clostridia bacterium | reverse complement strand
ACAAAATTTTAAAGTGCAGAAGAAACGGCAAAAAGGTGCTTTATTCCGTTGCCGACGGGCATATTCTCACCATGATAGAAATGGCGAAAGAACATTTGAATTGCAAGGACTAAGGGTGGAGTATGGAAAACGTATTTAAAATTACAGGGCTCGACTGTGCAAACTGCGCGCGTGAGCTTGAAGAAGAAATTTTAAAAATAGCGGGGGTTGAAAGCGCAACCGTCGATTTTATGGCGCAAAAAGTTATAGTTTGTTGCGACAGTCAAACTCTTGCACAAGTTAAGAATACGTGCAATCACTTTGAAGAAGTAAAGGTTGTTGAAGAGACCGTTGCCCCCGACGTATGCGGCGGTTTAAGTGAAACGGGAACGGAAAAAATAAAGGTTACCGGGCTTTGCTGTGCAAACTGCGCGCGCGAGCTTGAAGAAGATCTCAATAAAATAGAAGATTTAACGGCAAGCGTTGATTTTATAAATTTAACAGTTTCACTAAGGGCGCAGACGCCCGAAGCGCGCGAAAAGGCTATTTACACAATCACGCATTTCGAAGACGTAAAAATAGCCGACGCGCCGCCCGCAAAAAAGAGCGCTCTGCGCGAGCATATGCATACCATTATAAGAATTGCAATCGCCGCCGTAGCGTTTATTCCCGCGCTCGTTCTGGAACTTACGGGTATGACTGAAAGCTCGCTTGCGGCAAAAATTTCGGCGTACGTGCTCTTTTCAATCGCATATATCGCGGCGGGCGTGAAGGTGCTTATAAACACGGCTAAAAACGTTGCAAAGGGCAAAATTTTTGATGAAAATTTCTTAATGACCGTAGCGTCGCTCGGCGCGATTGCTCTGGGTATATCTACGGGCGACGGCTTTGCAGAAGGCGTTGCAGTAATGCTTTTGTACGAATTGGGCGAGCTTTTGCAATCCATTGCAGTCGGTTCGTCAAGGCGCTCTATTACCGCACTAATGAAATTGAAAAGCGAAACCGCAACGCTGATTGTCGGCGAAAGTCAGGTTGTAGTAAAGCCCGAAGAGCTTAAAATCGGCGATACCATAATTATTAAGGCTGGTGAAAAAGTACCCGTTGACTGCCGCATATTGCGCGGTGAAAGCTCGTTCGACGTAAAAAGTTTAAACGGCGAACCGTTGCCGCGCGACGTTAAGGAAGGCGACGAAGTGCTTTCGGGCAGTATAAATCTTTCGGGAGTAGTAACGGCGCAAGTAGTGCGCGAATACAAAAATTCCGCGGTTGCTAAAATACTCGAGCTAGTTGAAAATTCCACCGCAAAAAAATCCAAGCCCGAAAAGTTTATAAGCAAATTCGCAAAGTACTATACGCCCGCAGTGTGCGCCGCCGCTGTTGTGCTCGCCGCGCTCGTTCCCACGGTAATATGCGCCGTTCAAGCGTCTTTTACGTGGGAAATGTACCGCGAATGGATTTACCGCTCATTAAATTTCCTTGTAATTTCCTGCCCCTGCGCTCTCGTTATTTCAGTGCCGCTTTCATACTTCGGCGGTATAGGAAGATGCGCAAAATTCGGTATTCTGGTTAAAGGTTCAACCTGTATCGACAGCATTGCAACGGCAAAGGTCGCCGCATTCGATAAAACGGGCACGCTTACGGAAGGTCGTTTCCGAGTGGTAGAAAGTTTTTCGGAAGAAACGCTTTCACTTGCCGCCGCCGCCGAAAAATTTTCGTCGCATCCCATAGCCGCCGCGTTCAAAGACGTTGCGGGCGCGGAAGGCGTTGAAAGTGCCGAAGAAGTGGCTGGTCGTGGCGTAAAGTGCCGCATATGCGGCGATGAATTGCTTTGCGGCAATGCAAAACTTCTTGCCGAACACGGCGTTATCTTTGAAGAAAGAAAAGGTACGGCTGTCGTAATTTACGTTGCCAAGGGCGGTAAATACGTCGGCTGGGTTGAAATAGACGACGAAATAAAGGAAGGCGCCACAGTAGCAGTCGCACAGCTCAAACGTTCGGGTATATGTCGCACCGAAATGCTTACCGGCGACAGCGAAGAGCGCGCGGGGAAGGTTGCCGCACAGGTCGGATTAGACGGTTTTAAGGCGGGGCTATTGCCCGAAAACAAGCTGGAAGCCGCAACCGCATTAAGGCAGGAAGGCGGGGTTATTTACGTCGGCGACGGAATAAACGACGCGCCCGTTATGGCGGCGGCGGACTGTGCGGTTTCTATGGGTAAGGTCGGCTCGGACGCCGCAATCGAAGCAAGCGACGTCGTACTCGTTTCAGACAGTCTTTCACTTCTACCCAAAGCCAGAAGAATAGCCCGCGGCACGCGCTCTATTGTAAAGCAGAACATAATAGGCTCGCTTATAGTAAAGTTTGCAATAATGGTGCTCAGCATAGTTATAGGACTTGTACCCATAATTATAGGCGGCGTTACGGTAACAAAATTTCCGCTTATTGTTTCTGTAATTGCCGACGTCGGTGTAATGCTTATAGCCGTGCTCAACGCAATGCGTACCAATTTAATAAAATAAACGGGTATAAATTAACTTTATATTTATTATTACAAAATAATTTTTGACAAAATTCGGCAAATTTATTTCAAACGTTTGCCGAATTTTTTATTGTGTGATAAAATGTGAAATGTAAGTGAAATAGCCCCATGGGGCTATTTGGCGTTACAACGCCAAATAAAAACACTTTAAAGAAAAATTTTTGGAGGTCATTTTCAATGAGTGAAGAAACTAAAGAACAAGTTTCCGAACCCGAAGTAAAGGAAGAAGCGGCAACGCCTTCTCCCGACGGCACGGCAACGGTTGAACCGCAAAGTCCGCACAAAGGCTTTTTCGGTAAAGTCGATAACTGGTTCGGCATAACCAAAAGCGGCTCCAACTATAAGAAAGAAATTATAGCAGGTTTAACAACCTTTATGGCTATGGTTTACATTCTTATGGTAAACGCTGGTATGTTCCAGTTCGTTATCGGCGGCGACGATCCTTACGGTGCGTCTTATATCGCTACCGCAATCGGCGCAATAGCAGGTACGCTACTCATGGCGTTCGTTGCAAAAATGCCGCTTGCGCAGGCTTCGGGCATGGGCGTTAACGCCTTTATTGTTTTCTCTTTAATAGGAGTGTTTACGGACGCGCCGAGCGGACTGACGTATGCCAACTGCATGGTGTTCACACTTCTTGACGGCGTAATTTTCGTGCTTCTTACCGCAACGGGATTAAGAAAGAAAATATTCAACGCAATTCCCAAGGGCGTAAGATACGCAATTCCCGTTGGTATAGGTCTGTTTATCGCGTTTATCGGTATGCAGAATGCAGGCGTTATCATAGGCGGAGCTACTCTTGTTGAATTCACTTCGTTTAACGTTCTCGGCGGCGGCGCTTTCGCAACTTACGAAGGCGGAACGGTTGGCGGAATGCTTCCCGCAATAGTTGCCATTGTAGGCGTGTTGGCTATAGCTATAATGACTAAAAAGAAAGTTAAGGGCGCAATTCTTTGGGGTATTCTCGGTTCAGCCGCTCTCTTCTATATTCTTGCCGGTATAGGCTACGGCGCAGGCAGCGAAGGTTGCAAGCAAATGTTCGAAGCAATTACGATTTCCAATCCTGCAGACGCTTTCACGGCATGGGGCAAAGATTCAGTAGGTAAGGTATTCTACGAAGGATTTGATTTCAGCGGCTATCTCGGTATAGAAGGACACAACGCAGGAACTTTGGTAGTTCTTTTGATAACTACTGCGCTTTCACTCTGCATGATAGATTTGTTCGATACAATAGGTACATTGTACGGCGCATGCGCTAAGGGTAACCTGCTTGACGAAAACGGCACGCCCATCCGCATGGAAAGAATGATGCTTGCAGACTCTATCGCAACCTGCGTTGGTGCTATTGCCGGTACTTCAACCGTAACTACTTTCGTTGAATCTTCGTCGGGCGTAGCGGCAGGCGGCAGAACGGGCTTTACCGCACTTGTAACTGCACTGTGCTTCCTTGTGGCAATGTTCTTATCGCCTATCGCTCAGCTTATTCCCAGCTGCGCAACGGCAACGGCTTTGATTTGGGTCGGCGTGCTTATGATGTCGTCCGTAACCAAGGTTGACTGGGAAGACGCGGCGGAAGCAATCGTTGCATTCCTTACGTTCATCGTAATGGTGCTCGGCTACTCCATTTCAAAGGGTATCGGTATCGGTATCATTGCTTACATAATTGTTAAGCTCTGCACTGGTAAAGTTAAGGAAATCAGCATTGCAACCTGGATTATCGGCATACTTTTCCTTGCAACGTTCCTGTTAACGTAAATTACTTCAAATTTAAAGCTCCCGCTTTAAAAGGCGGGAGCTTTTTTATATTTTTCTACCCCAAATAATACTATTCTACTTAAATTCGACCATATTCTATTGCTTAAATTTTTTAAAAAATATAAAATTAAGTTGTAAAAGGAGAATAGTTATGAACGGTTTCGGTGAATTTTTATATGAATTGCGTAAAGAAAAGGGAATGACGCAGGCAGAGCTTGCCCAGGCTCTTGGCGTAACGAACAAAGCCGTTTCAAAGTGGGAGACCGGTGAAGCCATGCCTGAAACGGCTCAGCTTTTACCTATTTCGCGAATATTCGGCGTAAGCGTGGACGAACTGCTTGCGGGCAAACGTGCCGCTCCGGACGACGAAAGTACTTTTGATAATTCCGACGGCATACAAAACAATATATTTACGCGCGGAAAAGACGAAGAAGCTAAAACTCTTTCGGAAAAAGTTTGCGGCTTTATATGCGGCGCGGTATTCTTTATAGGCTTAATGACCTATCTGCTTATAGGCATGCTTTTAGGACTTTGGAATCCGTATTGGATTATAGTCGTCGTAAGTGCGCTGTCTTGCGGAATAATAGGCTGTATATTCGATATGTGCAATCCCGTAAAGCGCGAAAAGAAATTAAAGCGCGGTGAAAACCCATACACTGGCGCGGCGTGCGGTATAATAGTGCTCAGTTGTGTAATTGCTTATTTAACTGTTTCGGTGTTTACGGGGCTGTGGCATCCTTTGTGGGTAATAGTTGTGGGCGGCGCAGTAATTTGTTTTGTCGTCGGTGCAATAGGCGATATTTTTACGCATAAGAAATAATATTATAATATTTTCAGCCGCCGCTTGAAAAAGCGGCGGCTTTGTGTTATTATATAAAAAAATACAAAGGTGTAAGTTATGCTTGAAAAATACATTCTCGCGGCGAAGCGTGAAAAAAAAGCCGATATTGTTCTTAAAAACGCACAGTACGTGGACGTTTTTACCGGTACGATAAAACGCGGCGATATAGCAATCGTCGGCGGTAAAATAGTGGGAACGGGCGAATACGAAGGCGAAAAACAGTTCGACTGTACAAATTTGACTGTCGTTCCCGGCTATATCGACGGGCACGTTCATATAGAAAGTTCCCAACTTTCCCCCGAAGAATTTGCATCCTTAATAGTTCCGCGCGGCACAACCACAATAATTGCCGACCCGCACGAAATAACCAACGTCTGCGGTATGGCAGGTTGCGAATATATTGCAAAGGCTTCGCAAAGCGTTCCGCTTGATATTAAAATTCAGTTGCCGTCGTGCGTGCCCGCAACTCCGTTTGAAACAAGCGGTGCGGTTCTGGACGGCAAAGATATAGAAAAGAATATCAAAAACGAATATATTTTCGGGCTTGGCGAGTTTATGAATTACCCCGGCGTGGTGGGCGCCGTTCCCGACGTTTTAAAAAAGCTGGAAGCGGCTCATGCGGTTGGTAAAATTATCGACGGACACGCCCCCGCTGTATACGGCTACGAGCTAAACGCATATCTTTGCGGCGGCATTACAACCGACCACGAATGCGTTACCAAAGACGAGATAGAAGAAAAAATTTCAAAGGGAATGTACGTGCATATACGCCACGGTTCTTCAACGCAGAATTTAGGCAATGCAAAGTATATGACCGATAAAAATATGCGCCGCTTTATTCTATGCACCGACGACAGACACGCCGCCGACCTTAAAGAAAAGGGGCATATCGACGACGCGCTCCGCCGCCTGGTTGCGGACGGCACAGACCCCGTAAGTGCGGTAATATGTGCCACTTTAAACGCCGCAGAGTGCTACAGCCTTAAATGGAAAGGCGCAATCGCGCCCTTCTATACCGCCGATTTGGTTGTTGTAGATAACTTTAAAAATTTCAACGCGCAGTACGTTTTCAAGGACGGCAAACTGGTTGCCGAAAAGGGCAAACCGCTGTTCGATACTTCAAAACGCTACCTTCCCAAAAGCGTGCTCAATACCGTGCATTTGAAGGAACTTAAAGCCGAAGATTTTACGCTTACCTTAAAGGGCAAAAAAGCTAAGGCAATGACCATAGAGCCGGGCGGCGTTGTAACTGGCTGTGAAATAGTGGAAGTGGAAAGCAAAGACGGCGACGTGGTTTTGCAAAACACCGATTTACTCAAACTTGTAGTGGTGGAAAGGCACAAGATGACTGGCAATATCGGCAAGGCGCTTTTCAAAGGCTACGGATTTAAGGGCGGCGCGCTGGGCATTACTATTGCTCACGATTCGCACAACGTAATTCTGCTGGGCGACGACAATAAGGCAATGGCGCAAGCCGCAAACCGCCTTAAAGAGATTGGCGGCGGTATGGTAATTGTTGACGCGAAAAGCGGTGAAGTTCATTCGCTTTCGCTTGATATTGCGGGGCTTATGTCTTCGCGCGACGCGGAAAGTCTGCAACGCGACAGCCGCGCTTTGATAGAGCGCGCGCACGCAATGGGGGTAAAACGCGAATACGAAGCGTTTATGTCGCTTGCATTTTTGTCGCTTGCCGTAATACCCAAACTCAAAATTTTAGATACTGGACTTTTCGACGTGGAAAAGTTCACCCACACCGATATTAACGCGTAAGTAATTTTAATTGAACAAAGCCGCCGCGCAATTTGGCGCGGCGGCTTTTTAATGTATTTATCGTCATTCTGAGCGTAAGCGAAAAATCCCGCCGTTCAACGCTCACGTACGCAAATAATCTTCATTTCTCTATTAAAGTATTGGAAAAAAATTACAATTTGACAAAAAAACAATTTTACATATCGCGTAAATTATAGTACAATTATAAACGGACTATAATATAATGCGGAAAGTGTACGGTAAACCGTGCATTTGCGTAAAGGGAAAAATTATGGGTTTAATCAAATTTATACTCGGCTCGGATTCGAGAAGAGCTTTAAAAAAGCTGGACAAACTTGCCTATAAGGTTGAAGAGCTTGAACCTAAATACGCCGCAATGAGCGACGACGAATTAAAAAGTCAAACGCAACTTTTAAAGGACAGACTTGCCGCAGGCGAAACGCTTGACGATATTATGTTCGACGCGTTCGCGGCTTTAAGGGAAGCAAGCTGGCGCGTACTTAAAATGAAGCACTTCCACGTGCAGATTATAGGCGGCATATGTCTGCATCAAGGTCGTATTGCCGAAATGAAGACGGGCGAAGGTAAAACCCTTGTTTCTACCCTGCCCGCATATTTAAACGCTCTTTCGGGTAAGGGCGTGCATATAGTTACCGTCAACGACTATCTGGCAAAGCGCGACGCGGAGTGGATGGGCAAAGTTCACAAGTTTATGGGCTTAACCGTAGGCGTAGTCGTTCCCGGTATGGACGACGGCGAAAAGAAAAAGGCTTACGCCTGCGACGTAATTTACGCAACCAACAACGAACTCGGCTTCGATTATCTGCGCGATAACTTAAAAACTTCCATTCCCGCAATGGTTCAGCGCGAGCTTAACTATTGCATTATCGACGAAGTCGACAGCATTTTAATAGACGAAGCGAGAACGCCCCTTATAATTTCGGGACGCGGCGGCGAAAGCAGTAAACTCTACGAAGACGTAGACAAGTTCGTCCGCACTCTTTCGGGCGGTTTCGACGACGATAAAAAGGAAGCTGAAAAGAACGTTCCTTCCCGCCGTAAAAAGGATTACAGCGAAGACGAGAAGCAGGCTCAGGAAAAACTTTCCGCCATTCTCGAAGAGATGGAAAACTGGGACTATATTATCGACAGAAAGGAAAAGTCGGTAACCATAACCGAAAAGGGCGCTGAAAAGGCGGAAAGATTTTTCGGTATAAAAAATCTCGGCGATATCGAAAATGCCGAGCTCAACCACCACATTCAGCAGGCTTTGAAAGCTCACGAGCTTTTCCACAACGGCGAGGAATATATCGTTTCCCCCGACGGCGAAATTCTTATCGTAGACGAATTTACCGGCCGTGTATTAAACGGCAGAAGATATTCCGACGGACTTCACCAGGCTATCGAAGCCAAGGAAAAAGTTAAGGTCAAGGAAGAGAACAAGACCCACGCAACCGTAACCTTCCAGAACTATTTCCGTCTGTACGCAAAGCTTGCGGGTATGACGGGTACGGCTATGACCGAAGAGGACGAATTCAGAACGATTTACGCGCTGGACGTCGTGCCTATTCCCACCAACCGCCCCGTGCAGAGAGTGGACTACGCGGATATGATTTATTCCACCGTAGAGGGCAAAAAGAAAGCTATAGTAAACGAAGTCGTTGAACGCCACGCAAAGGGACAGCCCATTCTTATAGGT
>CAZQFP010000049.1:0-8828 GCA_964592605.1 uncultured Clostridia bacterium | reverse complement strand
TTGCGATGGCTGAATCGGTTATTGAAATTTTACCGTAAATGTTGCTGGTGTTTACCGACATTTTATCTCCCTGCAAAGCGGAAAAATTTAACCGCCTTAACTACCACAATATTTTAAACTATTTTTTTATACTTTGCAAGTATTTGCCCGCAAATAACTTAAAATAGCTTTTATAAGGTAAAAATATTTTTAAAATTATTTTGCAATATCTGCAAAAAAATAAAACTTTACGCGCAATTTTGATTGATTTTTTTTAAAAGCCGTGCTATATTTAATTAGCTCGCTATAAAAAGCGGCTTTATTTTTCAGCAATTTCCACACGGAGGTGTTCAATATGTCAAGAGTTTGCAGTGTTTGCGGAAAGGGTCAGACAACCGGCAACAACGTCAGCCACTCCAAGAGAAGAACGAGAAGAACTTTTAAGGCTAACGTACAGAAGGTTACTTACGTAGCGGAAAACGGCAAGCCCGTTACCGGTTACGTTTGCACAAGATGCCTTAAATCAGTTGAAAGAGCATAAATAAATTTTTGCAATTTAAAAGCCGAACAGATTAAATCTGTTCGGCTTTATTTTTTGCATTTTACGCCCCGTAATGTTTAGTTGCCTTAACAATCGCGGAATTGTCGTAATTTACACCTTCGTTGGAATAGGGTGCGTTATCAACCTTAACCGCCTTCCACTGCTCTTCGCTACCGCCGAAGTAAACTTCGGTAAGCGCGGTACAGTTGTGGAACGCGTGCCCGGAATACAATCTGTTGGTAAGCGATCCTTCGCTGTTTTTAAAGAAAGTTGCACCTTCTACCTTTTTGAGATTTGCGCCAAAATGCACTTCTTTAAGCGCACTGCACGCTCCGAACACACCCGAACGGATATTTTCCACTCCTAAAGGCAACACCGCTTTTTCAAGAGCAAAGCACGAGTGGAACGCTCCGTAGCCTATAGCGTAAACCGTTTTAAAGAGCGGTGCGCCGGTTGCGTCGGTTTTCTGTGTAACACCGTCTTCTTCGTAAACCGGTTCGTAAACGTCTTTAACGCTGTCGGGCAAAATAATTTCTTTTAAAGCGCCGTTATAACAGAACGCGCGCTCGCCTATTTTTTCAAGTCTCTGCGGAAAGTTAATTGTTTTAAGCGACATCAAGCTGTCGTACTGCGGCGAAGCAAACGCAAACGCGCTTATTTCCTTTACCGTTTCGGGCAAGGTTATTTCTTCAAGAGCGACACAGCCGTAAAACGCATAAACGCCTATAACTTCACAGCTTTGCGGCAACGTTACTTGCTTTAGTTTCGGACAGTAGCCGAACGTGCCCTGCGGTACTTCCTTCATGGGGCTACCTTCGGCAAACGTTACTTTTTCCAAAAAGTTGTTGTTTGCAAAAGCCGCCCAACCGATTTTTTCGACAGTTTTCGGAATGACAACCGAATAATACCCGGCGCCGCGGAAGGCTTCCTTCGCTATTTCGGTAACGGGCTTTCTGTCTTCGCCTTCGCCGTAGAATTCGGGTATTATAAGCTCGCCCGAAAGCGAACTTTTAAAGCCCGAGCCCTTCATAATATACCCTGTTTTTTCTTCGTTTAAAACAAAGTCTGTGCCCGCGCCGCAACCAGCCGCAAAGGGTATGCAAGCGGCAATCATAAGGACGGCTAAAAGACCGACCAATAATCTTTTAATTTTAAAAACTTTCATAATACCTTAATATATTTTATCATTTGAGCTTAACGCTGTCAAGGCGCGCCGCCTTTCACATACCTTCCAGCTCGTCGAGAGAACGGCTAAATCCTGCGATAAAATTTTCGAAAAAGTAGTCCACTTCTGGCATTTTGCGCGATAATAAATCTTTTTTAATAGACTTTTCAGCCTTTGCGAATTCCTTATTGCCTGCGCGCAATTCTTCAAGGCACTTTACGTAAGCCGCCAGCCTGTCCGCCGCCTTCATCAAGGCGTATTCGTAGCACGAATTATCGGGCTTCATTACTGACGAAAACTCTCCTTGAAGCTCTTGGGGCAACGTATTTAAAAGTTTATCGCAAGCTCTGTTTTCAAGCTCCTTATATGCGCCGTGAATTGATTCGTTAAAATATTTTATGGGCGTAGGCAAATCGCCCGTCATTACTTCGCTGCACTCGTGATAAACTGCGTAAGCCATAGCCTTGGATGCGTCGGCGCTACCTGAAAACACTTTGTTGTTGATTACGGCAAGCGCGTGCGCGAACATTGCAACCTGCTGAGAATGTTCCATTATGTTTTCTTCGCGCAACGAGCGCATAAGTTGCCAGCGTTTTATGTACTTCATTCTGTCCATAAACGCAAAAAAATCGTACGGCATAATAATTTTTCTCCTGAATGACATTATAAATCATTTATTAAAAAATTTCAATTGACTTTGCGTGATAATTAAATTATAATTTGGTTATAAAAATTAAATACCGTCGGGGGTGCAATACCGCTTTTGCAAGTGAACCCCACCGCAGAGATGCAAGCAAGACAAGGAAACTGCGTAAACCGCAAGGGAGCTTACAAAGACGTAAGTAACCGAAGCGGTGCGTAAAGTTGACGCAGAGTTGCGAAGCATATATGCGGTGAGCAAGTTTATGGCAATACGGTGGAGCTGAGATTATACCCTTTGAATCGGCAACGTAATGGTTGAGCGATAGCACAAAGAGATTTTTCGGCGTTCCCTGAATTTTTACGGGGAACGTTTTATTATTTTCGGCGGTAGAAGGAGAAACGTTATGGTAACTTCATTACTTGCCGAAACAAAATGGTACCCCGTTTTGTTCGACTCCGCTCTGAACGCCGCGCGTTCTGTGGCAACCTGGCTGACGATTGCACTTTTAATTGCGTTCGTTGCGTGCGCATTTGTATTTAAAGGCGAAAAGCGCGCCAAGTTTTTAAAAACGAGCCTTATTACCGCCGTAATTTACGCCGCGGTTGTGGGTATTACGCTACTTGCGCTGACGTTTGTGGAAGACGGACTTAATATTATACTGTTCGTACCAATTCTTGTTCTGATTATCGCAGTTGTGGCAAGCGCAATAACGCTTTACTTTGTCCGCAACAAAATACTTTACATTGTTACGGGGTGCGCGTGCGGAGCGGCTTTAATCGCCGTACTCGTATGTATGGGTGTAGAATTTTCCGATACTTTAGTACTTTCAGACCAGCTGGGACTTTACATAGGCGCGGCTGTACTGCTTGCGGCAGTAATCGTTACCGCTTTTCTTTCCGACAGAAACAATAAGTCTGGTTTTGATTCGAAATCCATTTCGTACGCGGCGGTATGCATTGCAATGAGTTTTGCGCTTTCTTACCTGCGCATAGTTAAAATGCCGCAGGGCGGTTCAATAACCATAGCTTCGCTGTTGCCGCTTATGCTGTATTCGTTTATGTTCGGAACAAAAAAAGGTATTTTTGCGGGAGCTATTTTCGGACTTTTACAGGCAATTCAAGACCCCTATATCATTCATCCGGCGCAGTTTATTCTTGACTACCCCGCCGCTTTCGCCTGCATAGGACTTGCGGGAATATTCGCAAACTTTAAGCCGCTTGAAAAACTTCCGCAAATTCAGTTTTTACTGGGCGGCATAGTTGCCGGCGTTGGAAGATTTATTATGCACTTTATTTCGGGAACGTTTGCATTCGGAACGTGGGCGCCCGAAGGTCAGCCCGCCTGGATTTATAGCCTTGGCTATCAGGCAGGTTACGTTTTGCCCGATATTGCAATAGCTATAGCAATAGGAGTAATAATACTTTGCTCGCCTGCCGTAGTCAGACTTGTAAGAAAATTCCGCCCGCACGAAAATACCGCCGCCACATCCGCACAAAGCGAAACAAACTAAGTTAATAAATAAAAAATAAGCCGCCGAGCGCATTTGCGCTCGGCGGCTTATTATATTAAAGTTTCTTTTTCAACATCGGACGAATTGCAAAATATCTACAAGCACGGCAAAGCCAAGCAAAAGCACAAAGCCGACCGCGTGGATTACCGCTTCTATTTTTCGCGGCACCGGTTTTTTGAAAATCCACTCTATCAAACAGAAAACAATCTTGCTTCCGTCCAGCGCGGGTATAGGCAAAAGATTGAATACGGCAAGATTGACCCCTATATATGCCGCAATTTCCAAAAAACTTTGGAAGTTTTGCGAAGCTATCTGCGAAGTGAGTTTTATTGTGGTAATCGGTCCGCCCATTGCGGAAAGCCCCAAATTGCCCGTTAAAAGCTCGCCTAAAACCTTGAATATAGTGCCGGCAATCCGCCCCGAGTACACGAAACAGTTGCCAAGCGTTTCAAAGAAAGAAAACCTGTAATTTACCGCACCGACGTCATAATACAACGCTCCGTCTCTTTCGGTAGTACTCACGCCCAAAGCCGCGAAAACGCCGCCCGCTTCAGACGAATTTTTAAAATTACAGTCCGTGCGCAGTTTTATTTCAACTTCCTGTTCACTGCCGTCGCGGAACACGCGCACCTTGCAGATATCGCCCTGCGCCTTTCCGTTTATTGCCGACATAATGTCGGTAATAAGATAAATCCCCCTGCCTTCTACGCCCAATATAACGTCGTCCTGCATAAGCGAAAGTTCGGTATATTCCGCGTTTTCCGCTTCGCTTCCGCCCGTATACGGAGCAATTCCGCCGATTTTATATGCGGACTGTCCGAAGGCGAAAAACATTGTTATTATAAGCATTAGTGCCAATATATAGTTGAATAACGGACCTGCAAGCAGAACTATTATTCTTTTCCACGGAGCCTTGTTATTGAACGAATTTTTGTTTTCTCCGCCGCCTTCACCGTCTTCTCCGTCAAACGCGCAAAATCCGCCAAGCGGCAAAAGCCGAATTGAAAACAACTCGCCGTTGCGCTTATTGCGCCGCTTGAACAGCTTTGGTCCGAAGCCGATTGCAAATTCGTTTATTTTAAACTTTAAAATTTTACCGGCGACGTAGTGCCCGAACTCGTGCACTGTTATCATCGCCAGCAGTATAACTATTGCAAGCAGAACCGAACCTACGGTTGCCATTACGGAAGAGAAAGAAAGTAAATTCATCGCATTTTAAAAACAATTTTTTGCGCTTTCCACCGCGCCGCCGCGTCTACTTCTTCAAGCTGTTTAAAACTTACTACTTCGTCGCGCACGGTTGTGGAGATTACGCTGTTCACCGCGGTATATATGTCGGTGAACGCTATTTTGCCGTCTAAAAAAGCCTTAACGGCTACTTCGTCGGCGGCGTTTAAAGCGCACGGAAGCGTGCCGCCTTCCTTCGCGCATTTAAGCGCCAAGTCGTACAGCGGGTAGTCCTTGCGTACAAGCGGTTCAAAGCCTATTGAAAACGCCTGTTTGAAGTTAAACGGCTCGGTTTCAAGCCTTAATCTTTTGGGATAAGAAAGTGCAAGGCTTATGGGCACAAGCATTGAAGGATACCCCATTTGCGCAAGATACGCGCCGTCCTTGAACTCCACCATAGAATGTACAAAGCTCTGCGGCTGTATTACCGTTTCAATCGCGGTATATGCCGCGCCGAACAATGCGTGGGCTTCGATTACTTCGTACGCTTTGTTCAGCATAGTAGCGCTGTCTATCGTAATTTTTTTGCCCATTTGCCACGTGGGGTGTTTAAGCGCCTGCGCGGGCGTTACGCCCTTAAGCTCTTCCTGCTTTTTGCCGCGGAACGCGCCGCCGCTAGCAGTTATTATAAGCCGCTTGAAGGGTTCTTTAGCGTCGTAGTGCAAACACTGCCAGATTGCCGAATGCTCGCTGTCTACGGGAATAATTTCAACTCCCTTTTCTTTGGCAAGGCGCATTACGAGTTCACCGCCGCACACAAGCGTTTCCTTATTGGCGAGCGCAAGCGTTTTGCCTGCACGGATTGCACGAAGGCTGTATTCCAGCCCCGCAAAGCCCGTTGCGGCGTTGAATACCAAATCGGCTTCGGCGTATTCGGCTACGGAAAGCGCGGCTTGCTTGTCGCCGCTTGCCACGGCAAAGAGCGCGGGCTTGAATTCGCGCACCTGCTTGTAAAAATCGGCGCTATCGTGCCCTGCTGCAAGCGCAACGATTTTGTATTTGTCCGAATGCGCGCGCACGATGCTTAAAACCTGTTTACCGATAGAGCCGGTTGAGCCGATAAGTGCAATCTTTTTCATAATTTATTATACCCTTAAATTTTTATTTAATGACAAAAATGCCGCTTTTAAAGCGGCATTTATAGTTTTATTTTGCAAATTTTACCATAAGTTTCATCATGCAATAATCGTTCCGAAAATGAACAATACGGCTATACTGCAGTACAACGTGCTGTCAAAGCGGTCTAAAACGCCGCCGTGTCCGGGCAGAAGTTTGCCCATATCTTTAATGCCGCATTCACGCTTTAACGCACTTTCGAACAAGTCGCCAACCTGCGCAAGAAGCGAAGTGAAAAGTCCTATTATAAGGAACGAAACAACGGGATGTATGCGCTGGCTTGAGAAGGTAAGGAAAACGTCGTTAAATCTCGTAAGGAAAATCGTATCGTTCATACCGCCGCAAAGATACATAATTCCCAGCGCGGCAAGCGAACCGAGTATACCGCCGATAAGTCCGCCTACGCTTCCTACCACCGTTTTGTTGGGCGAAAGCTGGGGCGCAAGTTTTGCGGGCAACCATCTTTTAAACGTACTGCCTATTACGTACGCGCCCGAATCGGTGAGAATGGTGCTTAAAAACAGAACGAGTATCGCCGTCATCGAGTTGGTTTCAAGATGATTTATGGCGGTAAGGAAAGTTGACAAAACGCCGCAGTACAACATACCGAAAACACATGATATTGTGCCCTTAACCGTGCTGTTGTGGTGGTCGAACACGGAAGTTGAAGCAAGGAACATTACGTATATTGCAAACGCACAAGCACACGCGAGGAAGCCTGCTCTAAGCGTGATTTCCGCAATTACGTAAAGCGGAACCGTCATTGCGCAAAAAGCCATTGTAAACGCTTTTTGGGGTACGGAAAGTTTTTTCTGGTTTTCCCCCGCCCTTGCGTCTATGGCGCGCATAAATTCCAGACAGCCGATTACGGCAACCGCGCAGAACGCTACGTCAAAACCGAGCGAGCCCCAATACACTTCGTGGTCGCCCATAATGCGCGTATGCGGTACGCACCACTTCATGGCGCACAGCGCAATCCACACGACGATATACACTACCGAAGTAAGCACGCGCAGTTTTGTAGAACTTTTCTTTTTTACATCTTTATTTACGGTATTTACAGTTTCCACTATTTTTTCCTTGAATTTTTTATATATTTCCGAAACGCCGTTCACGCTTTGCAAATTCTTCGAGAGCTTTGTCAAACTCTGCCGCGTCAAAATCGGGGAACAGCACGTCGGTAAAATACAGTTCGGCGTACGCCGCCTGATAAGTTAAAAAGTTCGAAAGCCTTATTTCTCCGCCAGTGCGGATTATAAGGTCGGGGTCGGGCACACCGCCCGTGTACAAAAGACTTGCAAATTCTTCGTCCGTGAGTTTTTTGCCGCCTTCGACAGCCGCGTTTGCCGCCCTTAAAATTTCGGCGCGCGCGCCGTAGTTAAGCGCAAATATAAGCGTAAACGTTGCGTTTTGCGGCGAACCATCCACGCCTTCCTGTAAAAGTTGTTGCAAATCTTCGGGAAAGACGGAAGTATCGCCTATTATTTTAACCGCCGCGTCTTGCTTATATAACTTTTTAACGTTACTTTTAAAATATTTTCTTAAAAGATTGAACAGCCCGTCGACTTCGTCCTTCGGGCGCGAAAGATTTTCGGTAGACAGCGCATACACCGTCATGTACTTAACTCCGCGCGCCTTGGCGTGCGAAACAAGGTCTATCATGGCGTTCATTCCGGCGTTATGCCCGTACGAACGCGGCATAAGCCGCTTTTTAGCCCATCTGCCGTTGCCGTCCATTATAAGCCCGACGTGCACGGGAATTTTCTGCGCACTGCCTGACATTAAACGGTCATTATCTCCTTTTCCTTGGATGATATTGCCGCGTCAATTTCTGCTACGCTGTCCGAAACGTATTTCTCAACGTCCTTTTCGTATGCGGCAAATTCGTCTTCCGAAAGAGTTTTATCGTTCTTAAGTTTTTTAAGCGCGTCCATAGCGTCGCGGCGCACGTTACGTGCCGCAACCTTTGCGTCTTCGCCCATTTTGCGCACCTGTTTGCACAAATCTTTTCTGCGCTCTTCGGTAAGCTGGGGGAAAGCAAGTCTTATAACCTTACCGTCGTTGGTGGGCGTAATGCCTATATTCGAAACCTGCAAAGCCTTTTCTATTGCCTTTAAAAGCGATATATCCCAAGGCGAAATTACAAGGCATCTGCCTTCCTGTACGGAAATGCTCGCCGTCTGGCTTACTGGCGTAGGCGCGCCGTAATAGTCGACCATAACCTTATCAAGCACGTGCGGATTAGCTCTGCCCGCGCGCACTGCGGCGTAGTCTTCCTTTAAAACGCTTACCGTCTTTGTAAGTTTGTCGTCAAGCGTAAGTATAATTTCTTCAACCTGCTCGTTTTCCATTTTCCCGCTCCTTAATTATTGTCTATTATCGTGCCCATATGCTCGCCGCATACGGCTTTTATTATGGAATTTTCTCCGTCCAGCCCGAACGCAAGCACGGGAATGTTGTTTTCCATACACATCGTCGCCGCGGTGCTGTCCATAGCCTTTATGCCGTTGTTAATTATATCAATATATCTTATATGGTCGTATTTTTTCGCTTTGGGGTTGAGTTTGGGGTCGCTGTCGTAAATGCCGTCGATATTCTTTGCCATAAGAAGCAAATCGGCTTGAATTTCGCAAGCTCTCTGCGCCGC
>CAZQFP010000048.1:0-8837 GCA_964592605.1 uncultured Clostridia bacterium | reverse complement strand
GCGCAAGTGCTTTAAGCACTTGCGCCGCTTTATTGTTTATTTAAAAAGCGTTTAACAGCAAAGCCGCTTTAACGCAAGGGTATAAATTTTATAGCACTTTTCTATTTTATCGAAAGTGATGTATTCGTTAGGCTGGTGCACGGTATTTTCTTCGCCTTCTTCTTCGGGTCCAAAAGCCGCGCCGCACTTCAAAGCGCGCGCGTAAGTGCCGCCGCCTATCGCAACGGGGGTAGCGTTACTTCCCGTAACTTCGTTGTAAACTTCGCAAAGCGTTTTAATAAGCGGGCAGTTTTTATCGTTGTAAAGCGGCGCCTGTTCGGAAAGAATTTCGTAATTGATGTGTGCCTTGTCAAATGCCTGTAAAACGCTTAAACGGGGCATAGTTGCGGGGTAACGCACGTCGCAGGTAACGTAAATAACGTCTTTTTCGCCCGAAATAACGTTGGGGGAGAAGGTAAGCGCGCCTGTTTCGTCTTTAAACGCTTTAAGTCCGAAAGCGTTTTTAAACAGCTTATCGGCAATTTCTTCAAGCCCCAAAAATTCAAGGACAGGGGGAATTGCGTTTACGCCCATCTCAGGCGTTGAGCCGTGTGCTGACTTTCCTGTGCTTATAAGTTTGTTGCCGTCGGTTAATAGATTGTATTTTGTAATAATATCTTTCTGCGCGGCGGTAAGCGTTGCGGGCACAGCCGTTTCGCACCTGCCGCATACCATATTCGCCGCACTGCCGCCGCAAAGCGAAGAAAAGTCGCCGTTAACTTCGAATTTGAGTTTAACGTGCATTATGCCTTTTTCTGCGTAAATTACCGGGAAGTCTGCGTCGGGCGAAAAGCCTTCGTCGGGCATATGCGCGTGTTTTTTGTAATAGTCTATGCAACCCCAGCCGCTCTCTTCGTTACAGCCGACGATAAGTTTTATTTTTCTTTTGGGAGTAAGCCCTTCGTCCTTTAAGGATTTCATTGCATAGAGCGCGGCAACCGCCGGTCCCTTGTCGTCCATAGCGCCCCTGCCCCAAACGCGGCGCAGTTTTTCGTCTATTTCGCCGCCGAACGGGTCGTGCGACCAGCCGTCGCCTGCGGGAACTACGTCAAGGTGTGCAAGTACGGCAAATTCTTCACCTTCGCCGAAGATGACTTCGCCCGCATAGCCTTCGTAATTTTTTGTTTCAAAGCCGAATGAAGCGGCAAGGTTTAAAAAATATTCAAGCGCGGCGGCGGCGCCTTCGCCGAACGGTGCGCCTGATTTTGCCGCAGACTGAACCGAATTAAAGGTGATAAGTTTTGAAATATCTTTGATAACGTCGTTTAAAATGTTATTCATAACACGCCTTCTTTAAAAACTGTTTAAAAACATTATACACTTTTTTTTATTTATGGTAAAATATATTCGTAAATATATTCAAAATAAAAAAGTCGGCGAAAAGGAAAGGGCGTAATGGTAAAGATTACGGGTAAAACAATATTAGGCTATATTCGGTTAGCGCTTATCATTATTTTGCTTGTCATTGAAATTATCGCCTGCGCGCAAACCTATTCGCCTAGCGGCAATATAGCTCAGTATATTTCCTGTGTGGTGTGCTGTGTTGCGTTGGCGGTGTTCGAAACGGTAAACGCCTTTGCAATAAAAAAGTTTGTCGTAAGAATGGTGTTTTACGGGTTCGACTCGGCTATGCTTGTGGCAATAGGAATTTTAACCGGCAGTCCGTTGCTTTCCGCAATGTATTGCATAGTGCTTACGGGCTGTTATCTTTCGGTTGAAAAATTCAAGGACAGAACAATACTTTTCGGCGTTGGTTGCGGCATATATACCGTTGCATTTATTGTCGGCTGGGTTATTCAGAACGTTGGAACGAGTACTTACGACAGCGCCGTAAGAATAATTTCGGGATTGTTTTTCGGCCTTCTGATAATCGCGCTGGACTATATAATTGTGCAATTCCTTTTAAAGTTTGCGCGCACCAACCGCGAGCTTTCAGCCGCGCTTAAAGACGCTGACGAAAGCCGTGCACAGCTTGAACAGGCATACGAACAGCTTACGCGCACAAAGGTTTACGAAGAGCGCAACCGCATTGCAAAAGATATTCACGATAATGCGGGGCACTCCATGACGACGGTTATTATGCAGACCGAAGCGGCAAAACTTTTGATAGACGAAAATCCGCAGGAAGCCAAAAACCGCATAATATCAGCCAACATACAGGCGCGCAACGCACTTGAACAGATGCGCGAAAGCGTGCATTTGCTTGCAGGCAGGTCGCAAACGCGCGCTCTTCGCGAAGAATTGGAAGAGATAATTGCCCAGACTATAGACGGAACTGACATCAGGGCGCGCTACGATTTAAGCGATATAACCACTTCCGAAAGGCAGTACCGCTTTATCTGTAACAGCTTGAAAGAGCTTTTGGCAAACGGATTGCGCCACGGCGCGGCGACTGCTTTCTATATCGAACTTAAAGAAGTTTTCGGCAATATCAGTCTGCTTGTTTCCGACAACGGAAAGGGCGTAGACGGCGACATATGCGAAGGTTTCGGGCTTAAAGGTATACGCGAAAAGGCTGAAACGCTAGGCGGAAGATGTATTTTTACAAGTGAAGCGGGAGAAGGTTTCGAAGCCGAAATTACCCTGCCCGTTGAAAAGGAGAAAGAATGATTAAGGTTTTGCTTGTTGACGATCAGCAAATTCTTGCTGAAGGAATAAAGTCTGTGCTCGAAACGTGCAAGGACATTAAAGTTGTAGGCATTGCGCTTGACGGCGCGCAGGCGGTGGACAAGTGTACGGCTTTAAAGCCCGACGTCGTGCTTATGGACATTCGTATGCCAAATATGAACGGTGTTGTCGCTACCAAAAAAATTAAGGAAGCCGACGACTCGATTAAAATTATAATTCTTACTACGTTCGACGACAGTGATTATATTTTAAGTGCAATCAACAACGGCGCAAGCGGCTATCTTTTAAAAGATATCGGTTCGACCGCTCTTATCGACGCGGTTAAAAACGCATATGCCGGCGATACCATTCTTCCCGCAAAAATCGCAAAAAAAATAACCGACGCGGCGGCTATGGTTTCTTCCGATAAGGAATATAAGCTGAAAAAAGCGTTCAATCTTTCCGAGCGCGAAGTAGAAATTGCGCTTATGATTTACGAAGGCTTTACGAACAGACAAATTTCTTCCGCACTTAAACTTTCAGACGGCACGGCACGAAATTATATCAGCGCAATTTATTTAAAACTCGGCGTTGACGGTCGTACGGCGGCAGTGGAAAAGATAAAAAATATGGTGTAACTGAAAAACGGTTTATTAAAACGCGGCGCATTTATTGCGCCGCGTTTTTGATTTTTTACTTTTTATCGGTCGGGATTTCGTAGTACTTAGCAAGCCCGCCCGAAGAAGTTTCGCGATAGCTGTTAAGCAAATCTTTTCCCGTGTTGTACATTGTTTTTACAATGATATCGAAACTGATTTTGCGCGAACCTGCCAAAAAGTTTGCAAGCGACATTGCGTTTATCGCGCGCATTGCCGCAACTGCGTTGCGCTCTATGCAGGGGATTTGAACAAGTCCCGCAATAGGGTCGCAGGTAAGTCCCAAATGGTGTTCCATTGCAACTTCGGCAGCGTATTCAATCTGTTCCAAGCCCATTTCAAACAGCTCGCAAAGTGCCGCCGCCGCCATTGAGCAGGCCGAACCTATTTCAGCCTGACAGCCGCATTCCGCGCCGCTTATCGAAGCATTTTTCTTTATAAGGTTGCCTATAATACCGCCTGCCGCCAGCGCGCGTACAATCTGTTCGTCGGAAAACCTGCGCATTTCCTGCATGTATTTCAAAACCGAAGGCACAACTCCGCACGAGCCGCAGGTGGGAGCGGTAACGATAATTCCGCCCGAAGCGTTCTGCTCGCTCGTTGCAAACGCGTACGAGCATACAAGTCTGTTTTCTTTGGTCTGCGCCGATTCGTCAATGTGCCGCTGGTTGAAAAGCTGATGCGCTCGCCGCTGGGTTTTCAAAAGTCCGGGTAGCGTTCCGCTCGTTGTAAGACCTTCGTGAATGGTCTGTTTCATTCTCGACCAAACCTGAGAAAGGTAGTCGAGTATTTCAGGACCTTCGTTAATTACCGCGTACTGCCAAAGCCGTATGTTGTGGCTGTTGCAGTAGTCGGCAATTTCGGTAAAAGTGTTCAACGAATATATGCTGTCGTCGGCGTACTTTTCGTAAAGTTCGGGCGGCTCGCCTTCGAACACGACAGTGCCGCCGCCTACGCTGTAAACGTATTTTTCAACGAGTAGCTTGCCCCCCGTATATGCGGCGATTTTCATCGTATTTGCATGAACGGGGCACTCGGACTGCGTGTCGAAAAACACTTCGCATTTGTGCGGCTCGCAACATTTTAAAATAACTTCGTCCGTGCCGTGCCCCTTGCCGGTAAGGGCAAGCGAACCGTACAGCGTTACTTTAAAATTATCTGCCTGCGGAAAGCGCTCGCGCATTATTTTCATTGCCCTTTCGGGACCCATTGTGTGCGAACTTGAAGGTCCGCGACCTATCTTGTAAATTTCGCGTAAAGACTGCATATCAGGGCACCTGTTAAAAATTTAACGTTGTTTTTTACTTATAAATCGAACGCAATAGCCGTTATATCGTCGTTTAAATCGTGGCAAAAATCTTTTAAATTGTTTTCAAGATTTTTAATAAAATCGTCTGCGGTTTTGGAGTACGAAAGCGTTTTAATTGCGCCGTCAGCGCCGAACATTTCTCCGCGCTCGTTTTTACTTTCCGTTACGCCGTCCGTCAAAAGCACTAGTATATCGCCTTTTTTGTAAGGTATAACGTCGTCAAAGTAGGAAGGATTGTCAAACCAGTTGGAAACGGGGGGAGAGTTGAGCATTATTCTCGTAATTCCGTCGCCCGTCTTTAAAAGTATGGGCACGTTATGCCCGGCCATAGAATATGTAATTTCGTTTTCGTCTATTTTAACCGCCGCAACCGTAACGTAGTTGCGTTCGTCAAGGTTTAACTCGCGGAATTTTGCGCTTAGGCGCGAAATTGCTTCGGCGGGGGAAGATGCGTTTTTGTCGTAAGCCGCCTTAACAAACGCCGTAAGCATACCGGCGGAAATACCCTTGCCGGAAACGTCGGCAATAACGCCGCACGCACTGCCGCCGCAAGTATATACGTCGGGCAAATCGCCGCCTATGTCGCGGCAGGGAATATAGGTATAGGCGTATTTTTTGCCGCCCGCCCATTTCCCCGCGGGTAGCAAACGCTGTTGAATTGTCTTTGCCGATTGCAGCTCGCGAGCTATTTCAAGTTCCAAAGCGTCGTCTATTGTGCCCATACAGTAACCGTCGCCGAGCGGTGTTACGGTAAGCGAATAGGTAACTTCGCGCACGCCGCCCTGAACGCGCACGCGCTGAAAAATTCTTCTGCTTATTTCTTTGTTTGAAAGAAAAGCGTCTTCGAAAGCGGAGTAAAGTCCGCAACCGCGGCAATTTTCGCTTTCGCCACATTTGGCGGTGCAACCGTCGCAAGCCGTTGCCGCGCCCAGTGTGCCGCGCGTTTTACCCGAAAAAAGCGTGCAAAAAGAGCGGTTGGTAAGTACGGTTTTCATGTTCTTATCTACCGCTATAACTGCCGTTTTTATATTTTCGATAATTCGTCTTAAATACTTTTCAGTCATATATATGTTGGGGTTAACCGGTTTATTCGGGCAGGAAAAATTTAAGTTTGCCTTCAACCACGTGCGCGTCTATCGGCACGTTGTCGTACAGTTCGCCTTCAGCCTGAATTGAAAAATTCTCGTTATCGGGAATAAGCGTAGCCTGTTTCACTTTTATCGCCGTAGCCTGTTTAACGCTGTTTACTTTTCCGCGCATAAGTTTTATAAAACAGCCCAAAAGGCGGGGCTTTGATATGTAATCGACCATAAAAAGGTCCATATAGCCGTCGTTTAATTCTGCTTCGGGGAAAAGTTTAATCCCGCCGCCAATCTGCTTTCCGTTGCCTAGCGCCGCTATCATACCGAAGTGCTTTTCTTCCTTGCCGTCATAACGTATGGTAAAATTGCAACTTTTAAAGTTTACAACGCTTGCTATAAACGCCCGCAGATATTTGCCCTTGCCGCGCTTATTTCCGGCATATGTGTGCCTTAATACTTCAACGTCTATACCCATACCTACGGCATTGATTGAACGCAAACCCGAAGAAAGCTCTATAAAATCAATGGGCTTGGGCTGGTTATATGCAATAATTTCGGCGGCTTTTTTAATGTCTTTGGGAATTTTTGCGCCGGTGGCGAAATCGTTGCCCGTGCCCACGGGAATAAGCCCCAGTGAACAGTTGTCAAAATCTTTAAAACCGTTTATAATGTCGTGCAGAGTGCCGTCGCCGCCAAGGGCAACTATCGTATGTTTTTCGCCCGAAGACGTAATTTTTTCAACAAGAATTTTAGCTTCGTGGGCTTCGCGCGTAAGCAAAATTTCGTAGTCTTTACCCGCGTTTTTTAACACGCTTTTTACGACGTCCAGCTTTTTCGCTTTTTTGCCCTTAAAGTGTTTTTCATTGGCAATAAGATAGTACACGGCTTTTCTCCGTAGTGATTTGTAAATTAAAATTTAATTTACCTTTCAATTATATAACAATTAAACTTAAATTGCAATAATTTTAAAAAATTGATATAATCAAATTGCGCGTACGCTTGAAAACGAGTTCTGCGTTCGCATCAGGCAATAAAAATGAAGATTTCTTTACCGCAAACGTTAATAAATTTTGCAAAAAGTCTGCCGTATCCGCTGTATGCGGTGGGGGGGAAGGTGCGTGAAGCGCTTTCAGGTTGCGAGCGCGAAAACTCGGACGTAGATATATGCGCGCCCGCTTCGGTAAAAGATATTTCGGCGCGCGCACAAGAGTTCGGCTTTACCGCCGACGCGACTTACGGCAATACGGGCACGGTAAAGTTTTCCGACGGAGAAAACAGCTTCGAGTACGCGTGTTTCCGTTCGGACGAATACGTGCGCGGAAAGCACGTGCCCGAAGAAGTTGCTTTTACGGATGATATAAACCTTGACGCACGCAGGCGTGATTTTAAGTGTAACGCGATATATTACGATATCGCCGCCGGAAAAATAGTTGACCCGCTGGGCGGCGTTGAAGACGTGGAAGAAAAGCGCATAACCACCGTTGCGCCCGCAGGCAAGGTGTTCGGCGAAGACGGCTTGCGGCTTATGCGGCTTGCAAGAATTGCCGCCCAGACCGGTTTTACCCCGACTGCGGAATGCATTGAAGGCGCCCGTCAGAACGCCTCGCTAATATGCGATATTTCCGCCGAGCGAGTGTATGAAGAACTTAACAAAATTCTAACTGCGGACAAGCGGTACGGGATAGCTATGGGGCAGTACTACGGGCTTAAAGTACTGCATATTACGGGGGTAATTAGCTATATTTTGCCCGAACTTGCCGCAGGGGAAGGCGTTGTACAACGCAAAGATTTTCATTGTTACGACGTTTTGGAACACTCTCTGCGGGCGGCGGCGTACGCCGACGAGGGCGTAAGGCTTGCCGCACTGTTGCACGACGTTGGCAAACCGTATTGCCTTAACACTTACGGCAACTTTCACGAGCACGCCGAAGAAGGCGCGCGCATTGCGGCTGAAATTTGCGTAAGATTGAAAGTGTCCAAAAAACTTGCGGCTGAAACCGTTAAACTTATAGAATTGCATATGTACGACTTTCAGTTACAGGCAAAGGAAAACAAAGTACGCAAGTTTATAGTGGAAAATATTGATTATTTAGACAAGCTGTTGCTTTTGATGCAGGCGGATTTTTCTGCATGTAAGGACGATTTTTCACGTGCTCCGGTGTCGGCAAAAATTCAAAGCGTATACAAAAAGATGTGCGACGAAGGCGCGCCGACTATGTTAAAACAGCTGAATATTAACGGAAACGATTTATTAAAAATCGGCTTCCCCCCCGCACATATAGGCGAAGTATTGCATTTATTACTACTTGATTGCGCTATAAATCTCGTGCCTAATACGAGTGAACAGCTTTTGACGCGAGCACTAAAAGTGTACCTTAAAGAGCGTAACGCACAGGCTTATTCAAAATATGCCGTAGAGATTGAAAAAGAGCGCAAAGCCCGTGAAGCTATGCGTGCGGAAAGAATAAAACTTGCTGGCGCCAGCCGTGCCGAGCAGAAGAAAAGCCGCAAAAAAGACGGCGAAAATTAAACGTTTTGCGTTTTTTCAAACGTTAAAAAGAGTTGACAATATGTTTAAAATAATGTAATATTTTATGGCAAATTGATTTTTGCGGGGCTTTGCCCCTACCTTGCATACCGTAGGTGGTATGCCGATTAAGTCCGGGAGGTGAAAAAAATGAAAACTTACGAAATGGTTTACGTGCTTGACGCAAGCCTTGCCGACGAAGCAAAGGAAGCGTTCCAGAAGAAGTTTGAAGACGTTATTACGTCCAAAGGCGGCACGGTTGTTTCCGTTGACAAATGGGGTGTTAAAAAACTTGCATATCCCATCAACTACAAGACGGACGGCGACTATACGCTGATAACTTTTGAAGCAGACGGAGCGGCTGTTAAAGAGCTTGACAGAATTGCAAATCTTTCAGTCGAAGTTTTAAGAAGAATGATTACGGTAAAAGCGTAAAGGACAAAAGATGAATAAAGTATTTTTAATAGGGAATTTAACGCGCGACCCCGAACTTACGGAAACGAGCGGCGGCATAAAAATCTGCCGTTTTGCAATAGCTGTTAATCGCAACTATTCGGGTTCGGACGGCGAAAGAAAGACCGACTTTTTCAACTGCGTTGCATGGCGCGGTTTGGGTG
>CAZQFP010000047.1:0-9193 GCA_964592605.1 uncultured Clostridia bacterium | reverse complement strand
CGTATTCGTTCAGCTTTTTAGCCGTTGCTTTGTACATAGTCCACGCGGGGAGCATATCTATATTGTCGATAAGCGCAGTACATTTTGCGGTGTACCACTCAAACAAATCCTGATCCGCCGACATCGTCTTATCGGCTTGTATAGTATTTATAAAATATTCGGCGCTCTTTACAAACGCGGTCGCAGCCGATATAAGCCCGTCGATAAGCGGATTTAAACTGCCGCTTGCCGCGCATACGCACACGCTGTTGAAGGCGTCGGCGTTGTAGTCCATAAACGTTTCCGCGCAAACGCGGTGAAGCTCGTAAAAGGGCTCTAAGAAGTCGGCGCGCTTTCTGTCGTTAATGCCGCCAAATCCTACAAACTGGTTGGAAAGATCAGTATTGGAAAGTATACGTTCGCGCGCCTTTTCAATTTCGTAAGCGCGCTTAATCCACTCGGGTTCGTCCTTTTGTTTCATAGGCTCGCGCGAGCAACGGTTTATGCGCTTGATAACCGCAAGCAAGGTTCGCGACGAGCGGTAATTTTCGCCCCACTTATCAAGCTCGCTTTCGATTTCGTCCGCAAACTTCGATATATCAGGCAGGGAACGGAAGTTTTTAAGCCAGTGCTTTACTTCGCTGTCGTACCTTAAATTTGCGTTGTAGAAGCGGTACAATTCGTCCTTATCGCACGAGAAAAACGCATTAAGTCCGCCGCTTTTCAAAATCCGGGCTATCGCCATAAGGTTTTCCAGCTTTTTGTAGGTGAACTTGCTTACCTTTTGGTTGAACGTATCTAAGAATATGCCTAAATAATTTTTAAGGTGTTTGAGTTCCGCAAGCACCACTTCCGCCGAACACAGCACCGCGCGCGTGGTATCTTCGTTACATTCGGTTATACGAACTTCCGAAAAGGGCGAACGGTACACGCCGCCGCATTCCTTGGCGGCAGCCTGAGCACTGGTAAGCATATCTTCGCAATCGGCAAGTTTTTGTTTCGTCAAAGAATCGTAAAAAGTACTCTCTATGTTTAAAAGCTCGGGAGCTTCCTTGTTGCGCAAGTAATACAATATGCCTTCGTAAACTGAAATTCCCAGTCTGCGCTTTTTGTGTAAAGCGTCTAAGGGAGCGCGGAGCTGTTCTCTTGTCTTTTTTATTTTTTCGCCTTCTGCGGCAAATTTTTCGCCGTTGTTTTCAAACCTGAGACTTAAAGTGTTTTCGATATTGCGGACAATCTCCGACTTATCTGCCGACTTACCGGAATGAAGTTCAAGGCAGAAATCGCCTATGCCTATATCGGCAAGACGCTTTTTAACAACCTGCAACGCGGCTTGCTTTTCGGCAACGAACAGTACGCGCTTGCCGCCTGCAACCGCGTTTGCGATTATGTTCGTAATAGTCTGGCTTTTACCAGTTCCCGGGGGACCGTGCAAGACGAAGGTACTTCCCTTCGCCGATTCTGCAACCGCCGCATACTGCGTACTGTCGCAAGGGAGCGGCACAAGCACTTCGCAGGGGTCGGAATCGTCTTCCGAAACGCCGCAAAGTTTGTTGTCCTTAATGCAGTTAGAGTTTGTTAAAAGACTTTCAATAATAGGGCTTTTTGAATAAGTTTTAATGTTGTTTTTAACGTCCGCCCACATTGCGTAGCGCGCAAAAGTGAACTGCGCAAGATACACGTCTTCGTAAACTACCCAGCCCTTCATATTCGCCGTCTTTGCACGGAAAAGCGCAATGAGTTCCTTAGGGGTAAGCGACTTGTCTTCAACGCCGCGCAAATCTATGCCGAATTCCTGCCGTAAAAATTCAAGAAGCGTTGTGTTGGCAACGTAGTCTTCGCCGGTTTCCAAAAGAATGCCCTGCGTTTTCTGCCGCTTGACCGAAACGGGCAACAGCGCGATGGGTGCATAGCGTTCGTCCTTTTCGTCGCTGTTTTTCCACTTTAAAAAGCCGAATGCAAGATACAGAGTTTTTGCGCCCGCTTCTTCTTCGGAAGAGCGCGATTTTCTTATAAGCGTAGCCGCGGTTTCCTGCAACTCGTTTGCCGAAGCGTATACGCGGATTTTGCCCGACTTCATTTCTATTGCAATAAGCTCGCCCATACTCTTCGCGTTTTTGCCCGCGCCGAAATACGAATTTTCGTCCACGGGCGTTGAAGACGGCAAAAGCATAAATTTGCCCTTTTCTTCAAGGCGGGTGCAGAACGCTTCAATGTCCGAACATAAAAGTCTTAAACTGTCGCGCTTGTAGCGGAAATTCAACAGGTTGTTTTTAAGCGACAAGTCTAAAAGTCTGCGTTGCCACGTTATATCTTTCGACGCGGTACGGTTGAACTCGTATTTGCTTGCATCGAACATATCATGGGGTTTTTCGTCGTAGCTGAGCTGTTTTTCGCTTAAAATTTCGTAGCCCGAAGCAGTACCCACTTTGAGTGGCGTGGAAAAAATTCCGCTTATGCGGCAACGCTTTACGTCAAGACAAACTTCAAAGTCGTCTTGTTGAAGTGCGGAAACTGCGTGCTGTTCCGCGGTTGTGTAGCTTGCGTTTCTGTGTGCGAACAAATCGTCGGCGTCAAACACCGTTAAGTTGTTTACGCCTTCGGTCATATACTTTTCCACAAGCTGCATATCGTCCTGCACGGGCGATGAAAAACAGCTTTCGTAAAGCCATACTCCCACACCTACGCGGTTTTTACCGAGCAGAATAACGGGATTGAGTTTTGCGGCTTCAAGACAGCTTGCCGCAAAAAGCGCGGCGTCTATCGGCGTTGCCGTCTTTTCGCGCAACACGTCGGCGGCGTCTTTTATAACGGTTACGCCGTCGATTGCCCCCTGCATATGCTCTATATTTAAGCGTTTTAACGCCGCGAAAATTGCGGCGGCGGCACTGCGCACCGCGTTTTTATCTGCGGCTGAATAGCCTGCAAATTCGGTTGAATAGCCCCAGGTTTTAAGTTGAAGACCGGCTTCCGCCAAAATTTTCTGGCAGTCGGCTACCTTGGGACGGACGAACGAAGAAAGCATTTCAACGTTGCCCGAAAGTCCGCTCCAACTGTTCATGGGAAGGGCGAGCACTTCGGCTTCGAGCGTGCAAATCACTGCTTTGCCGCAAGTTAATGTTACCTGCACCGTACAGGGCGCGGGTTCTTCCAGTTCTGCAAGATATTTGGGATTTAATACGTTCTGCGGAATAACTTCCACACTGCTTTCGGGCGGTATTTGCTCTACGTGGGTTTCAACGGGCAATATAAGCGGCGTTGAACCGACAACGGCAACGGTTATGTCGTTTGCGCTTTCGCTGTCGCGGTTAAAAATGCGGAACGAAGTAAACAGCGGTTGCCTGCAATAGTAAGTTGCATAGCCAACGCTGTTTAAAAGCTCGCCGTCAATCTCTATAGTTTCTATTGGTTTTGATTTAGCCGCCATATATGCTCCCTTTTTGCTTCTTTTGCGAATTTTTTAGTTTTATCTATTGTACCACTTTTGCCGAAAAGTGGCAAGCGTCTTATATAGTTATTACCTTGTGAAAAACACTTAAACAGCAGTTTTAAAGTTGAGTAAAACCGCTGTAAATTCAGCCTTGTATTATTGCAAGGTTTTTAAGCGCGCGCGTACACGCGATATACCGCTCGTTTACGCTCATGTCGCTGTCAGCCACCGCAACGGCGGTAAATTCAAGCCCCTTGCTCTCGTAAACGGTCATAAGGTTAATTTTGTTTTTTGAAATTCTGCCCGTCTTACGCAAAACGTTATAGCTCTTTTTGGAAAACTCTTCAAGCCGCTTATCGCTACATATTACGGCTTTTAGCCCCGTTTTTGCGGAAAGCCAGCCGCCTACCGACTTTGCGGAAATAAACTCCACGTCGTCGCCGTCAAAGCCTATCGACCGCATATTTACGCCCATATTGCTTGCAACGTATTCCACGATCTGGTTTGTGTTGCGGTAGTTTAGCGTCAGTTCGTAGTTCTTTAAACCGAGTTCCGCCCAGTCGCAAATGCCGCGGTAATGCGTAACGTTTTGCTTTAAGTCGCCGAATACGTTGAAGACAGCGCGGTTGTTTACCGCTTTCAACACGGCATATTCCGCGGCGGAAACGTCCTGTCCTTCGTCTATGAACATAAACGAATACTTGGGCGAAAGATTAAAGCCCAGCTTACAGCACAGCAAGCACAGCGCGAACGCGTCGCTCTTAATAAGCGGTTTTGCTTCGACTCCGTAGCGCTGTTTTGCCTTTTTAATAGTTTCGCGGTAGAAAAAGCGCAACACGTCAACGGTGTTTTCGCACTTACCTATAGAAGAAAGCCACTTATCGCCGCGAAGAACGTCGGCAAAATCGTCAACTCCGGAAAAAGCTCCGTCTATGCTTTCAACGCGGCATATTACCGCTTCAATTTCTTCTTTAAGCTGTTCGCGCTTTTCGATACCCGACGAGTACGTAAGCACTTCGCGCTCGCCTATTTTCATCTTATAGCGCTTTAAATCGGAAATTTCCTTATCTACCGTTTCGCCGAGTTTTTTCAAATCCTGCAACGCCGCGGCGCATATTTTTTTACCGTAGCGGCGAATGAATTTTACCGACTTGTAAAACGAAAGCAGTTGCTTGTAAAAGTAGGCGTAAGTTTTCATCTTGCCGCCCGCAAACGCAAGTTCCAGAAATTCGCGCACGTCAAGCACGCAGTTGAAAAGATATCGGAACTGTTTAGTATAGTAAAGCCCGCCGCCCTGCTTTTCCTTTATTTCACCCAGCACGCACCGCCGAACGCGCAGGCTTGCGTTCTTTATGCTTTCGTAATGCTCAATCTGCTCGGCGCAAGCCGCACTTACGCCTTTTGCAACTTCTTGGCACTCGTCCGCAGTGAACAGTCCGTACACGCCGTCGAAAATTTTAGCAAGTTTGCCTTCCGTATCGTCGGAAAATTTTTGAGAATAAATATATTTCAGATATTCTTCGGGTGCGGGCGCGTTTACGTCGATTTTAGCGGAAACGTCCGCACCGACGCTCTTTAGCATATTCAGATAATAATCGAAAAGAGTGCTCGTCTTTACTTTTTCAAGTTCAAGGACTTGCGAAAGCTCGTCAATAAACGCGTTGAACGAATTCGAAGGCGTTATTACAAGCACGTCGGTAGGACGCAACCTTTCGTTATTGTACATTATATACGAAAGCCGGTGTAAAAGTATCATCGTTTTGCCGCTACCCGCAACGCCCTGTAACACGAACTCGTCGTTTTCCGGCAGGGTGATTATTTCAAACTGCTTTTCCTGAATGGTTTGGATTATGTCGCAAATTTCCCGGCTTTCCTTGCGGTTTGATAAAATCTCTTTTAAAAACGGGTCGAATACCAGCGCTTCGTCGCGCCCGCCTATCTCTTCCTGAGAAAGGTAATCAGAAAGCGATAAATATTCGTTCTTAATATCTAAAACCTTACCGCTTTTCGTTCTCAACGCGCGGCGCAATATCAGCTTGTAATTATAATCGTTTATGGTAAAGAAAGTGCGGCTCTTCTGGTAGTACTTTTGCGCAAGCGGCGCGCGCCAGTCAACAATTTCAAGCCCTTCGTCGCCGCGCTTACCTATATAGTAGCTGTTGTAGCCTTCCTTGTCGTCGGTTAAATCCATACGCGCAAAGTACGGCTCGTCAAAAAACGGCTTATATTCCTGCATCTTTGCGCGGGCGGCGGAAATCTGCGCGCCTAGTTCAAGCACGCGCTGATACTTTTCCGCGGTGTAGTCAGGTTCGCTCATAAGCCGCTTGCGTTCGTCTTCCGCGGCGGCTATTTTCAGCTTTAACCTGTTTATATACAACGCCTTTAAGCACAGCATAACCGCTTGAATATGCTCGTTTTCGCAAGCAATCTGCTTTTCGCCGTCAAGCAAATCCAAAAAATAATCTTTAGTAGGTTGCTTTTTGGGATTGATTAAATTTTTAATTGCTTGAAAATCAGTCATTAAACCTTAGTATAGCATACATTTTTCGTACCGTCAAGTATGAAAAAAAGCCGCCCGAACTTGCGTTGCGTTCGGGTGGCTTTATAGAAACGTTAAAAATTATTCAGCTGAAATTTGCGCTGTTTTTTGCTTGTTTAGCCCCTTGAAAAATACAACCGTAAGCGTTATGGTAACGCACATAGCTATCGCATCCGCCACGGGCGCCGCCCAAAGAATACCTTCAACACCGTAGAATATCGGCAACACACAGATAAGCGGTATAAAGCAGACGATATCTCTTATCAGCGACGCGGAAACTGCAAACACGGGTTTTCCCGACGCTTGAAAGAAGATAGACGTCATTTTTATAGTGCAAGTGAAAGTTACAAGCATTAAGAATATGCGGAAGGTTTTTTCACCGAATTCCCAATACTCTTTCGGATTATCAGTGCCGAAAATGCTGACCACCGAGTTTGGTGCGGCTTCGAAAATAATTGTAAATATTAAGCATATTGCAACCGTACAGACAAGGTTAGCAAAATATAATTTTTTGACCCTGTCAAAATTCTTTGCCCCTATATTGTAACCTATAATAGGCTGGCAGCCCAAAACTATTCCGACAATAATATTGACCACTACGGTAAATACTTTACTTTCAATACCTATAATAGCTATTGGAATTTCTGCGCCGTAATAATTGGAAGCTTCACCATACGATGCAAGCAATCTGCTGCATACCAGCGAGATAATAACTATAGTCATCTGCGTTATGAAGGACGAAAGTCCCAGCTTTATCGGATTTGCAAATTCCTTGAAATCGGGAATAAAGCTTTTAAGCTTCATTTTGAACGTTTTTGTCTTAAATATGAAATATAAGACGCACACAACAAAAGATACGCATTGACCGATAATCGTCGCCCAAGCTGCGCCCGCCATACCCATATCGAGTCCGATTATGAACGCCGCGTCAAGCGCAATATTGGTTATGGCGCCGCCAAGCATAGAAGCCATTGACCAGCCGGGCGCACCGTCCGCGCGAATTACTGCGTTCATCATATTCATTAACATAAACACGGGGAAGAACGCAAGAATAATATCGAAATATTCAACCGCTAAATCGATAAACGATTCCTGTGCGGCAAAGAAAAACAACAGCGGTCTTTTGAGCGGAAAGAATACGGCAAGCAGCACTATACTTATTGCAAGCGTTACCACAATACCCGTACCTATTGCTTTATGGGCGCTCTGCGAATTTTTTCTGCCTTGACAAATATTCAAATGCGCCGCGCAACCGTCGCCTATCCACCAGGCGAAAGCCTGCGCTATTATAAAAATAGGGAACACAACGCCGGTTGCCGAGTTGCCGATGTAGCCCAGGCTGCTGTTTCCTATAAATATCTGGTCTACCAAGTTATAGAGCGCGGAAACCACCAGCGACAATACGCACGGTATGCAAAATTTCAGCATTAGTTTGGGAATTTTTGCAGTACCGAGATAACGGTTGTTCTGTCCGTCGTCAACTGCATTTTCAACAGTATTTTCCATATAAATCTCCTTATAACAACATTTTTTGCACAAAAAAAGACACAAGTACAATAAATCGTTTTTACCGTGCCGTAATCAGATTTACGCGGCTTTGCGCCGCCACTTGTGTCGTTGCTTTTTATATTTAGTTGTAATTAAATTATACGTTTTTAAAATTAAAAAGTCAAATTATTTAACGTTGACGGGAGCAAAAGTTAGTCTAACTCAACGCAATTAAGATACGTCGATTAAACGGAACGTTTATTCCCACTCTATGGTTGCGGGGGGTTTACTGGTTATATCGTAAACAATTCTGTTTATATGCTTAACTTCGTTTACTATGCGGTTTGAAATTGTTTCAAGCACGTCGTAAGGTATTCTTGAAAAGTCCGCCGTCATAAAGTCGGTTGTAGAAACTCCGCGCAGTGCAAGAGTGTAATCGTACGTTCTGCCGTCGCCCATAACCCCTACCGAGCGCATATTCGTAAGCACCGCAAAGTATTGATTTATGTCGCGGTCAAGATGCGCTTTTGCTATCTCTTCGCGGAATATAGCGTCCGCGTCCTGAAGCGTAGCTACCTTCTCGGGGGTAATTTCGCCGATTATTCTTATAGCAAGTCCGGGACCGGGGAACGGCTGGCGCCATACGAGTTTTTCGTCAAGCCCCAAAGCTATTCCAAGCGCACGAACTTCGTCCTTAAACAACATTCTAAGCGGCTCTATTATTTCTTTAAAGTCGACGTAATCGGGAAGTCCGCCCACGTTGTGGTGTGATTTTATAACCGCCGCATCGCCCAAGCCCGACTCAATTACGTCCGGATATATAGTGCCTTGAACCAAGTAATCGACTGTTCCTATCTTCTTTGCTTCTTCTTCGAAAACGCGAATAAATTCTTCGCCTATTATCTTGCGCTTGGTTTCGGGTTCGGTAACGCCTTTCAGTTTTCCTAAAAACCTTTCGCCTGCGTTTACGCGCACGAAGTTTACTCCGCTGTCAGCAAAAGCCGCTTCCACTTCGTCGCCTTCGTTCTTGCGCATAAGACCGTGATCAACGAAAATACAGGTAAGCTGACTGCCTATGGCTTTTGCAAGCAGTTTGCAGGCTACAGAGCTGTCTACACCGCCGGAAAGCGCAAGCAAAGCCTTGCCGCCGCCGACCTTTTCACGAATATTCTTAATAGCCGTCTGCGCGTACTCTTCCATCGTCCAGTCGCCCTTGCAACCGCAGACTTTATACAGGAAATTGCCCAGCATATCAAAGCCCTGTGCGGTATGATTTACTTCGGGGTGGAACTGCGTGCCGTAAAACTTTTTTTGTGCATTTTCTATTGCGCCGTAAGGGCACTTGTCGCTATGTCCTACCGCTCGGAAGCCTTCGGGGAGCGTTGCTATATGGTCGTTGTGGCTCATCCAAACTACCGACTTCTTTTTCAATCCCTTGAAAAGAAGCGACTTGGTATCGAACGCGCAGTCAGTTCTTCCGAATTCGGCAACGGCATTTTCATTAGCAGGTTCTATTTTACCGCCAAGCCCGTAAACCAAAAACTGCGCGCCGTAGCATATGCCTAAGATGGGCACGCCAAGCTCGAATATTTCCTTGTCCATTCTGGGAGAATTTTCAAGATAAACCGAATTGGGTCCGCCGGTAAATATTATGCCCTTGGGGTTCATTGCGCGTATTTCCGCAATGGGCGTTTTATACGATTTTACTTCGCAGTAAATTTTATGCTCGCGCACTCTGCGTGCTATGAGCTGATTGT
>CAZQFP010000046.1:0-9338 GCA_964592605.1 uncultured Clostridia bacterium | reverse complement strand
AAAATGAACGGTCAGCAAATACTTGCGGCGTTCCGCAAAAACGTGTACCGCAACTTCATTCAAACCAACATACCCGCGGACGAAGACCTTGCGGCGTTCTCCGCAAACGTTCAGGAAGAAAGCGCGGCGAACTTCTCGCGGCTTTTGGAAGAGTTTTCATATCTCACGCGCGAAAAACTGCGCGCAGATTTAATTTCGCGCCTGCCTGCAAAGGAAACCGAAGGTCCGCTTGCGTTGGAAATGATGACCTTCCAGCGCAGTATAAAGGGCAATTTGCGCTCGCTAAATTTAAGAACGATGTTCACGGAAATTCCCGAGCTTTTAAAGGTGGTTGCTCCCTGTATGCTTATGAGCCCCATAACCGTTTCGCAGTACTTGCCCGCGGAAGTGGGACAGTTCGATTTGGTTATATTCGACGAAGCGTCGCAGATGCCCACGTGCGAAGCGGTCCCTTCGCTTGCAAGGGCTAAAAGCGCGATTATTGTCGGCGACCCCAAGCAGATGCCGCCCACGTCGTTTTTCTCGGGCAGTGGTCAGGACGAAGACCACCCCGAAGCCGAAGATTTGGAAAGCGTTTTGGAAGACTGCCTTGCGCTCGGCATACCCGAAAAGCATCTTGTATGGCATTACCGTTCAAAGCACGAAAGTTTAATAGCGTTTTCAAACATTATGTACTATTCGTCGCGGCTTTGTACGTTCCCTTCGCCCGACGCACTCGATTCCAAAGTCAGCTTAAAGTATATTGACAAGGGCGTTTATGAGCGCGGACTTTCGAAATGCAACCGCGAAGAAGCCGAAGCACTCGTCAAAGAAGTGGTGCGCAGATTAAAGGACGAAAAACTGCGCCGCTCGAGTTTGGGTATAGTAACTTTCAGTACGCCACAGCAGGTTTACGTTGAACGGCTTTTGAACAAGGAAATTGCCAAAAACGGCTTGGAAGATATTGCGTACGAACGCGAAGAACCGCTGTTTATTAAAAATTTGGAAAACGTGCAGGGCGACGAAAGAGACGTAATTTTGTTTTCCGTTTGCTACGGTCCCGATAAATTCGGCAAAATTTCTTTAAACTTCGGACCGCTTAACCAAATGGGCGGCTGGCGCAGACTTAACGTTGCCGTATCGCGCGCAAGGGAAGAGATGGTTGTATTCTCGTCAATGCGCTATTCTATGATAGATTTGTCGCGCACAACTTCGCGCGGTGTGGCGGGCTTAAAATCGTTTTTGGAATTTGCCGAAAAGGGAAGAACCAATATTCCCGTCCGTAGCGACGAAATTATTATCAACCGTAGCGGCATAGGCAAATTCGTCGCGGCTGAACTTCAAAGTTACGGCTACGAATGCCGTTGCGACGTCGGCGTTTCCGACTTCAAACTCGACGTGGCGGTGGTAGACCCCGCAAACAAGCACAACTTTATTCTCGCAATAATGTGCGACGGCTCGCGGCAGTTTTCTGTAAAAGATCACTTTGTAATGCAGAGTCAAACGCTAAAGCGCAACAACTGGAACGTTTACAGACTGTATTCAATAAATTTCTTCAACAACCCCAAGCGCGAAATTAAAAAGATTAAGGACTTTTTAGATAGGCTTACCGAAGGCGGCAAAAACTTTGAACACAGCTTCAAAAAGCCGTACCGCGCGGCTAAGGGCGAATTTTCTACGCTTGACCCTGCCGCTATACTCGGCGGCGAAAACGACGCCGAAGTTATGCGCGCGTTAAAAGCCGTGGTGGCCGCGGAAGAACCCGTATCTTTGCAGTTTTTAATCAAGCGTACGCTGTCGATGTTCGGCGTAACTAAGTACGGCGTTAAACTCGAATCCAAACTGCGTTCGCTGATAGATAAGTGCGCCTTTATAAGCCGCGAAATGCTCGGCAACGTATACTATTTCAAATCCGATAAATTCGACGCGTTTGATAGATACCGCGTGGAAGAAGGCGAACAGCTCCGTTCCGCCGATACCGATTACACACCGTTTGACGTAATTTCGCTTATCAAAAGCATACTTTTAAGTAAAGTAAGCGTGTATGCCGACGAGCTTGCTCCCGTCGTTTTAAAGGAATTGAAAGTGCCGCGCTCTTCAGAAAAACTTTTGTCGCTTGTAAGCGGCTGTATTGACGAAGGCGTGCGCCTTGGATTATTCATTAAGAGCGTTTCCGATAAAATTTCTTTGGCTTAAATTCAGCTTGTCATTCTGAACGAAGTGAAGAATCTCATAATTTAATTGCAAAACAAACTGCCCTTTGCTACTATATAGCAAAGGGCAAAGTTTTTTATTTTTGCACCGAACCTGGCTGCGCTCCGGCGACCGTAGTGGCGTTAGGCTTGTTCACGCGCTATCTACTGCGGGAGCTAATTCTAGCGGTCCCCACACAGATAATTGGCTAGCGGTGCGGCCCGCGCTTCAACTTAAAGCAGTTGCAACGTAAAACTTAATATGTTAAAATGCGAGCATAGGGCAAAAGTTTTTTATTTCGCACCGCTGCGCTCCGGCAGTAGGGACGGTAGTAGGCATGATTATGCGCTCTCCGTTGTGGGTGCATACAGTAGTAATTGGGCTATGGATTGGTTTGCGGTGCGGCCCGCGCTCCAACTCGGTTTAGTTGCAACGTAAAACTTAATATGTTAAAATGCATGCAAAGGGCAAACGTTTTTTAATTTCGCACACAACCAACCGAACCTGGCTGCGCTCCGGCTCCTATACGGACACCAACTATGCACGCGCGCTTGCGGTAGGCGGCGCCAGTAGCTCTGGTTGGACGCTTAATTGGTTGTCGGTGCGGCCCGCGCATGAACTCACCTGCAAAAAGCAGGTTTACCGGAATTGCGTATTTCAAGGAATACGTAACAGAATTGTTATGAGTTGAAGGGAACTTTGTCCTGCCTTGCAAAAATTATTGCATGGCGAACTTGACCGTCCTTGCGGTAACGGCGTATAAAAATACGCTTTTACACGCATTAGCTTATTTTTAAGCGGGCAGGTCGCCCCCTTTCGGGGGCTTAAATTTTAAAATAAAAGCGGCGTGTGCTTAAGGCTAACGCCGCTTTGTTCATACTTATATTAAAGATTTTCAAGTACGTCCGTCATATCGTACTTGCCGGCAGGTTTACCCGCAAGCCACTTTGCCGCCTTAATTGCACCCGCCGCAAAAACTTTTTTAGAGCGCGCCGAGTGCGAAAGCGTAATAATTTCGTCTTCGCCCGCAAACATAACTTCGTGTTCGCCGACTATCGTTCCGCCGCGCACTGCGTGTATACCTATTTCGTTTCCGCGCTTGCCGACGGTGCCGTTTCTGCCGTTCAAATACTGCTTGCCCCCTGAATATGCCGCGTTTACGCCGTCCGCAAGCATTAAAGCCGTGCCCGAAGGTGCGTCTACTTTCTGGTTGTGGTGGCGTTCTATAATTTCAACGTCGAATTTCTCGCCGAGAGCTTCGGCGACTTTGTTAACAAGTTTAACAAGAAGGTTTACGCCAAGCGAAAAGTTTGCCGTCTTAAAAACCGCAATGCTTTTCGTAGCTTTTTCTATTCTTTCAAGCTGAGCCGCAGTATAACCTGTGGTTGCAAGCACCACGGGAATTTTATGCTTTTCGGCATATTCCAGTTCGCCGTCGAGAGCGGCGGGAGAAGAGAAGTCTACAATTACGTCGGGATGCTCCGAAATTTGGTTAAACGAAGTATATATAGGCACTAAACTAGTGCTCAAATGCGCGTCTACGCCGCAAATAACTTTAATTTCTTCGTCATTTTCGCACAGCGAAAGCACGTTTTGTCCCATTTTGCCGCATATGCCGCAAAGTAAAATTTTAATCATACGGTCTTTAACCCCGCGTTCTTTATTGCGTTCAAAAGTATCTTTTTGTTGCCGTCTTCAAGCTCGGTAAGCGGCGAGCGCGGCACTCCTGCGTCAAATCCTATCATATTGTAAGCCGCTTTAACGGGAATAGGATTGACTTCCAAAAAGCACGCGTCTTCAAGCGGCAGTAAAAAGTCCTGCAATGCGTTTGCTTCGTCAAGTTTGTTTTGCTTAACGAGCGTGTACATTTGTTTGACGAGAACGGGAGCTATGTTCGAAGTAACCGAAATAAGCCCAGCGCCGCCTATAGCGAGCATCGGCAAATTCAAAAAGTCTTCGCCGGAATACAAATCCATCTTTCCGCGGATGCGCCGCATGGTTTCGCATACCTGCGCCATATTGCCGCTAGCTTCCTTTATTCCCGCCATATTAGGCAGGCTGGCAATCTTTTCAGCCGTTTCGGGAAGAATGTTTACTGCTGTACGCGAAGGTACGTTATATGCTATTACCGGAATACTAACGGCTGAGCATATAGACTTGTAATATTCGTAAAGTCCCGCCTGCGTGCACTTGTTGTAATAGGGGGTAACGGCAAGAATTCCGTCCGCCCTGAGTTTTTCCGCACGTACGGAAGCCGCAACAGCTTTTGCAGTATCGTTGCTACCCGTACCGACAATTATTTTAATTCTGCCGGCGGCTCTTTTAACCGAGTATTCTATAACCGCCGTTTTTTCGTCTTCGGTCATGGTCGCAGGCTCGCCGGTAGTTCCCAAAACCACCAAGGCGTCCGTACCGCCCATAATCTGATATTCAATCATTTTTCCGAATTCGTCAAAGTTAACGCCTTCTTTTGAAAACGGCGTAATCATCGCCGTAGCTATACCGCTGAAAAAACCTGTCATAAAAAATCCCCTTGTATATCATAAGCGCCAATCGCTTTTAATTGTGCAGTGGAGTAGAATTTTGTAGAAATCAGTCGAAGTAACCTTTCGCCGCAAGCAGTTCGGCAAGCAGTACCGCGCCGCCGGCCGCGCCGCGCAACGTGTTGTGCGAAAAACCTATAAATTTGTAATCGAAAAGATTGTCTTCTCTAAGCCTTCCGGCGCTAACCGCCATGCCGCCTTCAAGATTTCTGTCGAGCTTGGGTTGCGGACGGTCGTCTTCGCCGAAATAATGAATAAACTGTTTGGGCGCGGAAGGAAGAGCAAGGGTTTGCGGTTCGCCGTAAAACTCTTTCCAGGCGCAAATAATTTCGTCTTTGGTCGGTTTTTTATCAAAACTTACAAAGCAAGCCGCAGTGTGCCCGTCGGAAACGGGAACTCTAAGGCATTGCGCCGTGATTGCGGGAGCTGTTGCGGGAACAATCTCGCCGCCCTTAACTTCGCCCCATATTTTAAGCGGTTCTTTTTCGCTTTTTTCTTCCTCGCCGCCGATATAGGGAATAACGTTGTCGCAAATTTCGGGCATCGTTTCAAAAGTTTTTCCCGCGCCTGAAATAGCCTGGTACGTGCACACGGCAACGTTTTTAATTCCGAATTTCTTCAAAGGGTGTAAAAGGGGTACGTAGGACTGAAGCGAGCAGTTGCTCTTTACGGCAATAAAACCGCGCTTTGTACCCAGCCGCTTTCTCTGCGCCGATATAACTTCGATATGGTTTGCGTTGATTTCGGGAATAACCATAGGAACGTCGGGGGTGAAGCGGTGAGCCGAATTGTTGGAAACTACGGGGCACTCCAGCTTTGCATACGCGTATTCGAGTTCGCGTATTTCGTCCTTCTTCATATTTACCGCGCAGAAGCAGAAATCTACCGAAGCCGCAATTTTTTCCTTGTCGCCTTCGGCGTCGAGAACGGTCATGTCCGCATATTTTTCGGGCATGGGCTCGCCCATATGCCAGCGGCGAACCGCGTCCTTGTATTTTTTGCCGGCGGAATTTTTAGAAGCCGCAAGGCAGACAACGTTGAACCAAGGGTGGTCTTTTAATATAAGCAAAAATCTTTGACCTACCATACCGGTAGCGCCGATAACGCATACGTTATACTTTTTCATAATTTCTCCTTTAAGATAGCTTAAGGTGTAAAAAAGCGGACAGCGCGCACTGTCCGCAGTAATTTCAAACGGCATTAGCGCAACACTTAGCTCAATAAGACGCGAACATTTCAAGTCTTGTCGGGCTAATTGACAGTCGCAAGGGTATTAGCCCGTGCGCCCGACGCGGGTTAAGGTTGCCCGCATCTCGGCGGCGGCGCCCTTTTGCCGCGGCGTTAACGGAATTTCCCTTAAAAATTCCTTTTCCGCGGGTACTTTTGCCCGTCCGCTCCTCTGAATGCTACGTCAATAATAGCACAACGCCGCGTCCGTGTCAAAGCATTTTTGCGGCATTGTTTCCTAAATTATTCTGTTTAAAATTTTATTGCGGCAAAGATAATTGATTGACAACGATTGGTTATTATTGTAAAATGACTTAGTACATAAAAAATTGCGCCGTTTTGTGCGCAATTCTTAATCTATATAATAATGCGCGCGTTGCGCGTAAACGGTATGAGTATGAAGTCAGTTAAGTTAAAATTATTGAGTATTGCCGCGCTTGCGGTTGCGCTTGTGGCTACGTTGGGTGCATTTTTGGGTATAACTTTTGCAAAGGCGGACAGGTCCGTTTCAATAACGGGCGCTTCCACAACGCTTTTCTCGGCTTCGGGCAAAACCGAAGTGGGGGCGCACGAAGTAGCGGGCGAAACCGAAGAGCAGAACAAATACTATTCGATGTTTGTTTTCAAGGAAGACGGCGACGCTGTTTCATACAAAAAGAACCTTGCGTACAAGTGGTACTATAATTCCACTCCCGCAACCGAAGATAAAGAAGGCGAAGAAGCTCAGCCCGCCGTGCTTACAAAGGCGGACGGCTTTTTGAATATGGAATTCGGCTTTGAACTCGGCGCCGACGAAGAACTCGGATTTGAAAGTTTTGTTTTAACGTTCGAAGGTCAGCAGTATTCGCAGACTAAGGAAGGCAAAAGCGTTAACTACGTTGTTTTAAAGCCTGCGGCGGACGGTAAAAAAGTTAACGTAATAATAACCGACGAAAAGGACGAAGCTAACTGGGCGGTAGCCGACGGTGCAACGTCGCTTACTACCGATAAAATAAAGTTTGAAGTAACGGGCAGAACTTCCGATAAATACCTTGTAAAGGTTTCGGACGGAACGAACGCCGTTGAAGGCGAGTTTTTAAACGTGGGCGGCAATTATTCAAAATATTCGTCGTCTTCCACAACGCCCGTAACGCCTTTGGTTTTTTCCGTTAACTACGAAGAAAAAGAAGAAGACGAAAATCCGGAAAACACCGAAAACGCTCTTACGAGAGTGGCAATGTACAACCTTAACGGACAGAGCTTCGAGCTTTCGGGCGTAAGCGATAAGGACGGACACAAGAGCGGCGGCACTATTAACGACACCACGCCCCCCGTGCTTTGCCTTGACAAAGAAGTAACGTTTATAAAGGGCGGTAGCGAAATTTCTTTCAGCTATACTCCGATAGACGTTCTTACAAGCTCGTCAAGTGCGCAGACTTCGTACTTCCTGCTTACCAAACAGCAGGTAACGGACGGCGTTAACGCCGAAGACGTTTCCGAAAAAGGACCTTATACAAAAGTAACTTCAGGTGACAGCCAAAAACTTATATACGACGTAAATACTTACGTACCTAAGGCTGGCACGGATTACAATAGCGAAGTTTACGGCGAAGATTTCAACGTAACCATGGCGCTTAAAATAAGCCTTACGCTTACCGATACTGCAACTAACGGCGTTTCGTGCGACGTGCTTTTGGACTGGTACGTCGACAACGAATATCTTTTGAATATCGGCGGACACAACTATATTGCCGTAGGTAAGGACGAAGTAGGTGCGGCGTTCAAATACGTTGATAAGACAAGCGGCGCTACGGTTTCCGACCCCGAAAGCAGTCAGGCTTGGAAAGACGCGGTTGCCGCTTATCAGGAAAAAGTTACCAAGGCTGCCGAAGAGCAGGAACTTAAAGCCGGCAATAAAAATTACTTCTATTTGCCTTCGGTTGAAAGTCTGCTTTCGGACAACGCAACACCTTACAAAGATTTAAGTTTCAATTTATATTATATGTCGGAAGGCAGTAGTAGCTTCCAGTCGTCTACAGGAAAAGCGTCAAACGCGCTTTCCATTAACCTTACCAAGGAAGGCAAGTACGTGTTTACCTTGCTCGCAACAGACGCGGCAAGCAACAAAATGTACTATTACGGAAAGAATTCCGACGGCGAACCCGAAAAGGTCGAAATAGGTACGGCTACAAGCGATATTCTCAATTTCTACAGAGAAGAAGAGCATACCGACCACGAAGATACTAAAAAATACCTGCCTTGGTTTGAATTCTACGTAAACTCTTCCGAACTTTCCATAGAAGATCCCGGCGAACAGAAAACCGCTTATCTCGGTAACACGTATTCTTCTATATCGTTTACAATCAACGGCGTATCGCACGGCGAAACTTACAATCTGTACCTTTTCAGAAACGATTTGTTCTTCGCAGACAACGGCTATGCAATGGACTACGAATACTTTATGGAGCACAAGGCGGAACTTTTGGAAGGTCGCGTTGAAGACTTCAAGGATGCTGACGGCAATTATATCGACTGCCGCAAGTGGTTCAACGAAATAACCGAAGACGACGTTTACGAAGACTATAAGTGGAACGGAAAGGACAGCTTTATACCGCAGGTCGGCAATGCGTTCTATCTTGTTAAGTGCACCGTAAAGGACAACGAAAATTCCAACCGCTCCGATACCGCATATATGGGTATACTTGCCGCACCGCAGGTTCGTGCTCTTGACGGCGAAGACGTATGGTTGCAGAATAACCTTACTTCGGTTATACTGCTTTGCGTAGCCGGCGTATCGCTTGTCGGCATAATTCTGCTTCTTGTAATTAAACCCAAGAACAAGGGCGACGTTGACGAAGAGTTTGAAGAGTCCGTAAAAAGGACCAAAACTTCAAAATCCAAAAAGAAGTAATTAAATAAAAGTTTAACAGACCGTGCGACAGAAGTCGCACGGTTTTTTCTTTAAATTTTTTTCGCATAAACGGTTGACAAATTCATATGATAGTATTATGATGTAATTATCATATGAATAGATATTCATATTTAATTTACGGAGAATAACGTATGTGTAACGAAGAAGAACTTCATAAAAGCAGAATAGTAGCCGCGCTTTCGGCAATGCCCGGCGACGAAGATATAGCCGAAATGGGTGCGCGCTTTAAGGTAATTGCAGAACCTTCGCGCCTTAAAATACTGCTTGCGCTTTCCGTCGGCGAATTGTGCGTAGACCACATAACCGAAGCCGTTGGCGGCAACCAGAGCGCGGTTTCGCACCAGCTTAAAATTCTCAAAGACAATAAAATTATAAAGAGCAGACGAAGCGGAAAAAACGTTTTGTATTCCGTATCGGACTGGCACGTACGGACAGCGTTTCTTATCAGGAAGTGGACATATGCCATATTCGATAACTTCAAAAAT
>CAZQFP010000045.1:0-9575 GCA_964592605.1 uncultured Clostridia bacterium | reverse complement strand
TTCGGCAAATTCGCTTTCAAGCTCGCTTGCACGCACGCCGTCGGCTTCGGTGAAGTCCGCCTTTGCGTAAAGCGCGTCCTTTTCGTCCATTATTTCAACAAGCCGCCTGTGCCCGAGCATTACAGCGCGAATTACGGTTACGTGGTCAAAAGCGTTCTGGTTCTGTTGCAAAACCGACATTCTTTCGTTTTTGTCAAGCGTTACGTCGCCCTTGTTCGGTTCTATTTCGCCGCTTAAAACCTTTAAAAACGTTGATTTGCCCGCACCGTTAGCGCCGATTATTCCGTAACAGTTGCCCTTTGTAAATTTTAAATTTACTTCTTCAAACAGTTTTTTACTGCCGTACTGTAGCGATACGTTGTTTACCTGTAACATATATTCTCCAATAAATTTTTTTAAAAGTAATTAAATGTGCATTAGGTCTTAGCCCGTTGGATTCTTCGCATAAGCTCAGAATGACTTTCAGAAATTTACACCGCAAACTGGCTGTTGTACAGTTTTGCGTAAAAACCGCCGCGTGCCAAAAGTTCCGAATGAGTACCCTGCTCTATTATATTTCCGTCCTTCATAACCAAAATAAGGTCTGCTTCCTTTACCGTTGAAAGCCTGTGCGCAACGATAAAACTGGTTCTTCCGCCCATTAAAGACGCGAACGCCTGCTGAATTTTTATTTCCGTACGCGTATCTATAGACGAAGTTGCTTCGTCCAAAATGAGCATAGGCGGCAAACTGAGCATTATTCGGGTTATGCAAAGTAGCTGTTTTTGCCCCTGTGAAAGATTTCCGCCGTCTTCGGCGAGTACGGTATCGTAGCCTTGCGGCAGTTGCATTATAAAGTTATGCGAACGCGCCGCCTTTGCCGCGGCTATAATTTCTTCTTCGGTTGCGTCAGGCTTACCCATGGCTATATTCTCACGGACCGTACCGTTCTTAATCCAGGTTTCCTGTAAAACCATTCCGAAATTTTGTCTGAGAGATTTTCTTGTAACTTCCGCCGTATTGTTGCCGTCAATGCAGATTTTTCCCGAATTCGGCTCGTAAAAACGCATCAAAAGATTTATTAAAGTCGTCTTTCCGCAACCGGTAGGTCCTACTATTGCAATTTTTTGACCGTTCTTTGCGCTAAGGTTGAAGTTTTCGATTAGTTTTTTATCGGGCGAATAAGAAAAATAAAGATTTTGAATATCTACGTCTCCGCGCACGTTTTCAAGCGAAATCGCGTTTTCGGCGTCAGGTTGCTGGGGTTTTTCGTCGATAATTTCGTAAATTCTGCCGGCGCAGGCAATGGCGTTCTGCAATTCTGTTACAACGCCCGAAATTTCGTTAAACGGCTTTGTATACTGGTTTGCATACGCAAGCAGGCTTGAAAGCGTACCTACGCTGAACACAATCGGCAGAGAACCCCCGTAGATTAACATAAGCGCGCCGGTAAGCGCAACCGCCGCATAGACAAGCGAGTTTACAAAGCGTGTAGTCGGGTTTGTAAGCGACGAATAAAAAATGGATTTAAGCGAAGCCTTTGTAAGCCTTTCGTTTATTTCTTCAAACTTTTCCTGGTTAGGTTTCTGTCTTTCGAACGCCTGAACGACCTTTAAATTGCCTATCATTTCGTCTATAAACGCCGTCTGTTCGCCGCGCACTTCCGACGTTTTTTTGAATAACGAATACGTGCGCGAAGCTATGAACTTTGCAACAAACAGCGAAAGCGGAGTAAGCACAAACACAACCAGTGCTATAATCCAGTTGAGAGCAAACATTATTGCAAGCGTTCCCGCGATTGTAAGCACGCCCGTAAACAACTGCGTAAAGCCCATTAGAAGCCCGTCGGCAAACTGTTCCACGTCGGCAATACTGCGGCCTACTATATCGCCGTAGGGATGCGCGTCAATAAATTTAAGCGGCAAACGCTGTAAATTAGCAAACGCTTCTTCCCTTACGTCCTTAACCACATTATAAGTTATGTGGTTGTTTATAATACCCATAAGCCATTGGCTGACTGCGGAAATTGCTACCGTTACGCCTATTGCCAGAAACTTTTCGCCTATTTTTGCCCACTGAACCGATTGATGCTTTGTTAGGTCGAGCAAGTTTATTATATCGCCGAAAAATATGGGAGCAAGCAAGTTGCCCGCAACCGAAACGAGCGCGAAAAATACAGTTAAAACAAGCCAGATTTTATAATCTTTAAGCTGTTTTAGTACGCGTTTTAAAATTTTTGCGGAAGAGCGGTCTTTAACTTTCATTAGCGCTTTCCCCCTTTTCAAACTGCGTACGGTAAATTTCGCGGTATACTTCACACGAGTGCAAAAGCTGGTCGTGCGTACCCAGCCCGACCATATTTCCGCCGTCCAAAACTATTATTTTGTCCGCGTGCATTATAGACGAAGCGCGCTGAGAAACTATAAACGTGGTAGGTTTGTACTCTAAATTTTTAATTGCACGGCGAAGCGCGGCGTCCGTTGCGTAATCGAGTGCGGACGCACTGTCGTCCAAAATGAGAATTTCGGGCTTTTTAACGAGCGCACGCGCAATAGTAAGCCTTTGCCGTTGACCGCCGGAAAAGTTTTTACCGCTCTGCTCTACTTCGCCGTCAAGTCCGCCTTCTTTCGACTTCAACACGTCGGTGGCCTGCGCTACTTCAACGGCTTCAAAAATTTCTTCATCCGTAGCGTCGGACTTGCCCCACTGCATATTTTCGCGGACAGTCCCTTTAAAAAGCACGGCTTGTTGCGGCACAATACCGATGCGCGCGCGCAACTCGCCGTCGTTAACGTCGTTTACGTTTTTACCTTCAATTAAAACTTCGCCGCTTTCAACGTTATAAAAATGCGGCAAAAGATTTACAAGCGTGGTTTTACCCGAACCGGTACCGCCGATTATGCCTACCGTTTGCCCCTTTTCAACCGAAAAAGTTATATCGGAAAGTGCGTTTTCTGACGCGCCGCCGTAATTTACGTTAACGTTTTTAAACTGTATAAAGGGCGACACGGCATCTTTTACGGTCTGTACGCATGCCGCAACGGGTGCGGACGGCATTTCAAGAACTTCGTTAATTCTGCCCGCGCAGGCGAAAGACTTTGTTAAAGTAATTATAAGGTTGGCGATTTTGATAAGTTCGATAAGTATCTGCGACATGTAGTTATAAAGCGAAACCACCTGCCCCTGCGAAAGCGTGCCACCGTCAACCTTTATTGCACCGACGTACAAAAGCGCAATTATGCCGCAGTTGATTACGGCATAGGTGAGCGGATTCATCAGCGCGGAAATTTTGCCAACGAAAAGTTGCGCCTTCGTCAGCGCGGAATTGCGCGAGTTGTATTCCTTTATTTCGTCTTCTTCCTTGCAAAAAGCCCTTACAACTCTTGCACCGGTAAGCGTTTCACGCGTTGCTGTGGTTACTGCATCAAGCCTGCCCTGCGCCTTTTTATAGAGCGGAACAGTTGCGAACATTATGCCGAATATTATTACGCACAGAACGGCGATTACTATTGCAAACACCGAGCCTGCCGTAACGTTTATTAAAAACGCCATTACCATTGCGCCGAAAACTATAAACGGCGAACGCATAAACAGCCTTAAAACAAGGTTTACGCCCGACTGAATTTGATTGACGTCGCCCGTCATTCGGGTAATCATTTTGCCCGTTCCCAAACCGTCGATACTGCTATACGAAAGCGACTGCATTTTTTTAAACAAATCGCTTCTTAGTTCCTTTGAAAAGCCGACAGCCGCACGGGCAGCAAAATATTGCGCGCTTACAGCCCAGACAAGCCCTACCGCACCAAGCGCGACCAAAATCAGACATGCGTAAATTACGTAGCTTGCCCCTGCTCCGCCGTTTATGCCGTTATCGATTATAGCCGCAACTACGAAAGGCACAAACAGTTCAAAGCACGCTTCCAAAAATTTAAAAAGCGGCGCAAGCACGGATTGCACTTTATAATGTTTTAAATATTTAAGCAATTTGCGCATACGCATAAATTCTACCATATATAGAAAAAAAATGCAATTTTTATTGCGCTTATAACAATATTTTGATATACTCTTTTTAAGCGTACAAATTTACGGAGTGAATATGGCTTACACTGTTTATCTTAAAAAAGGCGAAGAAAAACGCATACTTTCGGGGCACAGCTGGGTTTATGCAAACGAAGTTTATAAAATAGACGGGAAAGACAAAAACGGCGCGCTTGCAGAAGTGCGTTCGTTCGACGGAAAATATATAGGCAAGGGCTACATTAACCACGCTTCTAAAATATTAGTGCGCATATTTATTCGCGGCGAAGAATGCGACGACGAAAATTTTTATACGGCGCGGCTTTCCGCGGCGCGCGACTACCGTTTAAAGCTCGGCTTTAGCAACTGCTACCGCGCAGTGTTTGCCGAAGCCGACAACCTGCCCGCACTGATTGTTGACAAGTACGGCGATTATCTTGTTATTCAGTGTCTTTCACTCGGCATAGATATGCGCAAACAGCTTATTTGCGACTGCCTTGTAAAACTGTTTGCACCAAAGGGTATTTACGAACGTAGCGACGTTGCCGTAAGAAAAAAAGAAGGCTTGCCAGAAGTTAAGCAACTTTTATACGGCGAAGTACCCGATTTTTGCGAGATAGAAGAAAACGGTTTGAAAATGCTTGTGGACGTTAAAAACGGGCAGAAAACGGGTTACTTTTTGGACCAAAAAGAAAACAGATTTGCCGCAAGAAAATACTGCCGCGGCGAAGTTTTGGACTGCTTTTGCAACAGCGGCGGTTTTTCGCTCAACGCTTCCACCGTTGCCCAAACCGTTACGGCTTGCGACATTTCAGAACTTGCGCTTAAAAACGTGCGCGACAACGCGGCACTAAATAAAATTACAAATATAAAAACGCTGTGCGGCGACGTTTTTGACGTACTGAGAGATTTCAAAAAATCAAAGAAGCAGTTCGATACCGTAATTTTGGACCCGCCCGCATTCTGCAAGAGCGCGGACGAAGTGAAAGACGCTTACCGCGGCTATAAAGACATAAATGTTACGGCATTAAAAATTGTTAAAAGCGGCGGATTTTTGATAACGTGTTCGTGCTCTCACTATATGACCGAACAGCTGTTTTCAAAAATGCTTAAAGAAGCGGCAAAAGAAAGCGGACGGATTGTGCGCTGTGTTGAAATAAAGAGCCAGTCGCCCGACCACCCCGCACTTCTTTCAGCCGAAGAAACGCAGTACTTAAAATTCTTTGTATTACACGTAATTTAACGGCAAAAACCGACAAAACATAGTAATTATGTGTGGCATAGTACTTAATAAATAACAAAAAACACGGCTTTTAGCCGTGTTTTTAACGTTTTTGCCTTAATTTACTTAAATTGCCCAGTTGCCGTTTTTGAATATCTGCACACGCTTTCCGTCCTTGGTAACGCCGACGATATTCATATCTTTGCTACCTATCATAAAGTCTACGTGAATCATAGAATCGTTTATTCCTGCCTGTCTGCACTCGTCAACGCTCATATTTTCATAGCCTTCAAGACATTCATTGAAGCCCCTGCCGACCGCTAAATGACAGCTTGCGTTTTCATCGAACAGCGTGTTGTAAAAGAGTATGCCCGTGTTGTTTATGGGTGAATCGTATGCGATCAGCGCGCACTCGCCGAGATACGCCGCGCCTTCATCCATTGAAACCATCTTTTTAAGCAAGTCTTGGTTTTCTTTTGCACCTACTTCCACCACCTTACCATCTTTAAAAATCATCCAGAAATCTTCAATAAGTTTTCCCTGATAAGAAAGCGGTTTTGTTGCAACGACTTTGCCATCTGCCACGCCGCGCATGGGAGACGTGAAAACTTCTTCGCTAGGAATATTCGGATTGAAGTAAACGCCCTTGTCAAGCGTAACTTCGCCGCCGCCGACAAACAATCCTTTTGGATTTAGCCCTACGGTAAAATTCGTACCGTTGGAGCTGGAATACTCCAATTTGTCAAAACGGTAATCGTTTAAAAATTTGCAACGCTTAGCAAGATTTTTATTGTGTTTATCCCACGCGGCTATCGGATCTCCGTCCACGCGCGAACAATTCAAAATATTTTCCCACAACTTTTCAATAGCTTCGCTGTCCGATAGTTCTGGGAAAATTTTATTTGCCCACTCCTTGCCGGGAACGGCGGCAATACACCACTGCTCTTTGCTTTCAAGCGCGTCATGATAAGGCTTTAAAATCGGGTAGCGCGCCATATTCGCTTTCGCGATTTTTTCGCTGTCCGTTCCGTTTAAACCGTCGGGATCGTCAGAATCGAGCCAAAGTCTGCAAGGGTGCTTTGCAACACGGCGCTTTAACTTTGCTTCTTCTATTTCGGTAACTTCCGAAAGCGTTTCAAGCGTTCTGTACGTGTAGTTCAGCTTAGCAACAGGCAGATGCGCCCATTCCACCGTAACGCGTTCCGCGCCCTGTTTGTAGCACTCTTCAACCACCATCGTTACAAATTCCGGCTGGTCAAGTCCGCACTGAATGTTTACTTCCTGTCCCTTCTGTACGTTTAAACCGCATTTTACTATAAGTTGCGCGTATTTTTGCAATCTTTCCTGCTGCATAAATCTTCTCCTTAACAAGACAATTATAGCACATTTACACGCGCTTTTGCAATTATTTACGCTTCAATCTCGAAAATCAAATCCATCTCAATTATTTTACCGCTCGGACCTTGCAACGCGGGAATATACCCTTTATATGTATAGCCTTTTGCGGCGTATTCTTCTATGACTTTTCTGTGTTCGGAAAGTGTTGCACAGTATGCAGGGTTGTTTTTTACTTTAATTGTAACAAATTCGTACTTTTTCATTTTTACTACCCTTTATTTAGATTTTTTATTTTTAATTACGACAATTGCAATAAATGCGGCAAACAACACTGCACACGCGCCCAAAAGTATTCCGTACATTGCGCCGAGCGAAATATCGGTGCCGAACGGCGATAATTTCATATCAAAACCGCTTGCTATTCCTTCTCTCATTCCTGCGGCAATTTGGGGATTTTCTATACCCTTGCAAATTTCTTCTATATAGCCGTTCATATAGTGATTTCTAAGTATTCCCACTCCGTACGTTCCCGGTAAAAAGCACAAAATGTCCCTAAGTACTGCTGAAAACTGCGACAGCGGCATATACGCGCCGCAGATAAAGCCGTACATTGACGAAATCAGCGTTGAAACCGCCGAAAGTCCGCCCTGAGAAGATATAAAACTTTCAACTACTGCGGCGAGCAACGTTCCGAAAAGAATATTGCATATTACACCGAGAATTATCATGAACACGTCTTCTACGGGAATATACCAGCCGACTGCGGCAAGATAAATATGCCCGATAAGCATTACTGCCATCATTACGATGAAAGTTACAAAGAAATTAGAAATAAAGTAAGAAACGGAAATAGTCGTTTTCTTTACGGGCGAAACCTTAAAATCGGTTACTGCGGAGTTGATTTTGTCTTCTATCATTATGGTATTGGAGCAAAACGCTACCGTTACGGAGCTTACGCCGAGTATCGAAGACATAAGCCACGCACCGGTAATGCCTTCAAGCACTCTGCCGTCCAGTTCTATGTTAGAGCCGTATTCTGCATTTAAGCCGTTTGCAACCTGTTGAAAACTTTCAATGTAAACGTTGCGCAAAAAAGTTGCAAACAAAACGAGCAATATAAGCGGCGTTATCATTGATACGAAGAACAGAAATTTATCTTTAAAATAGCACTTTGTATTGCGCGAAACCAGCGCAAACATTTTTTTAACTTCTAAACATTTTGTCTGCATTTTAAATCTCCTTTAAATCCTTGCCCGTAACTTTTAAAAATACGTTGTCCATATTGCCTTTCAACACTTCGAAATCTGTGAAAATTTCGGGTTTTTGCTTAAAAAACTTTTCAACGTTTTCCGTTCCCTTAAACTCTACTTCCAGAAAATCGCGTATGCGCCTTGTGGAATAGCCGATTGAATTGAAATACTCTTCCGCAACGTCTATTTGCTTGTAAAACTTAATAAAATCGCTTGCATATTTGCTTTTAAGCTCGTGCGGAGTGCCTTCCGCCGCCTTTTTGCCGCTGTCGAGTATGACAACGTAGTCCGCGTCGGCGGCTTCTTCCATATAGTGCGTCGTCAAAAACACGGTAAGCCCGTTTTCTTTGCGCAGTTTTTCTATTACGTTCCAAACCGTTATGCGCGTGCTGGGGTCAAGTCCCGTCGTGGGTTCGTCCAAAATTAAAAGTTTGGGATTGTGGAAAAGCGCGCGCGCAATGTCCGCTCTGCGCCTTTGTCCGCCCGAAAGTTTTTGCACGGGACGCTTTAAAATTTCTTTTAAGTCTAAAAGAGCGCACATTTCGTCAAGTCGTTCTTTAAATTCCTTACCGAAAATTCCGTAAAGATTTGCGCGGAATTTTAAATTTTCGTAAACGGTCAGCTTTTTATCGAGTACGGAATTCTGAAAAACAATACCAATCTGTCCGTTTACTTTTTCCGCCGAATTATCAAGATCGTAGCCGCAGATTTTAACTTTACCCGCGTCCTTTTTGAGTATTCCGCTAATTATATTTATGGTTGTGGACTTACCCGCACCGTTCACACCGAGAAAAGCAAAAAGTTCGCCTTCCTTTACGTTGAACGACAAATCGTCCACGGCTTTTACGTCTTTAAAGTATTTTTTTAGGTTTTCAATTTCTATAATCATTTAGTCTCCTTCAAGCGGCTTGAAAGCCCTTTGTATGCGTCGGTCAGCATTTCGCTTACCGTTTCCCAATCCCAGTCAACGTAATCGGTGGCAAACATGCTTGCTATACCGTGTACGTAAATCCACATCTGCAAATGAAGTTTTGCCGCATCGTCTTTATACAGCCCGTAATTTTTCATAATCAAAAATACAGACTCATTAAAACTGTCGTTCCCTAATCCCGTTTGAGCCATACCGTCGTTCATAAGCAAATATTTAAAAAAATGCTTTTCTTCCTTGGCAAAACGTATATAGCCCATACCGACGGCTTTGTATTCGGGGTATTCCCCTTTGGCAATTTCCTTTTCGATAAAGCTGTTGAAAACGCCCAGTACCGTTTTTGCAACTTCAGTCTTTAAATCGTTCACTCCGTTAAACGAAAGATAAATCGGCTGAGTAGAACATTTGCAAGCCTGTGCAAGCGTGCGCATATTCAAGGCGGTTATACCGTTTTGACGGACTATCTCCACTGCTTTTTCCAAAATTGTTTGTTTTGTAATCTGTTTCTTAGCCGGCAAAGCGTACTCCTTAAAAATAACAATAGTTATTGATAACACTTGTTATTTTATTACTTGTTTTTATGTTTGTCAAGTATTTCTTATGATTTTTATACGGAAAGCGCCGCTACGGATTTACGTAGCGGCGCTTATGATAATTTGAGCTTAATCTGTAAGCCGAGTTCTGTCGTGTACGGTTATCTATCTAATCTTGCAGTCGCCTGCAAGTTCAAGCGATATTTACGGCTGTCGGCAGACGGGCAGCCTTTTGCATTTAAGCAAGCCGATAGCCCAATCTTGCATCGGGTGGGGTTTAATTGGCTCCCCTCGTTACCGAGGGGACG
>CAZQFP010000044.1:0-9576 GCA_964592605.1 uncultured Clostridia bacterium | reverse complement strand
ACCCTTCGTACGATTTGAACGACGTTCCGCGCGATGATAGAGATACGCTGAACTCGCAGTCGCGAAATTTTGTAGTAAGCGATATATACGAGCCCGGTTCAACCTTCAAGGTCGTTACCGCCGCGGCTAATATCGAAGAATATTTGCGCGGCAATTCAAAAGCGTTTTCAAATTCCTACGTGTTTAACGGTAGCCGCACCCGCTCGGTTGACGGCACAAAAATTAAATGTTGGGCGGCGCATACCGACGGCAGACATCAAAACCAGACGCTTGCGCAGGCGCTCAATAACAGCTGTAACCCGTGTTTTACCGATATTGCGCTTTCGTTAGGTAGTCAAACCTTTTACGACTATTTGAACAAGTTTGGTTTCGGCAGTGAAACGGGCATCGATTTTACGGGCGAAGCACTCGGCATGCTCGTGCCGCAAACGGTGGTAAGGGATTGCGACCTTGCGCGTATCGGTTTCGGGCAGAGTGTTGCCGTTACCGGAATACAGCTTGCCTGCGCGGTTGCCGCCGCGGTAAACGGCGGAAATTATTATACTCCGCACTTGCTTAAAAGCATTGTTTCGGCTGACGGGTCTACCGAAGAACAATTTAATCCCGTTCTCAAAAACAAAGTTATAAGCGAGCAGGCATCTGAAATTCTTGCGGGTATGCTTGAAGGCGTAGTAAGAGAAGGTAGCGGCAAACACGCATATATTGAAGGCTATAAGGTTGGCGGCAAGACGGGAACGGCGCAGAAATACGAAGACGGGCACGTTGCCGTGGGTAAGTACGTTTCGTCGTTTACAGGGTTTTTCCCCGCGAACAATCCGCAGTATCTGGCACTTATTATTGTTGACGAGCCACAGGGCGTTTATTACGGTAGTACCGTTGCCGCGCCCGTTGCAAAGGACATTTTTGAAGACATTATAAAAATAAAAAACATAGAGCGGTACGAATAAATGAAACTTGCAGAGCTTTTAAAATACATAAAGGTTAAAGAAATTATCGGCTCATCCGATATAGAAATAGCTGGTCTTGAAACGTGTGTAAGTAACGTTAAAAAAGGTGATTTATTCTTTTGCTATGCGGGAAAAAATCACGATTCGCACGCAGATATGCCGCAACTAACGCAAAACGGAGCGGTTGCGCTCGTAGTTGAAAAAAAGCTGGAAAACTGCCCCGTAACGCAAATTGTAACAGAAAATGCCCGCGCGCAAGTAGCTTGTGCGGCTAGGGCGTTTTACGGTTTTCCCGATAAAAAACTGAAACTTGTCGCCGTTACCGGTACCAACGGAAAAACGACTACAACGTACATGCTTGCAAGCATATTTAAAGCGGCGGAAAAAAGCGCGGGAGTAATAGGCACTCTTGGCATAAGCTATGCGGAAAGATTTATTTCCCCGGAGCTTACAACTCCCGACCCGATATATCTTCATTCGGTTTTTGCCGACATGGTTGCGGCGGGCGTTGAATACGTGTTTATGGAAGTTTCCGCGCACGCGCTGTATTACGATAAGATTTGCGGACTTGAATTCGAAGTCGGAATTTTCACCAACTGTACGCAGGACCACCTTGATTTTTTCGGTAATATGAGCGAATACGCCAAGTGCAAGAAGCGGCTGTTCGAAGGCGGAAGGTGCCGCCGCGTAGTGGTAAACTCCGACGATAAGCTGGGTATTGAACTTCTTTCAGAAATAAACGGTGCGGTAAGCTACGGCATTGAAAACCCTGCAGACGTCTTTGCGGTAGATATAAGCGAAGACCTTAGCGGCACAACCTGCGTTTTAAATCTTTTCGACGAGCTGTACGAACTTAAACTTTCTTTGCCCGCTTTGCACAACGTTTATAACGCAATGGCGGCTGCAGCTTGTGCAAGACTTTTAGGCGTTAAAATAAACGTTATAGCCAAGGGGCTTGCCGACCTTAAAAGCGTTGAAGGCAGACTTGAAAAAGTTGCAACGTTTAACGGCGCAGACATATTTGTAGATTTTGCGCATACGCCCGACGGGCTTGAAAAGTCGCTTGCGGCACTTAAAAAACTTTGTAAGGGAAAGCTGTACTGCCTGTTCGGTTGCGGCGGCAACCGCGACGCCACTAAACGCCCGATTATGGGGGCTGTCGCGGCTAAAAACGCAGACTTTTTAATTATTACTTCCGATAATCCGCGTTTTGAAGATCCGTTCGATATAATTACTGAAATTGAAAACGGAGTAAAACCGTTGACCCGCAACTATGTTACGGTTACCGAACGCGAAGTGGCTACCGAATACGCCGTAAGACTGCTTGCAAAAGGCGATATTTTGCTTGTTGCCGGCAAGGGTGGCGAGCAATATCAGGAAATAGCAGGAATAAAGCACAGTTATAATGACAATAAGGTAATAAAAAACATAATCGGCAGTTAAATGAAAATAATTTTTATAGCCATTGTCTGCGCTTTCGCAACGTCGTTTTTATTGCTATTAATAATAACGCCGTTACTAAAAAAACTGAAAGCAGGGCAGTATATTTTGGGCTACGTTAAGGAACATAAGGGGAAGGGCGGCACGCCTACAATGGGCGGGCTTGCTTTTGTTACGGCAATAATAGTCGTAGGTTTGTGCACGCTAGGACTTAATAACGGTCCCGTAAATTTAACGCTAGCAATCACCGCCGCATTTACCGTGGTAGGATTTTTGGACGATTTTCTTAAAATTCACCGCAAAGATAACGGCGGACTTAAACCGTATCAAAAAATACTTTTTCAGGTTGCAATATCTGCCGTAGCCGCGGCATATTGCTACGTCAACGGCTTAACTAAACTGAATTTGCCGTTCAGCGGCGGAGTGGTTTTAGATATCAGCTGGGGAATAATTCCGCTTGTAATTTTTATATATCTTGCAACGGTCAACTGCGTAAATTTAACCGACGGTTTGGACGGGCTCGCCGGCGGGACAAGCTGTGCATATCTCGGAATTTTCGGAATAATGCTGTTTATGCAGGGCTCGTCCGTTGCCGCGCTATGCTTTGTTGCGGTAGGTGCGGTTGCGGCGTTTCTTACGCTGAACGTCAACCGCGCCGCGATATTTATGGGCGACACGGGTTCGCTTGCACTCGGCGGATTTATTGCGTGCGTTTCCATATTTTCGGGCAACGCATTATATATTCCGCTCGTCGGAATTATGTTCGTAATTTCGGGAATATCTGTAATTGTACAAGTCATATATTATAAACGGACAAGGAAAAGAGTGTTTTTAATGGCGCCGCTACATCATCATTTTCAGATGAAAGGCTATACCGAATGTAAAATTTCGTATGCTTATTTTGCGCTCACGTCCTTAGTCGGAATATTCTGTTTGATATTCTTGTGAGGTAACATGTATTTTAAAGGACAAAAGTTTTTTGTTGCCGGTATGTCCGTTTCCGGTGAAAGCAGTGCGCGCTTTTTATTGGAGCGCGGCGCGGCGGTGTACATATACGACGATATAGTAAGTGAAAATATTTCAAAGCTATACACAGAACTCAGAGAGTTGGGCGCAAAAGTTGTTTCAGCCGAAACCGTTGAAGAAGCCGTTTCCGCCTGCGACGTGCTGGTTTTAAGCCCGGGCATTCCAATCGATACCGCAATTCCCGTTGCGTTCCGCAGACAGGGAAAATCTATTATCGGCGAAGAAGAACTTGCCGCGCTTTATCTCAGGGCAACGTCGGTTGCGGTAACGGGTACTAACGGTAAAACCACAACCGTTACAATGCTCGACCAAATGTTTTCGGCTTGCGGCAAACGGTGCGTTGCGTGCGGCAATAACGGCAATCCGCTTATAAAGGAAGTTGCCGACCTAACTTTCGACGATTTTGCGGTTTTGGAAATTTCTTCGTTTCAGCTTGAAACGCTCAATAGTTTGCGTCCGCATATAGCGGTTATAACGAACATAACCGAAGACCATATTAACCGCCACTACAATATGGAAAACTACGTTTTTCTCAAATCAAAAATTCTAAGGAATTTAAGGGAAAGCGAGTTTGCCGTTTTAAACTACGACGATCCTACGGTGCGCGGACTTTCAAGAAACGTGAAGGCTAAAACCGTTTATTTTTCCGTTCAGTCGCGCGTGGCCGGCGCTTATTACGAAAACGGTGCGCTGTGGTACAACGGCGAAAAATATCTTGAAGTCAACGATCTTACGCTTTCGGGCGTACACAATATTTACAACGCGCTTGCTTGCATTGCGGTTGCCGGAATACTGGGACTAGACAAAGCTACCGTTTCCACAGCTCTGTGCGCATTCAAGGGAATTGCCCACCGCATAGAAAAGGTGCGCGAAGTAAACGGAGTAACCTACATAGACGACAGCAAGGGTACGAACATAGACGCGGCAATTAAGGCGGCACAGACTATGAAAGCCGCTACGATATTGCTTCTTGGCGGCAAAGATAAGGGTGAAGATTACGTTCCGTTGTTCGAAGGACTGGCGTCAACGCGTGTAACGCACGCGGTAATTTACGGTGAGAACCGCTTTAAAATGATGAATGCCGCGGTCAAGGCAGGCTTTACAAGTTTTTCGCTCTGCTCGGAATTTACAACCGCCGTACGGCTTGCTAGCTTTATAGCAAAACCCGGCGAATGCGTGCTTCTCAGTCCCGCAAGCGCTAGCTTCGACAACTTTATTAACTATGAACAACGCGGCGACGCGTTCAAAGAGTTGGTAGACGCCATTGAAGAAACTGCTTAACTCCAAAAAAAAGGCGGGAGACATCCCGCTTTTAATATGCGTGTTTTTAATGGCTTGTTTCGGCTGCCTTATGATTTGTTCGGCAAGCTCGTATACCGCCGAAGTGCAGTACGGCGACAGCCTGTATTTTGTTAAAAAACAGATTATAGGCGTCGTGATTGGTGCGGCGGCTATGCTTGGAATGAGTTTTCTGCCCTACAAAAAGCTGTATAAGCTTAAATTTCCTGCAATAATAATAGCGGCGGTGCTGTTGGCTTTGGTTTTTGTTCCCGGGCTTGGAATAACCAATTACGGCGCAACACGCTGGATAGGCTTCGGCGGTTTTTCAATTCAGCCGTCTGAAATTGCAAAGTACGCATTCGCGCTGTTTTCGGCGGCGTATTTTGCAAAAAACCGCGATAAAGTCAAAACCGTTAAGGGCGTTTTGCCCTTCCTTGCCGTGGGACTGGGATTTTGCCTGCTTATAATAATTGAGCCGAACATGTCCATTACTATGTGTGTGGGCTTGCTTATGCTTGGCATAATTTTTTTAAGCGGCACAAATTTGAAAACTTTTCTTATCGTGCTTGCGCCGTTCGTGCTGGCAGTACCGGCTCTCATAATTTTAGAGCCTTACAGACTGCAAAGGTTAAGCGCGTTCATTGACCCTTGGGCATCGCCCAAAGACGAAGGCTATCAGCTTATTCAGTCGCTGTACGCGCTGGGAAACGGCGGATTTTTCGGAACAGGGCTATTCAATTCAACGCAGAAGTACAGGTTTTTACCGTTTGCCGAAAGCGACTTCATTCTCGCAATAATGGGCGAAGAGTTAGGCTTTTTCGGGCTTTTAATATTTTTTGCGTTCTGCGGATTTATAATATGGCGCGGTTTTAAAATAGCAAAAAACTGCAAGGACAGGTTCGGCTATCTGCTTGCCGCGGGCTTTACGCTCGTTTACGGAATACAGGTTGCAATAAACGCGCTTGTAGTAACGGGAGCAATACCGCCCACGGGGTTGCCGCTTCCCCTTATAAGCAGTGGTAACACGTCGCTTATAATTACCATGGCTTCCATGGGCGTGCTGTACAACGTTTCGCGCTCCGATTAACAATACGGCTTTTAAAAGCCATATAATAGAGTATATTTTATAAGACGGATAAAATATATTTTACTTTTCGGAGTCAATATGGAAAAATACATAATAAACGGAGGAAGCAAGCTGTACGGCAGTGTGGAAATTCAGACTGCAAAGAATTCCGTATTGCCTATACTTGCCGCTGCCGTCTTAACGGACGGAAAGGTTAAACTTTTAAATATTCCCCGCATAACCGACGTTGGAAATATGGTAAAAATACTTTCAAGGCTTGGTTGCAGGGTAGAGTTTTCGGGCGACGATTTGACAATAGATAGTTCGTCTGCGAATTGTTGCGAAATACCCAGCGAACTTGCGCACGAGTTGCGCTCGTCGGTATTTTTATTAGGTTCGGTAATTTCGCGCTTTCATACGGCAAAAATCGCTTACCCCGGCGGTTGCGACATAGGATTGCGACCTGTGGATTTACACCTTACGGGTTTAAAGCGGCTTGGCGTGGACATAACGGAAGAAAACGGCTACATAATTTGCAGATGCGATAAACTGTGCGGCAACGAAATTATGCTCGATTGCCCCAGCGTAGGCGCAACGGAAAATATAATGCTTGCCGCGGTCAAAGCCGAAGGCGTAACAATAATCAAAAACGCTGCCAGAGAACCCGAAATAGAGGACTTACAGCGTTTTTTAAATTGTATAGGCGCAAAGGTCAGCGGTGCGGGTAGCGGTACTGTAATTATAAACGGCGTAAAAGAACTTAAAGGCTGTGAATATTTGCCCATAGCCGACCGCATAGAAGCGGGAACGTTCCTTATCGCTGCGGCAATGTGCGGCGGTGAAGTTGAACTTAGACGTGCCGGAGTTGAAAATATCAGCTCGCTTTTACATAAACTTAGGGAAAACGGTTGCAAAATTTACACCGATAATGATAAAATAGTTTTGAAAAGTTTGAGAAGGCTTACTTCCGTAAAGAGTATAGAAACTCAGCCTTACCCGGGTTTTCCCACCGATTTACAGGCGCAGATGACGGCGCTGTGCTGTATCTGTCGCGGACATTCGATTATAACCGAAAATCTATTTGAAACGCGTTTCAAATACGTTCCCGAACTCAGAAAAATGGGCGCGGACATAACGGTTATAAACCGCAGTGCGTTTGTAAGGGGTGTGGAAAAATTCAAGGGGGCAACGGTAGTCGCGCACGATTTGCGCGGCGGTGCGGCATTAGTTTCGGCGGCGTTGTCTGCGGAAGGCAGGAGCGAAGTTCTCGACATTTCCCACATCGACAGGGGGTACGGTTCCCTTGAATATAAGCTGAGAAGTCTCGGCGGAGATATAGTCAGGGTTACCGTTTAATCTTTTATGAAGTACTTAAGAAAAATCGTTTACGTTATGCTGGGCGTAGTAATGGTTGCCGCTTTCGTTATTGGTATGGGCGTGATCTTTGCCGTAAGAAACGTAAACGTTACGCTTGTTAGTTATACTTACGAACAAGACAGCGAACAGGCGGTTAAAAAGATAGAGCGGTTTAAAACCGATATTTTAAGCAGGACGCGCGGCACGATGATCAGCTTTGTAAGCGACGACGCGGTAACTTCTGCTATCGGCGACGAAGGTTACGTTGTCGAGTATTACGAAAAAGTATACCCTTGCACGCTAAACGTAACGGTAAGAGAGCGCAGAGAAGTATTTTCCGTTGCCCAAAGCGACGAAACTTTTAAAATTTACGACGAAAAAGGCGCGTTTTTAAGAAAAGCAAATTCCGAAGAAGAAGCGTGCAACAAATTTGACGGCGAGCCTAACCTTGCCGTTAAAAACGACGGAGCAAACGCACTCGACGAAGCGGAACTGAAAAAAGTTGCTTCCGTGTGCGAACTGTTTGAGAAAAAGTTTTCGTCCTTGCGTGCGATAGTAGATAGCGTAACATTGACGAGAGCCGGCGTAAATTTTTCGTTTAAATGCGGCGTAAATATGCTTGTTTACGATTACGAAACTTTGGCGGAAGAAAAGATTGAAGCGTGCTATAATTATTTTAACAGGCTTAGCGGCGGGCAGAAAACCTGCGGCACGATCTATTGTTCGGCAATAAACGACGGCGGGATAAACGTTACGTATAACTTCAATTAAATACAATAAACAATAAAAACGGCGGTAATTCGCCGTTTTTTAGTACAATTTTTTAAATCTTTATTGACTTTAAGCAATGTTTATAATATAATAACTAGCGTATTATCGATAGTCGGGAATTTTGTGCTTATGCGTGCAAATTACGTGGCAGTGTTAGATATACGTTCTTCGGAAATGACTGCGGTAGTAGGCGAAAGGGGCGTAAATAACACTTTCATAATAAAAAGTAAATATGCCTGCGATTACGACGGCTACGCCGAAGGCGAACTTCTTGATAAAAAAAGTTTCATTTCTGCGGTTAACGAAGTTGTAAAATGCACGCTCGCATCTATGCGCGGCATAAAAGAATTTTACGTAGGCGTTCCCGGTGAATTTATAAAACTTGTCAATGTGGACAAGGTTCTCAGCTTTCCTTCGGTAAAAAAGGTAAATTCGGGCGACTTGCGCGCGCTTGAAGAGATGTCTTCACCAGCAAAGCAGGCTAAATGGCGGACAATTCGTCATAGCTGTCTTTACTATATGTTGTCGGACAAGCGCAAACTAGTAGATCCTGCGGGCGCGCTCAGCGACAGTCTTCAGGGAAAATTTTGCTATTATAAGTGCAATCAGGCGTTTATTGACAGCATAATGGAAGCGTTTAAAAGTTTTAAAGAGATTGAAATGGTTAATCTCATTCCCATAACGCACGCCGAAGCAATGTATCTTATAGAACCGGAAAAGCGCGACGAATGTGCTGTTTTGTTCGATTTCGGCTTTATTTCGTCAACTTACAGTGTGGTTTGCGGCAACGGACTTCTGTTCAGCGAATCTTTTTCGGTCGGCGTAGGGCATCTGGCGGCATATCTTATGTCGGAGCTTGATATTCCTTACGAAGTGGCAATGTCGTTTCTTTCAACGGTCAATCTTAACGCCAAGGAAAAGTTGCCCGGCAAAGAAGAATGTATGTACGAAGGCACGGCTTACAGTTTTTCCACTATAACTTTGCGCGATAAAATCCGCGAAGGGCTTGACGGAATTTGCGAAACGATTGAAACGTGCAGACAGAGTTTCAGTGGCAAAAATATAGAAAATAAGCCGCTTTACGTAACAGGCGAAGGTATTAAGGTAATAAGGGGAGCGGCGGAACATATTTCCGGCAGGCTCGTAAACGGCGTGGAAGTAATTGCGCCAAAAGTTCCCTATTACGACAAGCCCCGCTTTTCATCGCTTTTCAGCCTTTTGAGTATGGCTATAGGCGATAAACACGGTCATTAATCCGCATTATACGTGGCGGTTTTTGATATTTAATTTTTACAACGTATATTTGGAGGTAAAATGTTTAACGATGCGCAAGAGCCCGTAAAGTCGGCGAATATTTCTGGCAGAGCCAGAATTAAGGTTATTGGTGTAGGTGGTGCAGGTAATAACGCTGTTAACAGAATGATACAGTCGAATATTAACTGCGCGGAATTCTTTGTCGTAAATACCGACAGCCAGATTCTTGCACTTTCACCTTGCGAGAACAAAATTCAGATAGGCACAAACCTTACCAAAGGTCTTGGTGCCGGCGCTGAACCCGAAATCGGCAGAGCTGCGGCTGAAGAGAGCAAGGAAGCTCTTACCGAAGCGATAAAAGATACCGACCTTCTGTTCATTACTGCAGGTATGGGCGGCGGTACCGGTACAGGTGCGGCTCCAGTAATTGCAAAA
>CAZQFP010000043.1:0-9667 GCA_964592605.1 uncultured Clostridia bacterium | reverse complement strand
GTCGCGTACGCGCGAAGCACCCACGCCGACGTACATTTCTACGAAATCGGAACCCGAAACCGAGAAGAACGGAACGCCCGCTTCGCCGGCTACAGCTTTTGCAAACAAAGTTTTACCTGTTCCGGGAGGTCCTACAAGAAGTACGCCCTTGGGAATACGCGCCCCCAAATCTGAGAACTTTTTAGGCTGGCGCAGGAACTCTACAATCTCCGCAAGTTCAACTTTTTCTTCTTCTGCGCCGGCAACGTCGGTAAAGCGCACCTTAATATTGGTTGAAACGCGGGCTTTGCTCTTGGCGAAGCTCATAATCTTGCCCGAACCGCCCATCGTTGACCTTATAATAAAGAAGAATACAACGCACACCGCCACAAGCGAAAGTACCGTAAACATAGTTGAAACCCAGCTATTTGCGTTGGGATTAGCCCAATCGACCGCAATGTCCGGCGAGCCCCAGCCTTTAATAATTTTCAAACTTTCAAGGCTGCTATAAGACGACGGCATAAACGTATAGTATAGCGCCCTACCGTCTTTCTGCGCATAACCGGTCAACTGATATCCGTCAGCGCTTACTTTCCAGATTACTATTGCGGCTTTGCCGTCCTTATCTACGACGCGCGCGTCCTTAAATTTATAGCCTTCTTTAAGATAACCGTTAACGTCGCCGTTAGCATAAGCGTCATTGACGTTCGGAAGGGGATCGGTTGCCGTCGCATCTTTGAATACCGGCGTTGCGTCCTTCAATTTATAGCCTTTTTCTGCAAGCGCCTTAATCGTCATAACCATGGGCTTGCCGTCTTCGTCAATCTTTATATTCCCGTCTTCGTCAAGAACTCTGCCGTCGTTAAAGGTGCCGTCTTCCTTAATAAACCGACTATTTTCAACACCCATTATAAATTCGGTAGAAATAATATGGTTTGCGCCACCGCGCAGACTGTTTGTAATGAGAATTATCACAACGGCAATCATAAGCGCAAGCACAATAATGCCCATTATCAGTTTGCCTTTTTTACTCAAAATTTAACTCCTTATTATATATTTTATACACTGAAATATCGGGCTGTACAGCCCGTTTTTAACAGATCCTTGTCATTTTACCATAAATAAAACTGCTTTACAAGCGTTTGCGGCGTAAAAATTAGTCATTCGCTTAAATTTTACAATATTTTCACTTTGGCAAAATACCGTTTTAAGTAGTATTATTGACCTGTTCAACAATAAAAATACAGCAATTTTTACAATTTTTTGCACTGCGCTTTACGATTTTGCCAAGTAAAAATGTTTCCCGTGAAACTTACCACCAAATTTTTTTGCTTTTTTAATGTTTCACGTGGAACGTAAAGCGCGGCTAAATCTAATATTGTGGACAAAATAAGCGATTTCTTGATAAAATAAGCATATTTACTAAAAATTTTTTGAAGTTTAGTGTGGGCAATTCCCTGCATTATTTGCGCAAAAATCCGCTATTTTAACGGCAACATAACAATTTGTGCACTAAATGTTGATAAAATTCGGCTTTCTTGACTTTTGTGTGGCAATTTTACTGTGTTTATACATTGTTGAATTGTTGAGTAATTGTTGAAAACTTTTTTCAAATTGCTCGCGCTGTTAAATATTTTATGCGCCAAACACAATTATAGCGCATAAAAAAGAACTTATTTTTTTGTTTTTTATTATAATTTATGTATACGAAGTCAATAATCCAATTATCTATGGAATACTCATTCAATCTATACAACGCAATGGCTCCGGGCGGAGTTTGCCTTTCGCTCAAAAAAATTCTTCCCGAAATTTCATCCGCTCCCGTAATACTTTGCATCGGCAGCGATTTGTCCGTCGGCGACAGTTTAGGTCCGGTTGTCGGAACAAAACTTAAAGAAAAGCTCGCAGGGCTGAACTGTTACGTTTACGGAACCCTTTCAAAACCTATTACGGCGCACGAAGTAAAATATATGAACGATTTTTTGCGCTTCACTCATCCGGGAAGCGCTATCATTGCAATCGACGCTGCAGTGGGACTTGCCGGCGATATCGGTCTAATTAAACTTGCGCGGCGTGGAATTAAACCCGGCAGTGGCGCAAACAAAAAACTTTCAAAAGTAGGCGACGTTTCTATTATGGGAATTGTTGCCGAACGGTCTATTTTCAATTATTCGCTTTTTTCGGCAACCAGGCTAAACCTTGTATATAAAATGGCGGAAATAATTTCAGAAGGCGTTTCGTCGTTCGTTTTGGAAACTTTACAAAGAACCCGACTTTTCGCCGACATTCAGGCAAATTAACTAAGCTCTTGCATTTTTATCAGATTTTTCGCTACGCTCAACATGACAAATGGAAGAATTTAAATATTAAACTTAATATAATTAAAAAGAAATAATCAATAAAATTAAAGCCGCACGGAATGTGCGGCTTTTTTAACGTGAAAAATTATTTTACAGTTCAATTACGGGAACGTTACTCTTTTTTGCATAATTAACGGTGTAGTAAGTGCCGCCGGATTTTCTGCGTAAAAAGCTGACGAGCACGTCGCAGTTTTCAACTAAAAATCTGTCGCGAGCCTGCATACAGCCTTTATAATAGGCGGGGGCAAGAATTATCTGTCCGTCGCAGTTTTGCAAAATTCTTTCGTATCTTATTCTATTGCTTTCTGAAAAACCTTCGGTTTGTTCCGGGCACGGAATGCAGGCGTAAAGATTAACCGTATAATGCTTTTTTAAACTCAACACGCTTTCCGCGGCGGCAAGATCAAAACCCTGTGCCATACCGCAATAAAAGTTTTGCGTTCCGCCCTTAACTAAATTTAAAATTACTCTGTCCAAAAGCGCTTGATCAAAGCCGTTTAAGCTACGCCTGTGGCCCGTAAATGCACAATTTAAATACATATCAAGTAAGCCCTTTTTTAATAAGCGCATTGCTTCTGGGGTATTTTTGCGGGATGGCGCAAACTTTTTTTATCAAAACTTCACAACGTTTACCGTAATTTTCGGGAAGTTCGTATTCCTTAATTTCAACTATTTCGCCGCCAAGCTCCTTTATAGCTTTTTGCGCAAGTTCAACTTCACTTTCAGCTCCTTTATAAGCTATAAACAAGCCGCCGACTTTTACGAACGGCAGGCAGTATTCTGAAAGAACGTCTAGCCTTGCAACGGCTCTGGCACAGCAAACGTCGAATTTTTCGCGCAAATTTTTCATGCGCCCCCCGTCTTCGGCACGAATATTCAAAACTTTTACACGTTCCAGCGCAAGATTTTCCACAACTTTATTCAGAAAATTACACTTTTTACCCGTGCTTTCTATTAACGTAAAATTTAAATCATCGCGCACAATTTTTAAAGGAAGCGAAGGAAAGCCTGCTCCCGAACCTATTTCTACAACTTTTGCATTCTGCGGAAAGTCATCGGCAGGTAAAATACTGTCTAAAAAATGTTTTATTTTTACTTCTTTTTCATCACAAATAGCCGTTAAATTGTACATTTTGTTATAATTTAACAGCATTTCTTTGAAAATATTAAACTTTTCCGCGTTATTCAGTAAAAGTCCGTTTGCTTTTAACAAATCCATACTTACATTATAATATTTTTTTAAAACTTTTCAACTTTTAACTTATTAACAATTAACATTTTTCTGTGGAAAATAAAAAACTTTTCAATATTTATTCATATTTTAAATAAAAATCTGTCAACTCATATTTTCCAAGTTTAAAACTTTTAACATTTACCCATTTATTCAACAAAACTTTCAACAATAAATTTCACTTTTATCAACACAACCAAACACTGTTTTTCGGTTGCTTTTTGCAACTTTTTTTGTTATTATATATATGTTTTGTAAGAAAACTAAAATTTTTCCACAATTCAACCGTAACTAATAATAATTACTATCATTTAATTATTTTAATTAAATAAAAAAGGAATACTATGAAACTTGTTTGTGAAGGAATTGATTTATCTGATGCCGTTTTAAAGGTTGTTAAGGCTTGTTCTACGAAAACTACCGTTCCCGTGCTCGAATGCATTAAACTTTGCGCAAAGAACGACAGTTTACAGCTTTCGGCTACAGACGGTGAAATTTCGATTATTAAGACGATTAAAGCCGAAATTTACGAAGAAGGCGAAGTTTGCGTTCCGGGAAGATATTTTGCCGATTTTATTAAGAAGCTCGAAGGAGTTCAGATAACTTTGAGTTCCGAATGCAAGAGTATGGACATTGAATATGCTGATAGCCAGACGAGCATGCAGGTACTTTCGGTTGAAGATTTTCCCAATATCGATACCGAAATAAGTGAAAACAGCTTTAAATTGAAGACGAAAGATTTAAAAAATCTTATAACTTCAACGTCGTTTTGCTGTGCCGCCGACGATTCGCGCCCCATTTTGAAGGGTTGTCAGTTTATAATTACCGAAAATAAGGCGTACGTTACCGCGCTTGACGGTTTCCGCCTTGCTACCGCTGAAAGCGAATGTGTGGCATCTACCGGTAATATCGAAATTGTTTGCCCGGCGAGAACTTTAAACGAAATAGAAAAAATGATACCCGACGATGACGGAGAAACTGAAATTTTCGTTCAGAAGGGAATGATTTTGGTTTCTTACGAAAATACGGTATTGACTTCCAGACTTTACGGTGGAGATTTTATTAAAAAGGAAAACATAATTCCCAAATCGTTTATAACTACCGTAAAAGTTGAAAAGGAATTACTTAAAGCGAGCATAGAAAGAGCCGCAATTTTAGTAAGAAGCGATAAAAACAGCCTTATAATTTTCGACGTTGCCGGTGATAAAATAGAAATTTCTTCGGCTTCGGAAATAGGTAACGTGCAGGAATCGGTAAAAGCCGAAACCGACGGCAAAGACGTTAAAATTGCAATGAATTCAAAGTTCATAATCGACGCGGTAAACGCGCTTGACGAGAAGGAAATAGTGCTTTCTTTCAACAATCAGGTGCAACCTTTTATCTGCCAGAACGCGGAAAACAAACAAAAACTGTACTTAATTTTACCCGTCAGAACAAGCAATAACGCTTGACTTTGATTTGTTTGTAATTATATAATAGAAAAACGGGCTAACGCCTTAACTTTAAACAAAAATAACTTTTTAAGGAAAATATTATGAAGAGAACGTATCAACCCAAAAAAAGACAGAGAAGTAAAGTACACGGATTCAGAAAGAGAATGGCTTCCACTGCGGGAAGAAAGGTATTAAAGAGAAGAAGAAATAAAGGCAGAAAAAAACTTTCGGCGTAAGCGGTGAAGTATTATAAAATCAAGAAAAACGCCGACTTTCAAAAGCTGTTTGGCAAGGGGAAAAAGGTATTTTCCCCTTGTATAACGCTATTGTACTTTCCGTCGGACAAACTTTCAATGGGGCTTGCCGTTTCGAAAAAGCACGGAAAAGCCGTAAAGCGCAACAGAATAAAACGACTGCTCCGCGCGGCGTTTTACGAAGAGAATTGCGCTCTCAAAAAAAACTGTTCGGTAATACTCATTCCGAAAGTTAAAGAAAGTTACACGTTAGAAGGCTTTAAAAGCAGTTTAAGGCTTTGCTTCGATAAAATAAACGAATGTCGAAACGCTTGAAAAAAGTTTGGAAATTTCTGCGCAAAACGCTGCTTTTTCCGTTTATAAAAGTTGCTTTAATGCGGCTTATTGTGTTTTATCAACGGTATCTTTCGCGCCATACCTGCCTTTACGAGCCGACTTGTTCGGAATATATGAAGCGCAGTATCAACAACAAGGGCGTTATTTGCGGTTTGCTTTTGGGAACGTGGCGGATTTTAAGGTGTAATCCCCTTTCAAAAGGCGGCTACGATCCCGAACGTGAGCGCCGTTCGGTTAAATGGGTGTATTAGTTACTTTATGTAGCGCAAAACTACGGTATTTATTATGGAATTACTTTCATCATTTATAAACTTTTCGGCGGACAAGCTGACGCCGAACGGTCTTAACTGGATAGGCAACCTTATTAAATGGTTGTTCGATTTGTTTGCAGGCGTCCCCGGCGGCGTCGGTTTAGGCGCTATAATTTTTACCGTTTGCCTTAAAACCATCGTGCTTCCGCTTGACGCTTTTTCAAGGGTAAAGAGTAAAAAGCAGTCGCTTTTAATGGAAAAAATGCGGCCGCAGATGGAAAAACTGCAAAAGCAGTACGCCAACGACAAACAGATGTACAGTCAAAAGGTTATGGAACTGCAAAAAGCCAACGGGTACAGCCCGTTCGGCGCGTGCCTTCCCATGATCGTATCAATCGTAATATTCATGGTTGTGTTCAGCGCGTTTTCAACGTATTCGAACTATGCAATGCTTGAAAGCTATAACGAAATGGTAGACGCCTACAACGCAAGCGTGCAGACATACGTTCACACCACGTATCAGGAAACCGAAGACGCCCAAAAGACGGAAGACGGCTATTATTTAATAAACGAAGACGGCTTTTTGGATGAAAGAAAGCAGGGCGATTTAACGGGTTACGAAATAGATTTTGAAAAGTACGAAAGCGTATTCGAAAAATATTTTAACGATTACAAGACCAAAAACCCCAATTCCAATCAGGAAGACGGTGAAGGTCATTCAGGCTACGTAACGCTTGAAAACATTCAGAGCCTGTATGAAAAAGGCAAGGAAAAGGGCGATACCAACGGCGAAAACGAAATGCGTTACGCCGTAAGGCAGTTTGTACAGCTCAACGCGCGTTCGGCTTCGGCAAGCTACTACCGTAACACTGCGCGCTCGTCGCACTTTGCCTGGATAGGCAACATGTGGTACCCCGATTCAATGCTCAACAAGGAAATGCCAGACTATTCTAAGTTCAGCTCTTCGGTTGCGCGTGCAAGCTCGGGCGCGGGCGCCGATTATCAGGCGGTTTACGACGAAGTTACATATTACCTTAGATGGGAAGATCCCTTCAACCCTGGCGTTAAGCTCGAAGGTGATACTTATAACGGCTATTTTGTACTAATTCTGCTTTCAATAGGAACTATGTTCCTGCAACAGTTCATAACTTCACGCGCGCAAAAGGCGGCAAACGAGTTAAGCTCGGTAGACGGTTCGGCGGCAAAGACCAACAAGTGGATGATGATAATCATGCCCATTATGTTCGGTGTGTTCGCGTTCTTCTACAGTGCGGCGTTCTCGCTGTACATGATTGTCGGCGCACTGTACGGACTGTTGACGACAGTTATAATAAATAAAATCGTGGCGGTGCGGTTTGCGAAGAAGGAAGCCGAAGAAATTATGCACGGCGGCAAGCACCCTAAAAACAGAAAGAGGTTAAAAAATGGAAGAAGATAACGTATTTACGGCAAAAACCGAAGACGAAGCCATAGAAGCGGGACTTAAAGCCCTGGGCATTACGCTTGACGAAGCGGAAATTACCGTAATAGAAGCAAGCAAGAAAAAACTTTTCGGCTCGGTAAAGGCAAAGGTTAAAGTAGAAAAAAAGCGTTCGGAAGACAGCCGCGCGGCTGATTTCGTAAACGGACTTTTAAAAATTCTTCAAATCGAAGGCACCGCACACGCAACCGAAGAAGACGACGGCGTTAAAGTGGAAATTAAAACTTCCAACTCCGCAAGAGTAATAGGCAAGCGCGGCGACATTTTAGACGCTATTCAGTGCATGACCGGCGCGTATGCCAATATCGGCAAAAACGAATACAAAAAAGTCGTTGTAGACTGCGAAAATTACCGTGCACAGCGCGAACAGACGCTTGTAGAACTTGCGCATAAACTTGCGGCAAAGGCAGTGGAATCGGGCAGAAAAATGAGTTTGGAACCCATGAGCCCCTACGAGCGCCGCATAATTCACGCCGCACTTATGGAAAATAGCGAAGTTAAAACCATTTCCGAAGGCAGAGAACCCGCAAGATACATTGTGGTTATTCCCAACAACGCAAAGCCCTACGACAAGGGTGTGCGTTACGGTGAAAGACGCCGCGACGGCGGCAGACGCTTTAACCGCGACGATAAGGACGGCGACGGCAAGCACAATGCAAAACGCGGCGACAGACGCCGCAACGACCGTGGCGACCGCGCGGAAAGACCCGCAGGCGGCGCAAAGCGCGGCAAAAAGGAAATCCACTTCGGTCAGTTTTTGGGCAACAGCAACGCGCAGAAGACCGAAGAAGAAAAAAACAGCGAAGAATAATTTTTAATTTAATAAGTTAACGTTCACGTTTAATTTATGTTTGATGTGCGGACAGTTTTATTTTAGCTACCGCAATAAAGATACATTGGTCAAGCGGAACGTTTGGATGGTTTTCGGTAAAACACATCAATAAAAAAACCGAGGAGAAGTGAAATTCAAACGGCTACCTTGGGGTAGCCGTTTTTTACCGGAATTTCACGACAAAAAAATGAAACAACTTTTCACCGTAAAAAGGCTGTGCCGCGCCGGCGTAATCGCCGCGTTGTACGTTGCAATGACCTACGCCTTCGGCGCGATTGCTTACAACGGCATTCTACAAATCCGCCCCGCGGAAGCCCTGTGCATACTGCCGCTGTTCTTCCCCGAAGCCGTGCCCGCCCTGTTCATAGGCTGTATACTTTCGAATTTGGGCTCGCCGTTCATACTTTTTGACGTTCCCATTGGTGCGGCGGCAACGCTTATAGCCGCGCTCGGCACGTATTTTATAGGCAGAGTTGTAAAACAGCACGCGCTTAAAGTTATTCTCGGCGGATTGTTCCCCGTGCTTGTCAATGCGTTTATAATTCCCGTAATAATCGTTGTGCTCTGCGGCGATTTGTGCGGCTATGAAACGGTTACGCTTGCGTACTGGGTAAATTTCGGCAGTCTTTGCGCAACGGAAGCGCTTTGGGTGTACGGCTTGGGCGTGCCGCTGTACGTTGCACTGTACCACTTGCAAAAGCGCGGCGTTTACGCTTTTTGCGACAATAAAAAGCCAAAACCCGTAACGGAACCTACCGCCGATAACTGCGAAAACCAGAATATTGAGTAATTAGACCAATTCGCAAAAAAAACAGAAATACAAATAAATAAAAATAACGCCCCCGAGCAGTTGCTCGGGGGCGTTTTATTAACTGTAAATTATTTTTTAGCGGCGGGCTTTTTAGCCGTCGTCTTTTTTTCTGCCGCTTTTTCAGCGGTTGCGGTTTTTTCCGTAGCCTTTTTTTCAACTTTGCAGTTGTTTTTCAGCGTTTCAAGGCAATCCCAAAGCTCCTGGGGAATACGGTTCTTAATAGCGGTGTTGTAGTAGTTTTCAATTTCGTCCGCTTCTTTAGCCCACTTTTCCTTGTCGATTTCAAGTATTTCTTTAAGCGAATTTACGTCAAACTTTTTGCCGTCCGCAATACTGTAATCAAGTCCCGTAAGGTCAATATCTTCGGGTCTGGGAACGTAACCGATAGGCGTTTCAACCGCGTCCACGGGATTTTCGTCGCAACGCTTCAAAATCCATTCCAAAACGCGCATATTGTCGCCGAAGCCGGGCCACATAAAGTTGCCGTCTTTATCGGTGCGGAACCAGTTAACGTTGAAAATCTTGGGGGGATGAGCCGTCTTTTTGCCCATTTCAATCCAGTGAGAGAAGTAGTCGCCCATATGGTAGCCTGCAAACGGCTTCATTGCCATGGGGTCGTGGCGGAGAACGCCGACAGCACCTGCCGCCGCCGCCGTCGTTTCGGAGGACATAGCCGAGCCTACGAATACGCCGTGGTTCC
>CAZQFP010000042.1:0-10180 GCA_964592605.1 uncultured Clostridia bacterium | reverse complement strand
CGGAAATCTGTTTAAGCTGTAAGCCCAAAAGTCTTTCCGCCGCGTTCTGCATAATGGCGGGGTCGGTGGAAATACCTACGGTGAACACCGAAGGAACGTCGATACGGATGTTCTGCTTTGAAAGCGCGTTTTTCAGGTCAACCGAAATGGAAAGGGGGGTAAGGTCAAGGAAAGTATACGACTGAATAAAGGGCTTTATGAAAGCCGCGCCGCCGTGAATACATTTGGCGCTACGTTCGGTACCGTCTTTATTTTTAGATACTTTACCGTAAATGACCATAATTTTGTCAGAAGGACACTTTTTATAGCGCGTAAGCACCAATAAAAGTATCATAAACAAAATCAGTACGCCGACAACAGCAATAACGATACCTATTGTTACGGCTACGCTTGCAAGTAAGTTTGACATTTTTTATATATCTCCTTATAAATTTTTTACTTTAATAAATTTATTGTTTTTCACCGTCGGTATTTTCGGCGGTAATTGCGGTTTCGCCGTTTTGGGCTTCGCCGCTGGGTTTGGTTATGCGTTTTACAACTGCACATTCGTTTTCCGTGGCAATAATTTCAACCGCGTCGCCGTAGTTTAACTTTTCGTCGCCGTCGGTAACCGCGTCAAGTTCAATGTATTTGCCCTGTGCGGTAAGAGTAATTTTACCGCGACCTGCGCGTGCCGCAGGAATAGCGATGTATACGCTTGCGCGACTGCCCTTAAGGTTTTCCGTCTGCAACGAACCGTCCGACTGCAATTTAAGTATCAGACGCATTAAGACAATGACGAGCGCCATTGCCGCCGCGCCGGAAATCAAGAAAACGATTATAGAAAGCCATTGCAAACTGTCCGAAGCAAGTGTGCAGGTTAAAAGCCCTGCCCACGAGCCTATTGCCAGAAACGCCGTAATGCTTTTTACGGTAAAGATGGAAACGCCCGAATCGGCGTCAACGTCGATATCTCCGTCGCCGTCTACGTCAACGTCGCCGCCGAACGAAGAAAAGCACATCATAATAATCTGAATTATTAAAAATAACGTTGCGGCAACGCCCAGCCAAAGGTAAACGTGTTCCCACCATTGTAAATTGTTAAACCACTCCATATTAACTCCTTGTAAAGCCTTACATTATATATATAAACACAAAAAAGCCGCTATAATCATTAAATCGATAAATTTTTATCGAATTATTTTGCAACACGTAGAACCGAATATTATTATACATAATTTACGTTTTTCCGTCAAGGGGGGAGTACTATAAAATTCTGGTAAAGCGCGATTGCAATATAAAAATCCGCGGGGCGATTGCTCCGCGGATTTTTTAAATTTACTGTAATATTTTTAATTTATGCAGCGGGGGTAAGAGTTGCGTAGTAAAGGTTGATGCTGTCGCCCTTGGTTACTTTTACGGTTTTGCCCGCTTCAATGGTTACGGTAAGTACGTTGTCGCCGTTTTCGGAAACAGGCTTTACTTTAGTACCGTCAATCTTTACGTTGCCGGTTCCGTCGAAGTATAACTTTAACGTCATCTTTGTTGCAACAGTTATGGTAAGTTCGGTTGACGATTCCAACTTAAGTCCCGAAGCCAATTCGCCGCCGTATGCGTTAACGGTAAATGCCGTGTTTTTAGCGCTCTGCTTGGAACCGGTGCTCTTAATAGCCGGATCGCTGGGGCTACCGCCTAAGAACGTGCACTCTATAGTCGTGTTCTGAATTTCTTTAATTGCCGCTTCCGCATCCGTAAGTTTGCTTATGTTGCCGACTGCAGTCTTTTGGTCTGCCGTCAAAGCGTCGTAAGCGTCGCGTGCTTCTTTAACGTCTGCCGCGTCTGCTATGGTTATATCAGCCTTTGCGGGAAGCGCCGCTATCATATCGCGTACCGAGTAGGGAGCAAGTTTGCCTTCCAAAGCAGTAATTCCGCTTGTAACCTTGCTGTAATTGCTGATCTGCGATTTCTGAGTGGGATCAAGCGAGCTGTACATTTCGTTAACGGTTTCGTACTGTTCCAAAAGCGAGCGTATCTGCGCTTCGGTAGTGGCGGTGGAAGCGTCGGCAAGATTTGCAATCGCCTTGTTAACACCTGCAACTTCGTAATTTACGTACGCGTTTTCTGCGGCGGTCAAAGTGCCGTAGTTTGTAACAAGCTGTTTCTGAGCCGCGGTAAGTTTGTTATAAGCGCTTCTTGCGTTGGCAATTTTTGTACCGCTGTCTTCGTTAACCGTTCCGATAGCGTTTATAAGCGCAATTACGGGGTCAACGCAAAGTTTGTTGTAAGTTGTAATTGCGTTTTCAAGTTTTGAATAACGAGCCGCTTCGTCGGTTTTGTATTTTGCAAGTTCCTGTGCGTTCAATGCGTTCAGTGCGGTTTGCGCCGTAATAACGGGTGTGCCGCTCTGTGCGGTGATTGTTGCGGGAAGAGCGTCTATAGCTTCGTTCAGGGCTTCGAACTTGAATTCCGTTGAGTTTTTAGCCGATTTGAATGAGAGCGAAGATATTGTAGACTGCTTCATATCGTAGCAATATTTGTTTACAACGATGAGATATACGCCTGCGGGAACTTCAACCGTAACGCTACCTTCGATTTTTGCAAGTATTTTGCCGTTTGCCGAAATGAGATAAGGTCCTTCGGCGTCGCCCGACGATGCGGTAATTGCCGCGGGGGTTTTAAGGTTGATTATTACAAGCTGACCTTCGCCCTTGGTGCTCTTTAAGTTGCCGCTAGATACCGTGCCGCCAAATTTAACGCCCTTAGGGGGAGTTTTGAAATCTACAGTAAGTTCGCTATCGTCTTCGGGAACGGGAACGTAATCGGCAGGAGTTTCGTTCTGCATAAACTCTTTAACAGCCCACGTAGCGTTCGAACCCTTTTTGGGGTTGTTTTCGCCCCAGCCGTTTACGCCGGCGCCCTTAATCGCTTTAGCTCTTGCCGTTACGGGATCGTCCAAAAGACAATCGCTCTTTTTGTTCTGGGCATCGTAGTAGAAAAGGTTAGGGTCGGTGTCGAACTTGGAAAGATCTGTTCCGCTGTAATGCTTGCAAGAATTTGAAACAGTTGCTTCACGGGTTGCAACGTCGTCAAGATTGTGGTTGCCGAAGCAGCCGAGATATGCGTTGTTCCAGCCCTTGCCGGTGCCCTTTTCAGCAACCGATTTGCAACCTGAGTAATAGTTTGCTTCGCTGAATAAATATGCGTTTGCTCTTATAGATGCAACGTAACTGATGTTTGCGCCGTTCGTATCGGTGGAAACGTAGTTGTTATAGAAGTGAATGTTTGCCTGTCTTGCAAGGGGAATACGCGAGCCGCAGTTGTGCCACCAGTTGTGATGGTAGGAAAGATTGTACTGCAAGCTGCTGTCCGAAGAACCTACAAGGTTGGTCTTGTGGCAGTCGGTAAAGTAGTTGTAAGAGCAGGTTAAGTATTCGCCGCGCTTGAAGTCGCAGCTACCGTCGCCTTCGGCTTTATCGCTTTCGGCGGGGTTTGCGCAATAGCCGGGAAGGAATACGTTGTGGTGAATCCAGCAACGTTCAACGGCAGCGGTTAAGGAAGAGCCGCTCTGCTGACCTTCCATACCGATTGCGTCTTCGGGGTATTTATCAAAGGTAAGGTTTCTTACTTCAAAGCTCTTGCCTTGACCGTTTACGGCGTCGGTGCCGATTACGAAGTGGAAGCCCCAGCCTTGAATTACTGCGTCTTCGCCTATACCTTCAAGGGTGATGTTCTTATAGTTCTTCAAACGTGCCATGTGCCCGTTGTCGCCTACGCCGCCGCCTTCTTTGGTGTCGTTATAAGCCGTGCAACCTTCGGGAGTGGTTACGGTGCCTATAAACCTTATTACTATAGGATGTGTTGCATTTGCTTGTTTGAAGGCGAGATTGTTGCCGTTTGCGGCATCGTAAGTATTGCTGGGAACTTTATTCTTTGAACTTCCGGCGTTGCTTGCTGAGAACTGGTTATTATTAAGCCACCAGCCGATGCTTTCGGCATCCTTATTGCCCCAGTCGGAGCCGGGTACTTTGAACATGTTGAGCGCGTCGTATTTAGCGCACGCTTCTTTCATGACGTAATCTTTGTTTTCGTCGGTTACGTAAATTACTATCGCGTTGTCTTTAAGCGTGCCGTCGTCGTTATATGCGCCGACGCCTTCGGTATACTTAAAGTGAGCGTAGCCCGAACGGTCGTAAGAAGTAACGGCGATATCGGGAGTTTCAACGGTTGCGCCCGAAGAAAGAGTTATTTTAACTTTGTAGCTACCTTCGGCAAGACCTACGATATCAACTCTGGAATTAGCGCCGTCTGCGCGAACAAGTTCTTTATCAACCTTGGTCCAAACGCTGCCGTTTGCAAGGCGGTATTCAACTTTTGCTCCGGCGGGGTTGCCTTCCTTAAACGTTACCGCAAGGCTTTCGTTGTAAGATTTCAAAGCAACGATAGATTCGTCCAACGTTTCCCACTTAGCGTAAAGGGTCATGTCGCCCATTACTGACGAGAGCATATTCCACGGTTTTGTGCAAGCGCTGTCCGTGTACCAGCCAACAAGGTACTTGTTGCCGTTTGTGGAAGTTACGGAAGCAAGCGTTGCGCCCTTGTTTACCGTTTGAGCTTCAACCGGAGTGCCGCCGTTGGTTTCAAACGTTACCGTATACTGAACGGTAGGGTCTTCGGGTTCTATAACGGGGGGATTGGGATCATCGGGGTTTTCCGGGGGAATTACCGGAATTTCAGGGGGAGTGGGCGTTGTGCCTTCTTCGTATTCGCAAACGCTGCAAACTCCTTCTACAAAATCGTGTTCCTTTTCCGCATATTTTGCGCCGCAACCTTCTCTTGCGTCGCAAGGATGCCAGTGTGTATACTCGTTATATGTATACTTTTCGGAAAAGTGGTGGCTGTGATCGAAATCCGAGCAGGCAGTCGCGCCGACGCCTATCGAAAGCGTCATTGCAACGGCAATCAGCGGAGATACAACCTTTTTAACAACCTTTTTCATTTAATCTCCTTCTAACATGCGTTATTGCGTATGCTACATAATTTTAGCAGTGAAATTTATGATTTTGCCGAAAAACGGAAACCCCCTTGGTAGGGGGTTAACAAAATCTCCTGTCGTTTAAAAAAATTATACTACTATTAAATATATATGTCAACTGGAAATATGATGATTATTAACTTTATTTGTGAGAATTTTACAGTGGCGAATTAACCGATAACTGTTGAACATATGCCCCAAAAAAGCGAAAGAAAGCCGTTCAATTTGTAAATTTACTTGCATAATGAGCGGTTTTGGGTTAATATGTAATAGAATTATTTAACAAATTTTTACAGTAAGGAAAAAATATGAATTACAGACAGGAATCACTTAAAAAACACGGCGAATGGAAGGGCAAAATAGAAACGGTTTGCCGCGTTCCCGTCGGCGACAGAGAGAGTCTTTCGCTTGCATATACGCCCGGCGTTGCAGAGCCTTGCATGGCTATACACGAAGACGTTGAAAAGAGTTTTGAACTCACCCGCCGCTGGAACACCGTTCCCGTTATAACCGACGGCACGGCAGTTTTAGGTCTTGGCGATATAGGACCTGAAGCGGGTATGCCCGTTATGGAAGGCAAGTGCGCGCTGTTTAAGGCTTACGGAAACGTGGACGCCTACCCCATATGCCTTAAAACCAAGGATACCGAAGAAATTATAAAAACCATAAAACTTATTTCAGGCTCGTTCGGCGGAATAAATCTGGAAGATATTTCCGCGCCGCGGTGCTTTGAAATTGAAACAAGGCTTAAAGAAGAGCTTGATATTCCGGTTTTTCACGACGATCAGCACGGCACGGCGATAGTGGTGGCGGCTGCGCTTATAAATTCTTTAAAACTTGCAGACAAAAAGCTGGACGAAATTAAGCTGGTTATAAACGGCGCCGGAGCGGCGGGTATAGCCATTGCAAAATTTTTGCTTAAACTCGGCGTAAAAAACGTTATTTTGTGCGACTTGAAGGGAATTATCTGCCGCGGTGAACAGTGGCTTAACCCCGCACAGAAAGAAATTGCCGAATTTACCAATTTAAACCGTATAACCGGCACTTTGAAGGACGCAATGAAGGGCGCGGACGTGCTTATCGGCGTTTCGGGTCCGCACTGCATCACAAAAGAAATGGTTGCTTCCATGGCGAAAAAGTCAATACTTTTTACCTGCGCAAATCCCGTACCCGAAATCGAGCGCCAGGACGCGTTGGAAGCCGGCGCCTTCATTGTGGGGACGGGTTCTTCCGTAAATCCCAACCAGATAAACAACGTGCTTGTGTTCCCCGGGCTTTTCCGCGGTGCGCTGGACGTGCGCGCAACTACGGTTAATACCGAAATGATGATTGCGGCGGCAAACGGAATTGCCGCGTGCGTTACGGCTGGAGAGCTTAACCGCGACTATATTTTGCCCTATGCGTACGATAAGCGCGCCCACGAAAGCGTTGCAAAAGCCGTTGCGGAAGCGGCGGTAAAAACCGGAGTGGCAAAATTAAAGTAAAAATGGAATTAAAGATTTTAGATTTTGATTTTTCTGTTTGCAAAGTCAAGGATTATTCAAAGGTAAACTTCGAAAGCGGATTTTGCTTTACGGGAAAGACTGATGAAGAAAACTCACTGGTCTGTATTACTCAAGACGTGCCCGAAAACGTAACACAAAGGGACGACGGGTGGAAGGCGTTAAAAATACTCGGTGTTCTTGACTTTTCTTTAACGGGTATACTTTCAAAAATTTCAACCGTGTTGGCAAATGGCGGTATAGGAATTTTTGCAATATCGACTTTCAATACCGATTACGTTTTAGTAAAGTCGGAAAATCTTTCAAAAGCCGTAAGTTTGCTCTCAAATGCAGGCTATAAAATAGTTTAATTATTAAGTAATAAACCCCGCCCTATTCATTAACTGAATAGGGCGGAGTTGTTTTATTTAGTTTATGTTTTATTACATCCATAGTAAAAGTTATAGTGTTTAAATTTTAATAAAGTTTTGCTTGCTTTTATTCCAGATTTAGAATACAATATAGACAGGTAATAAATGGAGATTTCTATGTTGAATTTCATGTCGGCAAAAGAAGCTGCTGAAAAATGGAATATATCTCAAAGGCGTGTTTCTGTGCTTTGTAGTGAAAATAGAATTGATGGTGCTATGATGGTTGGCAATATGTGGATTATTCCCAGTAACGCTAAAAAACCGCTTGATAAACGCACTGTTAGATATGACAAGAAAAAGTCTATCGAATTAAAACCTTTCGTTAAATGGGTTGGTGGGAAAAGTCAACTTATTGATGAACTTGAAAAAATGTTACCTGCGGACGGCGAAAAGGTTTTAACAAAATATGTTGAACCTATGGTTGGCGGTGGAGCATTGCTTTTTAATATATTGTCAAAATATAATTTCGAGCAAATTTATGTAAGTGATGTCAATAGAGAGCTTATTAACGCTTATCAGGTAATAAAGAGTGATGTTGATACTTTAATAAATAAATTGCGTGAAATGCAAACTCTTTTTTTATCTATGGACGAAAGCGGTAGAAAAGTTTATTACTATTCCATCCGTGATAAATTTAATAAGGTTGAATTAAACGATACAACTGCAATTAAAAAAGCGGCATATTTTATTTTTCTCAATAAAACCTGCTTTAATGGATTATACCGTGTAAACAGAAAGGGGCAATTCAATGTTCCTATTGGTGCATACAAAAATCCTAAGATATGTGATAAAAATAATCTTATTAACATTTCAAAGGCATTACAAAATGTTGAAATAGTATGCGGTGATTATTCGCTTTCAAAAAGCGTTATAGACGAAGAAAGTTTTGTTTATTTAGATCCGCCTTACAGACCTATTTCTCAAACTTCAAGTTTTACTTCATACAACACGGATGTGTTTGATGATAAAGAGCAAATCCGTTTAGCTCAATTTATTGATGAAATAAATCAAACAGGTGCAAAAATAGTTTTAAGCAATTCCGATCCTAAAAACATAAATCCGGAAGATAGTTTTTTTGACGAACTATATACGGAATATAAGATTAAACGTGTAGCCGCAAACCGTATGATAAACAGCAAGTCTGCCGGTCGCGGAAAGATAAAAGAATTGTTAATTTGCAATTAAGGAGAATACATAATGATAAAAAACGGTAAAGGCGGCGGAAATACCCGCACGGGTTTAGTATTTGAAGGTAAAGTAGATTTAGCTACTTTCTTAAGTCAACAACCACATTATGCTGTAAAATTAAATGAAGTATTTTACGATGATAAAAAAGTTGCAAGAGTTTTCAAGAAAAATGCTTTTTACTCTATATTCCTTGCAGAGTTGAATATTGATTGGAAAAAGTACATTTCCAAAAGATTACTACCTGACGATAGCATATTTGTTTTGCTAAACAACACTTTATTCATTATCGAGTGTAAACATCAGCAGGTTGCTGGATCTGTGGACGAAAAATTGCAAACTTGCGATTTTAAAAAGAAACAATATAAAAAGCTAATGGCTCCGGCAAATATTGACGTTGAATACATTTATTTGTTGGACGATTGGTTTAGACAAGCTGTTTATAAAGATGTTTTAGACTACATACAGTCGGTAGGGTGTGATTATTATTTCGAATATATTCCGTTGTCTAAATTAGGATTGCCAGTACCGCCCGAATTGATTGAAGACTGAAAATATGAAGAAAACTTCTTTACAACCCGAACATTTCGAACTTGAAACGAATACTGTTTGGAGTTTTCCCGATAGGGGTAAATGGGCAACGCATGATTCTAAATACCGCGGTAATTGGTCGCCTTATATTCCAAGGAATATAATCATGCGATATTCAAATGTTGGCGATACTGTTTTGGATCAGTTTGTAGGCGGCGGTACTACCGCAGTTGAAGCAAAATTAACAGGTCGCAATTTTATCGGTATTGATATTAATCCTAAAGCCGTAGAAATATCTAAAAATAAGTGTATATTTGATTGCGACACAAATTCTAGAACGGATATTTTAAAAGGCGATGCAAGAAAATTAAATCTTGAAAATGAAAGTATTGATTTAATATGTACGCATCCACCCTATGCCGATATAATTCATTACAGTGAAGATATTGACGGCGATTTATCATTATTGAAAATAAAATCTTTTTTAATGGAAATTGGTAAAGTCGCAGAAGAATGTTTCAGAGTTTTAAAGCAAGGCAAATACTGCGCTATTTTAATGGGTGATACACGCAAAAAAGGAATGGTTCAACCTCTTGCATTTGAAACTATGCGTATCTTCGAGCTTGCAGGATTTAAAACAAAAGAAATAATTATAAAAGAACAACACAACTGCAAAGCAACAGGTTTTTGGAAAACTAACAGTATAAAGCATAATTTCTTACTGTTAGCCCATGAATATCTGTTTGTGTTTAAGAAACAATAAACAAAAGGAGATAAATATGGTTTTAGAAATTATTAACATTATTGCTATTATAGTCATCCCAGTTTTTGCTGTACTTGTTGGTCAATGGTTACAAAATAGAAGCGAATTAAGAAAAGATAAATTATATGTTTTTAGACATTTAATGTCATATAGAATAATTGGGTATTCTGATTTACTGTCAGTAAATATATTAAACTCTGTTCCAATCATTTTTCATAAAGATCAAGATGTTTTAGAAAAATACAACACTTACATAAAATCTTTAAATATTAAACCTGAAGATATACCACAAAAAGGTAAAGAAATTGAGAATAATAAAACTAAAATGCTTGAAGCTATGGCAGAGACATTAAAATATAAAAACGTGAATTGGGAGTTAATTCAAAACCCTTATTTACCAGATGGTTTAATCAACGAAATTAAGAATCAGAGTGATTATAAAAAAGGTCAACTAGATTTATTAAAAATTATAATAAAAATGTCAGAAGAAAAGTCTAACAGTAACATAAAAAATGATGGCTAAACTCATTATAATCATTATAAACTAATTATTTTATAGCAGAAAAGACGGACTTTTTGTCCGTCTTTTTAAATGGTGCACCGTAGAGCTATAAAAAAGAACATAGTAATATTGCAAGTGAATAAACTTGAATATTATTGCCAAGTGGAATTGCCGCTGTCGGATTACAAACTATACGGCAAACAATTAGCCACGAGGGGTTAACGGCTTGTCAATTTCCTTGTCGGCGGTTAGGGCTGTCATAGCGCTTTTATAGAT
>CAZQFP010000041.1:0-10271 GCA_964592605.1 uncultured Clostridia bacterium | reverse complement strand
AATATTTTTTGAGCATAAGCTCGTCGCGGTCGGTAAATATTTCCAGCGGGTCGCCCGATTTAAGGCGCAACGTACTTCTTATTTCCTTGGGAATAACCACTCTTCCCAACTCGTCAATTCTTCTTACTATTCCAGTTGCTTTCATAAAACTCCTATATAAGGCAAAAGCTGCCATACAAAAAGTATGTGAAAGTAAAATTTTGTTATACACGTAAAATTATCTTAACGCTTAAAAAATAAACCCGCCGAGCGTTCCGCTCGGCGGGTATTTTTATTTACGATAATTTAAAACTGTTAAAGCTGTTCAAGGTTGTTCAAAACGACGCTTTCTACGTTATTGCCGAAGCCCGTAGAACGGGAAAGCACAAGTTTGCAGGCTTCGTTCAAAGTGAGCGAATAGCCAAGGTTTGCACCGCTTGCATGTACGCTTTCCACCATTGGCGCAGTTGCCGTTTGGCTGAACGTAACGTTAAGCGTTTCGGTATCGCCATTCATATTTACGATTGTTGCTACGGCGGCATTTGCGCCGGTAACTTCGATATTTACCTTAACGTTACCCGGTTTAGGGTACTGCATGCGCGCAGAGAACTCGCCTGCAAGGTAGGTCGACATTTGGGGTAATTCAACAACTTCAACGTCAATTACGCAACCAATCATTGAACCTGTGTACGTAGTTTGACACCTTATTCTGTACTTGCCCGCGGCGCTTGCCGTAAAGCGCGAAACGGTTTCGCCCTGCACGAGAGCAGTATCGATAGTAACGTTTGCGGCAGTGCCTGAGAACAACGCCGCACTATAGCCCGTTTCAACGTAGTTCAACTCGTCCTGAGCGGGCTGTGCTTTGAAGCACAGCGACTGTCCTACGTAAAGCGTAACCGTTTTAACGGTATCGGCAACGTGTTCTTCCCAAACGTAACCGTTGTCGCTGTAGCTGTAAACCGCAGGGTAAAGACGCGAAGGCGCTTTGGGACGCACGTCAAGGTGCAGGTATCTTGTAACGTTTTTAGTTTTAACTTTCAGCGTTACGTCGCCGGCAAGGCGGCATCTCACAGAAATATTGCTTCTGGAAACGGTAGCGCTAACGCCCCTTGTACTAAGTGTGTCGTAGTCAAGCCGCGCGTCGTCCAAACCGGACCGTACGAGATAAACTTCAATGGGGTCGAACGTTGTGTTTGCCGTAGAAGGCGCAACGTCTTTGATATAAAAACTTTTGGAAGTATCCGCGGCAACGACAACAACTTCTTCTTCACCTACAGGCTGGTCATCACTTGATGATTTATAAATATTGTAATTCGAGAAAAATACTTCTTCCTGTGCGTAGGGGTTGCGCGGCTCTGCCGGAACTTCCGTCTTTGTTTTTTGCGTCAATATCAGGTAGTCGATACCCCTATCGCCATTTTCGTTGAGAATTTTAATCTTTCCGCTTTCGTCCTTTTCCCAGTTGGTAAACGGCTTTTCGGGATCACCGTTGTTGAGCAAAACGGTTGCCGTTACCGTAAGGCTTTGAAGCGTATATTCTTCGCTTAACTTAAAGTCGACCGACACCATTGCAAACTTGGGCATCGCTGTGGTACTGTTGGCTGTTTCATATGCGTAAGTGAAATTGTAGCCAACCTTTGAATAGGTTTCGCTGAAGAAGTCGGCTGAGGGACTTACTCCGTTTCTGTCAGGTTCAAGTGTCAACAAAGCCCTTTGATACAAATAGGCAAGTTGTTTTTCCGCACCGTATTGCGAGCCTAAATCGGCACTATAGAACTGAAATTTTTGACCGGAAATAAATTCTTCATCAAGTTCTTTTTGAAGTTCACCGCCGTTTTCCCTTTTGAACGCCCAAAGTTCGCCGTCAGCACCAACGGAAAGCCATCTTTCCGCGTTGTTTGCGTTGTCCACAATGTGCGTATAGTTTTCACCGAATTCGTATGAAAACAGGTTGGGTGCGTAAGGCTTTTCTTCGTTCCACTGTGTGCCCTTTATTTCAGAACCCCACTCGCCTTCGCATATTCTTACCTTTGACTTGCTTTCAAGCGCGGCTTCAACGCCGTCGGCAACCGTTTCTACGCCCCTTGCAGGGATTGCAACGTCTACCGCAACGTCGCCCGCTTCGTGCGCGAACGTATAAGTTAAAACGCCTTCGCTGAGCGCCGTGGGCGATTTGGTTACGCGAACGTCGGTATATTCGCCCTTTTCACCGTCTGCGGGCAGTACGGGAAGTTCGGTATTTGCCTTATGCTGTGAATTGAGCGTACACGTTTTTTCGGCCGCACCCTTATTTTCACTGTCCGGCATGGTGGTAATGTTCCATTCGCCGTATTCATGCGCGTCGGGGTCTATGGGCAAAACTTCGGTATATTTGTCGTTACATATACCGCAGGTGTATTCCGCCAGACCTTCCTGCATGCACGTGGGAGCGGTTATTACTTTTTGTCTGTAAACGTGGTCGCAACCGCCGCAACCGGTGAGCGCTATCGCTCCGCCCGAAAGCGTCATTACTGCGGCAACCGCCGCCGCAATTACTTTTTTGATTTTCATAATCTTTTCCTTAAATTTTTACTCAAGCATAGTAGCCGCATGCATACAGCCACATGTTCAGTTCGGAAGCGTCGAAATAATCTTCCGCCATTCCTTCGCCGTCCTTGAAGTAGGAGTTACAGCCTGCAAATTCCTGCAAGAACGTTTTAAGCTCCATTGTTACGGGGTACATGCCGTCGCCGTTTACGTATTGAGCGTATCCGCCCGCGCCTCTTATGAAGTTTGTATAATTTTTATAGTGGTAAATTACGTTGCCGTTTTCGTCCTTTTTGCCGTCCGGGTCGCGTACGACAAGTCTTAACGTTACCATCGTATTGGTGAACTCGTTGTTTGCATCCGGGTCGTCAAAAGTAGGAACGGTTATTTTTGCATACAACGTTTCGCCGAAGGTGTCGGTTGCACTGTCGTAAACGTGCCAGTAGCCGTCGGCCGTGTTGTATTTAACCTTGTTGCCGTCCAAAAGCCTGTTATCTGCACTAAGCTCTTTAACGCTGTGCCACGTGCCTGCGGGCAGGTTTGCGTATACGCCGTTTATTTCCTTGGCTTCTATAACTTCGTACTCGGTTACGGGGGTGGTAAATTGACCGTCGCGCTCCAAAATTAAATCAACCGTTATGGGGAACGCCGAAGGCTTTATGCTTGTTGCCCTTATGCCGAACGCGTAAACGTTGCCGTTGTGTTCGGAGCCGTGCGTTATAGACCACCTGAAATTCTTGGTATAAAGACCGCTTGAGCCGCCGCCGTCAATGGTTTCGGTAGGTTTTTCGGGTTTCCAGGCGAAAGAACCATGATATACGTCGAGTATGGGGTTCACTTCGTCGGCGGTTATATCGAGTATGGAAGTGAACGAATACACGCCGTTGAATGAAGGTGCATACTGGAAGTATATCGTTTGTCCGGCTTTGGTTAAAGTTGCCCTGTAAATGCCGGTACTGTTTAAAGTTATAATGTTTTGGTACTTGTCAGAACCAGTACCAGTGTAGGACGTGAGTTTTAAGATAATTATTGATAAATCTCTATACGAGTAAGTTGCGGTATAAATGTTAGGGTCGTAAGTGTAGCCCGCGGGCAAGCCCGAAAGAGTTACCTTGTAATCGCCCTTCAGTCCCTTTACTTTGGCAACGCCTGTTGAATCGAAATCGGCGGTGTTTATACTTGTTTCGTTGGTCCATCTTGCCGTAACCGTTGCGGGATAGGGATTGAACGGCACGCCGTTGGAGTCTACCATTCTTACGGTGTAGTAATCGTCTTCATCTTCTACGGGGTCGTTCTGTCCGGGATTGGGATCGATAACAGGCGGAGTAACCGTAGATCCCCCTGGCGGATTACCGCCTGACGTTACGGGCGGCTTATACGTGCCGCCGCAACCGGTAAAGCAGATTACTGCAAGCACCGCAATTATTAAAATTAAGAATTTTTTAACGCTTTTCATTTCTTTTTGCCCGTCCTTTTAAACAGACTGACTATATCTGCCCATTTGAGCTTGCGGATTATTATATCTATCGCAAACAGCACGACGCAGGCAATCATCAGCGGCACGGTTAAACTTACGGAGTGCGTTCCCACGTCGTCCGCGTTGTTTTCTATTCTTATATCGTTGTCGCTGTCCTTATTAAGTAGTTTTCCGTTGTCTCCGAGCATTTTATACAGAACGGAAGCATCGTAAGTTGCAAAGCTATTGTATTCCGAAAGATATGAAACGTTGAAACTTGCGTCGGCGTCGTAAGTTACGCCGCCGTAGGAATAGCTTAAAGTTACGGTATATCTGCCCGCCTGCTGAGACGCAAACGTATACGAATACGAACGCGAGTTATAGGTGAGATTGCCTTCCACTACTTCCCCGTCGGGCTTTGTTACCTTTACCGTAACTTTTGCGTCGTTGCCGCGAAGCTGTGCGGGTACGAGCGTAACGGAAGTATAGCCCGAGTCGCTGTAGCGTGATACTGTGAACGGGTAGTCGGTTTTGTTTTTGGGAGTGTTTGTTGAGAAAATATTATAGAAAAGTTTTTGCTTAAAACTTACTCCGTCGTCGTCAAGTTCGTTCCAGGTGCTGGTCCACGCGCCGCTTAAAGAGCTTGTAAAAGACGATACTTTGCCCCTGCCGAACGTGCGGTATGCGTACACGGGTACGGTCATACCTTCGCCGCTTTCTGTGTAGTACGTTGTGGTAAGCACGGTAGACGCGCTCATATCTTCAGAACAGTTTACGTAGCCCGTGATATAGCCCGCGTCGGTTATTCCTTCAACCGCTTCGTCAAAGCGCAGTTTTACGTTTACCGGCGAATATATGCCGTTTATAATAAGGTCGTTGGTGTTGCTTGCCATCTCGCCCAAAACAATCTGGTCGATTTCGTCAATGCTTTTGGGCGGGTCGTAGTATACGCCCGTTCCGGTTGAAGCAATGTTTTTAAGAAGTTTTTCGCCTTCGAGCGTAACCGCATCCGTACCCGCGCCGCGACCTACGTCGAATACCGAAGTTACTATGCCGTATGCGCGCATCTTTTTAACTACGTCGAGCGGTGCGTTGGTTTCGTTAGAGTAGTTAAGTCCGTCCGATATAAGCAAAACCTGCTTGTTCGCGGCGCTGTCGCGGTACATAGCTTCAAACGCGGCGTCAAGACCGAGTCCTATATAGGTACCCTGCGTTCCGCCGAGCGTATTTATCATATCTATTGCTTCCTGCACCTTGTCTTCATTGCTGATATTTATGGGCGGAATAGTGTAGCTGACGTTACTTACTTCACCCGAAAATACAACCACGCACAGTCTGTCGTTGGGATTAAGTGTGGAAATAAGCTGCGTCGCTACGCGCTGACCGTAGATGAGCTTTGAGTTTGTCATCATACTTCTCGAAGCGTCCAGAACTATGGTCGTGAGCTTGCCTTCTTCGGAATTGTTGCCGAACTTTACCGGCAACATTTGCGAAAGTTTATAAACGCCGCTGTTTTGATCAATAGTGTTGAGTTTTTTGTTCTGCACGTTTAAATCGCCGAGTGTTACAAGGCTTTTGCCGAACATATCTACAGCCGTAGAAAGGCTGTTCATAAACATATCGCAGTTATTCAGCGTTTCAACGTCCACGCCCGAAATTACAAATTCGTCGTACCTGCACAGCTCTTCCACACTGCAAGGAACGTCGGGATCGTTTACGTACGCGTCAATATGCGCGCTGTTGCCGTAAATCTGCGAAACAGTGCGGCTGTCCTGCGCGTCGTTGGTTATAAGCAATATTCGTGCAAGCGACGTAACCTGTTGCACAAATTTATTTGCGTTGTTGTAGGGATTGGCGTCTTCGTCGCATTTAATTGTTACTTCGTACTCGTAAGAGCCCTGCTCGTTGGTGAGCAAGTCAAAACTTACCGTATTGTAACCCTTGAACAAATCTGTCGCCTTGGGGTCGCCAAACTGTTCTCCGTTGCAATACAGGTATACTTCACATTGAGTGTCGTAACTGCTTTCTATAATTACGTCAACCGTTTCGGCGTGCCCGAGATATGCCGACGACGTGAACGAAACGTCGGAAATCTGCACTTCCTTTGCGTCGTCGGACATATTGTCGTCAACGTAGACTGCATCCACGTAAATATTCTGCGCTTTAAGCGCGTCGACCTGACGTTTTAATGCGTTTGTATCGGACGCGTCGGTCTGTCGGCCGTCTGTTATAAGCACTATGCGCTTAATTACGTCGTTATGGAAAAGCGAGCCGGTATAGTCGAGCGCGGAAAGAATGTTCGTTTCGCTGTCGTCAACTTCGGCTACCTTTACCGTTCTGAAATTTTCGCCGAGACGGGTTACGAGCTGATAGTCCTTTCCGAAGCAAACAACGCCCATTTGCGAATTTGCAGGCAGATTGTTGCTTATTTGATTGATATAACCGTCGATAACTTCAAGATTTCTGTTTGCTGAATAAGAAACGTCGGCAACGACGTACACTTCCGTTCCGGTAACTACCGTAACTATATACGTGCCGGCGGCAGTAAACGCAATTATAACCGCCATTAAAACGTGCAATATGCACGACACAACGTTGTGTCCGTTTACGTTTTCCTTCCTTACGGCAATCACGAACGGCACAAGCAAAAGCGCTACGAGCGGTATTATTAAAAATAACAGATAGGCGTTATTTAAGCTGATACTGCTCATAGCAATACACCATCCAATCCGCAATATAAAGTACGGCAAGAATTATAAATAAGTAAAGTAAATCGTCGTAAACGCCGTCGCGCGCGTTGTTTTCGGCTTCGCCCACAATACTGAACGACGCTTCGGAAACGAGCGGCAACCTTTCTTCCATGGGTAAATCAGCGCGCACGTTAACCACGCTCTCGCTGTTGCCGTTCATAAAAGTTATAGTATAGTTGCCCACTTCGCTCAAGGCAAACTCCGCCACGTCGCGGTCGGTATCAAGGTAGTCGGTAGCGCCGCTGGGCGAAACCACCTTTATGCTGTCGCAGTTGGACGGCACGTTTATTGAAACTCTTTCGCCGCTGAAATACGTTGACTTTGTCAATCTCTGCGGGAAAGTGTACTTCATAAGATTAGAAGATAAAATAGAAAAGTTGGGGTTAAGGGCAAAGTCGGTTTCGTGCAAGCTGAAAGCAAACACCACTTCTCTGTTGCCGTATTCGTTAGTTCCGGCAAAAATTACCGGACTGTTGCCGTAAGAAAACAGCCTTATGAAATCGCCGTGGAAGGTGCACGGAACGTACGATTTTACCCTTAAAACCAAGTTATCGTCAACAATTAAATTGTCCAGAAGTGTTCTTATGTCGGGGTTGCTGTCCGTGCTTGCCACAAGTCTTACGCCGGGGTCAGGCATCTCTACCTTTGTTTTTGCCGTGAAGCCCGTTCTTTCAACGACTTTATCCTGTGGATTGAAGAACCACACCGCGCCGTCCGAAGGCAGAGCCGCGGGTGAGTAGCCGTCGAAAATATATAGTCCGTAGCCCGAACCGTACTGCGGATTATTTTCGTATTCTTCGGTAGTTACCGCTTTGGGAACGTACTTGCTGTCGCCGTTGTTTTCGACGTCGGCAACGCCGAGCACCGCCTGAATAAAGAACGGCGTATCGCTGACTATAAGCGTTGTGTGCGAAATATCGTCCTTAACGTTGTAAATTACGCTGTCGTTATCAAGAGCGAGCGCGTCGCTTTCCTTAACGGCTACGCGCACAGAAGTGTACCCCACCGCTTTTGCCGAAATTTCGAATTTCTTTTCAACGCCCTTTACAACGTCCACAGGCAATTCTGCGGAAAGCGTTTCGTCGATATAGAGTTGCAAAGTGAGCGTTTTATCGCTCGAATAAGAATATACGCTACCGTTTACGGTGAGTTCACCGCCCGATATTACGGGTTCCGACAGGTTTGAAACCGAATAATTTTCGTCTTCGCGTCCAAGTCCTATAATTTGAACGTTCTGGCTTTCTAAGTAAATCTTATCGGTTACAAGATAGGTTTTAACTGAAGGGTTAGCGTCAAAATACTTTTGAGCCGTACCGAGCGCGTCCACCGTTGACGAAGTGCCGTAGCGGGGCTTTAAATCGTTCAAAAGTTTAACCGCCTGAGTTCTGTCGGTTACTTCTTCGTAGATAATTTCCGCCGTTTCAGTAACGTATACGAGCGTGTAAGAACTACCGTTAGCCGAAGAAGAAATCAAATTTTCAACTTCGTTCTTGCCTGCGTCAAGGCGTGTTTCGTTATAACTACGGGTAATGTTCATACTACCCGAGCCGTCAAGTACAAAACAGTAGTCCAAAGCCGCGCCGTGCAACGTAAACACGGGCTGAGCTATTGCAAAAGATATAAAAATAACGGCTAAAATCTGCAAAATAAGGCTGATAATGCCCGCTATTTTATTTATGGGGTTCCTTCTCTTTAAAAACTTTTCGCTCAGCGTCCAAATGTACGTGGACGAAACGACCTGCTCCGTGTACTTATTTTTGATGATATAAATAATTATAAGTAAGGGAACGGCAATAAGTCCTAAAAGCCCAAGGGGGAATAACAATCTCATTTAAGTACCCCCATATCCATAAGTCTGCCGAAGAAAATTTCCTGCGGTGTTTTGTCGGCGGGAACAAGCATATACTCAGCTCCGCGCGCGGCACAGTAATTGCGTATTCTGCCCGTAACGTAATCAAGCGCGGCTTTATACGCCTTTATTATGTCCTTATTTATGTTTTTGCGGTAGCTCTTGCCCATATCTTCGGAATCGAAAAGATGCATTTTACCGCGCGTTTTGGGGTTCAATTCTTCCTTTGAAAGCACCTGTACGCACAAAATATCTCTCTTTTTTGAAGCGAGATGGTCTATTGCGTCTTCAAAGTTATTATCTGTTAAAAAGTCTGAAATAATTACTGACAAGCCGTCGCCGTAGCCGACGTTAGACGGCAAAATTGCGTCGCTTATGTAGCTGTCGCCTTCAAAAGTAATATCGTTCAATTTGCCGATAGAGTTTATGAACGCGTCCTTGCCAAGCATACTTGAAATCACTTCTTCAACCTGCTTTTCGCGCAGAACGTAGACCGACACTTTATCCATTTCGCACACCGAAAGATACGCCAAAGCGGCGGCAAGCCTTATTGCCTGCACGTCCTTTTTGCCGTTTCCGTAGCCTACCGAGCGGCTTGCGTCGATGTAAATTCTCGTGTGCATCTGTCTTTCGTCAAGATAGAGCTTGAGATACAGCTTTTCAAACCGTCCGTACGCATTCCAGTCGATGCGCTTTATATCGTCGCCAGCCATATAGTCGCGGTAATCGGCAAACTCGCAGGAAGAACCGAAGGTCTTTGCCTGGTGATTGCCGCCGAACTGACCGGCAACGTTATTTTTTATTAGCATTTGCAACGCTTCAAGCTGTTGCAAAAATTCTTCGCTAATAGGTAAAGTGTTCATTTTAAAGTTTCTTTATTGTTTGTTTTCGCTCTCTGCCGCTTCCGCATTCTGTTCGGGGGCGGGTTCGCTCTTTTTGTCCTTTTTGAACTTGAATTTTTTGTCCTTTTTATTCGAAGGTTCATCTACCTGTACTTCTTCGGGTGTTACAGCCGGTGCGGGTTGCTCTGCATTAGCTACGTCCGCGGGCGCGGGCTGTGCCGTATGTTTGCGTCCGAAACGTTTTCTGTTTTCTTCAACAAGCAGTTTTATAACACCGTCAACGTTAAGACGGTCGTTAACCGCATTGTAGTTTATCTTTATTCTGTGTCTTAAAACGGGGTAAGCGAGCGTATCTATATCTTCGTACGAAACGTTGTAATTGCCGCTCATAAGTGCACGCACCTTTGCCGCCGTAACTATAGCCTGCGCCGCTCTGGGAGACGCGCCGTATTTTACGTACTTTTTTGCTGTTTCCGAAGCGTTTTCAATTTCGGGGTGCGTAGACGTAATCAAATTCACCGCATAGCCGAGTACGTCGTCTATAACCGGCACGGTTTTTGCAAGCTCACGCATTTCAAGAATGGTTTTACCGTCTATAACGGCTTCCGCGTGCTCGTCAAGCGTCATCTGCGTCATATTTACTATGTCTTTAAGTTCGTCTGCTTCGGGGAACTTCATCAATAGCTTGAACATAAAGCGGTCCATCTGCGCTTCGGGCAAGGGGTAAGTACCGTCCTGCTCTATGGGGTTTTCGGTAGCGAGCACGAAGAACGGTTCGTCAAGACGGTGCGTTTCGTTAGCAACCGTAATTTTATGCTCCTGCATAACTTCGAGCATCGAAGACTGCGTTTTGGGAGTTGCACGGTTGA
>CAZQFP010000040.1:0-10614 GCA_964592605.1 uncultured Clostridia bacterium | reverse complement strand
TATATGTGGCATAGTACTATGTAAAGCGCTGAATAATAGTGCTTATCTGCGTGATTTGGCGTGCGATTACGTATATAACGTTTATAATTTCAATAATTCGCCGCTTTTCTTTTTACGCTTTTTGTGCAACGCGGTATATTTTTATATTGTTTTTGCAATATGCAGAAGTAAAAAATTCAAATATTTTTCGCTTATAGCTATATTTTTACGCGGTGTTTTTTTTGGCGTTTACGTGGCTTTACTTGCAACGATAAGCGCGTTGGGTGGCGTTGTCGTAATGATTTTCGTATATATTCCATCGATTTTGGTTTGTATGTTGCTTTGTTATGCGCTGGCGGATTTATTTAAGTGTTGCGACAAAAAAATAATATACGCTTTGCCGGCAATATTTGCAGTGCTTGACGGCTTAATACTTATTTTGCTTGTAAACGTACTTTTCAGAGTGGTGATTATTATAGTATAATTTCAATAACTTTCCGCATACTGAAAGTATGAAAAAGTTATTTACGTTATTATTAAGCGGCTGTATGGCTGTTTCTGGCGGTGCGCTGTGCGGCTTTACCGACGAAACGGTTTCCGCCGCAAAACTGACTAGCGGCTGTAAGTCGGCTTACATGATCGATTACAGTTCAGGCGAATGTATTTACAAGGAAAACGAAACTTCCCGTATGCCCATTGCAAGCGTATGCAAAGTTATGACATTGACTTTGGTGTTCGATGCGGTGAAGGAAGGGGCAATTTCACTTTCCGATACCGTAACTGTAAGCCAGAATGCTGCGGGAATGGGCGGATCGCAGGTGTTTTTACAGAGCGGCTGTTCGTACCCTGTAGAATCGCTTATTAAAAGCATAATAGTTTGTTCGGCAAACGACAGCTGTGTTGCGCTTTCAGAAACGGTGGCGGGTGGCGAAGAAGAGTTTGTTGCAAGGATGAACAAAAAGGCTGCCGAGCTTGGCTGTACCGATACGCTTTTTGCAAACTGCACCGGACTTCCGAGAGAGACGCAGTATTCCTGCGCAAAGGACGTGGCAGTAATGTTCAGAAATCTGCTCAGTTACGAAGATTATTTCAAGTACAGCAAAATTTGGCTTGAAGATTTCGTTCATCCCGATAACCGCACGACATGTATGACCAATACGAATAAGCTGATAAGAAAGTATTCTTTCTGCGACGGCGGCAAAACAGGATTTACTAACGAAGCGGGTTTCTGCCTTGCTTCAACGGCGAAAAAGAATAATTTGCGCCTTGTTTCGGTAGTTTTGGGCGCTTCGTCAAGCGACGAAAGGTTTAAATCTACAATAAAGATGTTCGATTACGGCTTTGCAAACTACAAAAATGCAACCGTTTTAGACAAGGACGTAACGCTAAACGACGAATTTGCCGTTCGCGGTGGCAAAAAGGACAGCTTTGAAGTCCGTCCCGAAAGAAACAGCTACGTTTTTTCTTCAGCAAAGGAAGCTCCCAAAATTACTCATAATGTAACGGCGTATGACGTGAAGGCGCCGGTCGCAGAAAACGACGTTGTGGGCAAGATTGAAGTTTATAAAAACGGAGTGCTCGTTGATACGGTAAACGTTGTCGCGGCTGAAAACGTTGAAAAGGCAAGCTACGGCGACTATCTTAAAAAGAGTGCCGGTGAATGGGCAATTTAATTAAAAGTAAAAAAACAATATTTAGCGGCGCAAGGCAATGCCTTGCGCTTTATTTTGTGGCTTAATGCCACATTTTGGAACAAATTATTTGACTATTTTTTTGCGTTTTGTTACAATAAAACATATTAACTTCGGAGAAATTTATGAACGAACGCGCAACACTCAAAATAAACGGCGAAGGTAAGCTTGAAATAGGCGGTATTACCGCTTCAGAACTCGCAAAAAAATTCGGTACGCCGCTTTACGTGTTCGACGAAGCGCATATACGCAATATGATGCGCGTTTATAAAGACGTTATAAAAAATGAGTACGGCGGCAACGGTACCGTGCTTTACGCTTCAAAAGCGTTCAGTTGCGAAGCTGTTTACGCCATTTGCAGACAGGAAGGCGTAGGAATAGACGTGGTTTCTGGGGGCGAACTCTATACGGCGTTGCAGGCGGGTTTCCCTGCGCAAAATGCGTATATGCACGGTAACAATAAACTGGTTTCCGAGCTTGAACTTGCGCTCGATAATAAAATCGGTTGTATCGTTGTAGACAGTTACCGCGAAGCCGACGTTTTAGACGGTTTAGCGGGAGAGCGCGGTATAAAGCAAAACGTTCTTGTGCGCTTAAATCCCGGTGTGGAAGCGCATACACACGCGTATATTCAGACGGCGCGCACCGATAGCAAATTCGGATTTTCGGTTGCTGACGGCGCGGCTAAAGATATTTGCAAGTACGTTTTAAGCAAAAAAAATCTTAACTTAAAGGGCTATCACTGCCATATCGGTTCGCAGATTTTCGAAAAGCAGTCGTTTGTGCTTGCGGCTCAGAAGATGATGAATTTTGCGGGCAAAATAAAGAGCGAACTCGGCTACGAATTCGAAGTTTTAAATATTGGCGGCGGCTTCGGAGTTTGGTATAACGATAAAGATCCTAAATTGCAACTTTCGGATTATGCAAATTACCTTAAAACTTTGATAAAAGCGGTAAAAGACTGCTCTAAAGAGCATAATTTGAAGTTGCCGCACCTTGTAATAGAGCCGGGGCGTTCTATCGTGGGCGAAGCGGGAATAACGTTGTATACAGTGGGCGCAGTAAAGGAAATACCCGGCATAAAAAAATACGTTGCGGTTGACGGTGGTATGTTCGATAATCCCCGATACGCGCTGTATCAGTCGGAATACACCGTGCTTGCCGCAGACCGCGCCAACGAACCTTGCACTGAAAAAGTTACAATAGCAGGTAAATGCTGTGAAAGCGGAGATTTACTTGCGGTGGACGTTCCTTTGCCCGAAGTTAAAAGCGGCGAAATTTTGGCTGTGCTTACGACCGGTGCATACAATTATTCTATGGCAAGCAATTATAACAGAAATTTCATTCCGCCCGCAGTGCTTGTGTGCGATAAAAAAGCCGAATACATTGTAAAACCGCAAACTTATTCCGACCTTGTAAGAAACGATTTAATTCCGGAAAGATTGAAAAAATGACCCAACTTATTGAAATTCTGGCAGGCGTAATAGCCGTACTTTTCGTATTGGTTCCGCACGAGTTTGCGCACGCTTTGGTTGCTTATAAGTGCGGCGACGCCACGGCAAAATACAGCGGTAGACTTACACTAAACCCAATAAAGCATCTTGATATAACAGGATTTGTGCTGTGTATTTTTACCGGATTCGGCTGGGCAAAGCCCGTTCCCGTGAACTCGAATAATTTTAAGCATTACAGAAGCGGACTGTTTTTAACTTCAGTTGCGGGAGTTATTGCAAACTTTATTGTTGCGTTTTTCGCCTATTTGCTGTTTATCGTCGTTTATAAATATGCCGGCACTCCAACGGAACAGGTTGCAAAGTTTGCCGTAGAGTTTGTTAAAACTGTTTTTTCATCGATTTTTATATTCAGTTTGGGCGTTTTTGCATTCAATCTTTTGCCGTTGCATCCGCTTGACGGTTTCAGAATAGTTGAAGCGTTTACACGCGAAGTAAATCCCGTGCGCAGATTTTTGAAAAATTACGGAATGTGGATTTTGATAATTCTCGTTCTGGAAAGTTTTTTGTGCTACGTTTTGCAAAAGTATGCGGGCATTTCAATAGCAAAATATTTTGATATTTTGGGTTACGTAAAGTGGTTTGCCGTAAATATTATAGGTTTTCCTATAACCGCGTTGTGGAATACGGTGTTCGGTTTTCCGCTTAATTTTCACGAGATACTCGTTTACGCTTATTAAGGAGAGTATATGGCAAGCGAATACGATAATTTTGAATCGGTAGTAGACTATAATACCGTCCTTGACGATTTTGAAGGGCCGCTCGACTTATTGCTTCACCTTATAAACATTGCCAAAATTAAGATTGAAGACGTGTTTGTTTCTAAGGTAACCGAGCAATTTTTGGAATATATAGAGCATATGAAAACAATGCCGAGCCGCGACGTTGACAAGGAAAGCGAATACCTTGCGCTTGCCGCTCAGATAATTTACATAAAGTCAAAAAGCCTTGTTCCGCCGGTTGAAGTTGCTGGCGAAGATATGGGCGGCGCGGAAGAAGAAAAGCAGGCGCTGATAGAACAGCTTAAACAGCGTGAGTACGAGCTTATTAAGGGCGAAACGCCTAAGCTGAAAGATTTGGAAACGATAGGGTACTTTTTTAAAGAACCCGATAAATCGCTGAATACGGTGCGCGTGGTTTACAAAGATTTTACCGTAAACGGACTGTTGGAAGCGTTTGCAAAGATGATGCTTAAAAACGAGAGCTTGCTCCGTGAAAAGCAGAACGTAAAGGAAATACCCAAAGACGTACACACCGTTGAAGAAAAGGTAACTTTCATTAAGGAAAAACTGATTGAAGCAGGTGAAGTAAAGTTTGAAAGTCTGTTTAAAACCTTTTCGCGCAACGAAATTATAACGACTTTTCAGGCGCTGTTGGAAATGCTCAAACACCAGTTTATAATGGTTGAACAGCCCGATTTGTTCGGCGATATAAACATTAAACTTAATCCCGACTGGGATATGAAGGACGAAACCGATGAACAATTTGACGAATATAATTGAAGCTATAGTATACGCGTCGGGCGAAGCAGTACCCGTAAAATATATTGTTGAAAAGCTGGGCTGTACTTTAAAGGAAGTTAACGCGTGTGTTGACGAACTAAAAGTGAAGTACGGCGGCGATTGCGGCATACAACTTCTCGTTTTCAACGGCAAGTTGCAGTTTGCTTCAAGCCCCAAGTACAAACAACAGGTTTCGGAAGTTTTAATTCCCATAAAGGAAAAAGAATTTACCAAAACCATTTTGGAATGTGCGGCTATAATAGCTTATAAACAGCCCATAACCAAGCCCGAACTTGAAGAAATAAGGCAGGTCAGCTGCGACTACGCAATACATACGCTTTTAGAGCTTGAAATGATAGAACCTTGCGGCAGAAAGGACGCCGTCGGCAAACCCATTCTTTACGCCACGACCGATAACTTTTTAAAGAGATTTAAGCTCAATTCCATTGACGAACTTCCCGACTACGACGATTTGATGGCGCAGATTGCGGAACTCAATAACAAACTGTTGTCCGAAGACGAAGAAGACGCAAATTATCTGTACAAAAAGGACGAGTACGTTGCGGAAGGCGGCGAAGATGCGGCGGCAAAGCCGCAGGAAAAGGAAAAACCTGCGCCTAAAACCGACGAAAACGGTTACGAGCTTCCCGATTTCATCCCCGAAGACGAAGACATAATAAAGATAGATTAAATATATAGTTTAAAAATTTAAAAAAACGGACGGTTAAAGCCGACCGTTTTTTTGTATATTTACTTTTTTGTTACAAATAATATGTATATGAACTTTGCGGTTTATCTTGTTGCCGCGCTCTTTGCAATTTCGGTATTTCCGGTGCATTTTTACAATTATATTTATGTAAACACGAGCGAAAAATACGCAAGTATGAACGTAGGCACTTTCGGAATAAACTTTTTGAATATAAATACCGTAAAAAACAACCCGCGCGAAATGCAGGTAAACGGTAAAAACAAAAAGACAAAAATAGTTAAACCGGTAAGTTTTTTTTACAAAATTTTCAATCAGATGTGCATTTACAAGGTAATTCAGCTTGGCGACTTCGGAACACAAAACGAAAACAACGTGTACGTAGCGTTTGCACAGAGTTCGGCTACGACTTTGTTATATAAGTTGATACAAGTCAACGGCAATTACTGTAAGCTGAGAAATTACACCGTTTTTAACGAAGAGCACGGCGATATACGCTATTACGCGAAAGCCGTTACGGTTGTAAATCTGATGGTCGTTTTAAAAATACTGTTAATATTAATTTTGGAGAAAATCAATGAACGTAAAACTCAAAAAAAATAAAGACAAGGAGTTCGAAGCTCCCGCAATACCCGTTGAAAAGGTTGCCGACGCAAACACCGTTGTCGGTAAATCGATTATAACTGCAAGCGGAGCGGAAGTTATTCCGCTCACTTCGGTAACCGTTGTAAATTTAAGCGGCGGCGGTGAATACGGCGACGTGAAAACTTACAGAGAAGCCGACGGCTTTCAGACGGCTGGCGGCAACGGTACGGTAATTACGGTTAAACCTAAGGCGTTTTTGGTTGACGACGGCACGGGTTGCAAACTTTTAAGGGTGGACGAAGGCGAAATTTCCGCGCTTATCGAAAAGACGGGCGAGTTAATTCGCAGATTGACAGACAATGCGTAATAAAATTTCTATTTTAATTGTTGCGGCAATGGCGGTTGTATGCGCCTTTGCTGCCAATATGACGAAAAACGTAAAGGCGGAAGCGAGCGCGGCCGCCGAAATAGCTATGGAGCTTGAAACGGGCAAAGTGCTTGAAGAAGGCAATGCCGACTCCAAAATGCCTATGGCTAGCACCACCAAAATTATGACCGCGATTATCGTTATCGAAGATTGCAATCTTGACGAAGTTATTACAGTTTCCGACAAGGCGGTAGGTGTGGAAGGTTCAAGCATCTATCTGCAAAAGGGCGAACAAATAAGCGTGCGCGATCTTCTTTACGGGCTAATGCTGCGTTCGGGCAACGACAGTGCGGCGGCGCTTGCAATTCATCATAGCGGAAGTATTGAAAAATTCGTTGAAGTAATGAACGCACGCGCAAAGAAAATCGGCGCGAACGACACGCAGTTTAAAAATCCCAGCGGATTGCCTGCTGACGGGCACTACACAACGGCGCGCAACTTGTGCGAAATTGCCCGCTATGCAATGAAGAACTCCACGTTCCGCGAAATTGTGGGAACGAAGAGTTACACGGGCGAATTCAGAAGTTTTGTTAACAAAAATAAAATGCTTACAAAGTGCGAAGGAGCAAACGGCGTTAAAACCGGCTATACGGTTAAGGCGGGAAGGTGTTTGGTTTCTTCCGCGGAAAGAGACGGTATGGACGTAATCTGCGTTGTTTTGAATTGTCCCGAAATGTACGAGCGCAGTAAAAATATAATAGATAGCTGTTTTTCAAAGTACCAGTTGGTAAAATTGGACGAAAACAATGTATTTATGTCTGGCAAAGTACTTTGTAAATTGCCAAAAACTTATAATTTTGTAGTAAATAAGGGGCAAAACCTGAATTATAAGGTAATTCCGATATCGCCGCAAAAAGAATTTAAATCAGGAGCAATCGTTGCGCGACTTGAAATTTACGGCGAAAACGGCTTGCTTTTCAGTGAAAATTTGTATAGTATAGTGTAAGAAAAAATTAAAAGGTTACACTATGAGAATAAATAAATTTCTTGCCGCATGCGGAATTGCGTCAAGGCGCGAGTGCGACAGGCTTATAGCCGAAGGCAGTGTTGCTGTCAACGGTAAAACCGCAAAAATAGGGCAGGAAATAGCTACGGACGACGAAGTTACGGTAAACGGTAACCGCGTTGTTTTGCAGAAAAACGAATATTATATTTTAAATAAACCTAAAGGTTATATCTGTTCGGTTTCGGACGAAAAGGGGCGTAAAACCGTAATGGATTTAATGCCCAAAAACGTAGGTAGAATTTACCCCGTAGGCAGGCTGGATTACGATAGCGAAGGGCTGCTTATTATGACGACCGACGGCGAACTTGCCCAGCGGCTTACAAATCCCGCCAACGAAGTGCGTAAAACTTACGTAGTTAAGATTGAAGGCGTGTGTACGGAAGCCGCGCTCAATCCCATACGTAGCGGAATAGAAATCGAAGGCGGTTACGTTACAAAAAAGTGTAAAGTGCATATAATTGAAACCGCAAAACAGTACACTAAGATTGAGATTGTTTTAACCGAAGGCAAAAACCGTGAAATAAGAAAGATGTTTGCGGCAATCGGTAAGGAAGTAACCTTTTTAAAACGCACAAAAATAGGCGATTTAGCCTTGCGCGGACTTGACAGGGGCGCGTACAGAAAGCTGACGCCGCAGGAAGTTGCTTATCTCAATTCACTATAAAAAAATAACCCGCTCTAAAAGCGGGTTTTATTTTGCTTATTTTTGAAGATTTTTTAAAATTGCCAGAATGGCGGTCTGCGTATCTCTGTCGGTAGAGTTAAAAAGCCTTAAAACTTCCTGCTGTGTTTTTTGCGCGGAATTTTGAATAACCGTGCCCGCGTCGTCAGTTCTGCCAATAAGATAATCAACCGAAACTTCAAAAAAGTTTGCAAGCGTAATAAGCTGTTCTATGGAAGGTTGGGTGTTAGCGTTTTCCCAGTTATTGTACGTGCCCTGGCTTACGTTCATTATTCTCGCCAGCTCTCTTTGCGAAAGATTTTTCTCGCTTCTCAATTCAAATAATCTAATCATTTTTATACCCTTATTATTGCCTGTATATACAAAATATATTAAAAAATTTAATCAAAAGGGTTGACATATTAGATAAATTAGTCATATAATTAAAGCAATGATTAAGTAATTTAATCAAAATGTTTAAGGGGAAATTTATATGACTGAAAAGAACGTTGAAGAACTTTACGGCAAACTTTCAAAACATATTGCAAAAAAGAACAGGCAGGAATTAAAATCTTCGCTGGAAGAGTGCGGTAACGGCAAATACGAAAGTTTAAAAAATTTCGAACCGAAAAAGAAAGCTCCGTTTTCAAATTTAACTTTCATGATGGCTTGGATTTCCGCGCTGTTCGGTTGTGCTTTTCTTGTCTTGAATTTGCTTGTATTCTGTCTGTTAGTTCCGTCGGTATCAGTGGCAGTGCAAGATACAACCGTGCAGATAATTTCAACAATTATGATGGTTTTCGATATAATTTTAACCGTTATATTGTTTATTTACTGGCTTGCAATAGTGTTTATTCACAGAAGTAGGGCGCAGGAAGATAATTTAAAAGCAATAAACGAAATAATTAAAAAATGATAATAAAAAAGCCGAGCCGCAAAAACTGCGCTCGGCTTTTTTAAATGTATAAAATTTTATATAATCAGGAGTTTATCGGAACATTCAAGTCCCGTTATCTGTTGCCACTGTAAGTGTGCAAATTCGTCCGATTTTTTGCACTTTAAGGCTGTTTCGCCAAGTTTTTGTACGTCGCCGCCGCAAGTAATAACGGGGTATAGCGATTGCGCCAGCGCCGACAAAACGCCGTCTGCGCTCTGTTTTTTTACGGCAAGCGGCGAAATGTACAGCTCTGAGTTTAAATATTTTTCAACGTCTTTTTGATAAAGCGCCAAAAAGTTTGCACAAAGAATTCTTTTAATGCGTGAAGAAGAATACCGCCGCGAAGTTGCTTTTTCTATAATTTCAACTGTCGATAATTGTTGCAAATTTTTAAGACAGTTTTCAAGCCCTTCGTTGCACCCGTAAACTTTTTTCAAATCTTCCGTGCTTGTGCGCGAGAGTATAAGACGCAAAAAGTCGTCGTAGCGCTGAAATTCTTTTGAAAAGTCTTTCAAATCCTTCAAAACGCAGTCGGGAACATTGTTTTTAATTAGCGGCGAAGTTAAATTTTTGCGTATTGCGCTTGCCGAAGAAAAGTTTTCTTTAATTTCGCCGTCGTTATATTCCGCGCCGACGCGCTTTATCGGCAAAATTTCAATATTTGCATTTAAACGCAAAATTGCTTTTGCGTATTCCACGGCGAGAACGTTATTGGGCTTTGAAAGTAGCTCTGCATTTCCGCCTATGTTTCTAAAAGCGGCGGCATAGCTTTTTATATAACTTTCGCCGTCGGCAAGTTTTTCGTTCAAAATTTCCTTGAATTTATCGTTTTCGTTTGAAAGCAGTTTTGCCGCTTTAATAAATTCGGTTTTTTCGCCGCATTCACAGCCGAATGCAAGCGTAGTTACCGCAGGTATTGAACTTAAAATTTTAATAGCGCCGCTTGCAAAAATTTCCGCAGGTGCAACGGCAAAGGCGGCGGGGAGTTCAATAACGCAGTCAGCACCGCATAAAACGGCGTGCTTTGCGCGCTCGTGCGCGGGCAAAACGCATATTTCGCCGCGCTGGGTAAAACAGCCGCTCATTATGCAAAGAACTGCATCGCAACCCGACAGTTTGCGCGCGGTTTCCAAAAGATATTTATGACCGTTGTGAAAGGGATTAAATTCGCAAATTATAGCACAAATTTTCATTTTTATTCTTTACAATCTCAAAAAACTGTTATATAATAGCAAAAGTGAAATGACAACCACATTATATAACGGTTCGTCGAAAAAATAAAGTGTTTTAAGGAGAAATGAGATGTCATTGCTTGATAAAATCAAGAAGGTCGGCAACGACGTTGCCAATGCTGTAAACGACGCAGTTTCGGGAACGCCCGCTCTTTTGAGAGAAATTAAGGAAAAGGCGGCTGCCCGCAACAAGACGATAGTTCTTTGCGAAGGCGAAGACAAGCGCGTTGTTGAAGCGGCGGCTAAGATAACCAAGGAAGGTATTGCAAAAATAGTTCTTATAGGCAACGAAAGCGAATGCAAAAAGGTTGCTCCCGACGTTGATCTTACGGGCATAACTCTTATCGATCCGCTCACTTCCGACAAAACCGCGGAAT
>CAZQFP010000039.1:0-10784 GCA_964592605.1 uncultured Clostridia bacterium | reverse complement strand
CAGCGTGTTGCGATGGGCCGTGCAATAGTCCGTAACCCCAAAGTTTTCCTTTTCGACGAACCGCTTTCCAACCTGGACGCAAAACTTCGCGGCTCGATGAGAAGAGAACTTATTCTGCTTCATAAAAAACTCAATGCAACTATTATGTACGTAACGCACGACCAGACCGAAGCTCTGACTCTTGCGGACAGAATAGTTTGTATGTCGATGGGACACGTTCAGCAGATAGGCGAGCCTATCGAACTTTACGAAAGACCGGCAAATACGTTCGTTGCAACGTTCATAGGTCTTCCCCCCATGAATATGTTCGAAGGCAAGGTAGAAAAGGGTACTTTCAAGTGTGAATACTTCAATTACCCCTTGAACGAGCACCAGAAATCTATTTTAAAGGACTACGAAGGCAAGAGCGTTATTTTGGGCGTTCGTCCCGAAAACGTTGTTCGTCCCGGTCCTGTAAAATTACATATTACCAATAATGAAAACCTTGGCATGAACACTTTGGTTCACGGTAAAATCGGCGAAAAGCACGTTGTTTGCAAGTTCGCCGAGTGGTGCAACTACGTTACCGGCGATGAAATCGATATCGGTTTCGATGCAGAAAGAACGCACTTCTTTGAACTGCCCGAAGGCGATATGCCGGGCAAGGCTATAAGGTAAGGAGGAAGAATATGGCAGAGAATGAAACCGTATTGGAGACAACCGAAATTCAGCCCGAAACCGAAGTGGTTGAAGACATTGAAGCGGTTGAGACACAGCCCGAATCTGATAAGCCTTCCAATCCTAACAAGTTTTTAAGCGCAATAAAAGAAAGATTAAGAAAGTTTGTCGTTAAATTAAAGCGCAGACCCATGAACATAGCTTTCTTTATGCTCATAGTTTCATCGCTTGTATTTCTCTTTTTGCTGGGAAACTTTTCGCAGGCGGGTCTTGAATACGCTAAGCCCGGTGTGCCCATCGGCTTGTTCGTAAACACACTGTTTAGCATACTTGTATTGTTGCTGTTTATGTATGCGTTCCCCAAGCGTAGCAAAAAACCTAAAATTGTAATGCTTGTGCTTTGCTTTGTGTTTATGGCGGTAATTATAGGCTTGGACATTTTGCTTTATATAAGCTGGTCGAATGCTTGGATTGCACATAAGCCCGTGCTTGACGAGTCCGGTATACTTGCTCGTGAAAAGTATATTTATACTGCCATTAACGGCGCGATTGTGCATGCGGTTTTGGTTGCGGTTGCGGCAGTTCTTACTGCAACTTATCCGTTATACGGTAAACTTATTTCTAAAATCAATACCAGAAAGGTTATCGAATCCACAGAAATCAAAGAAGAAATCGATACCAGCGAAGAAGTATAAAGGTTATAATCCGAATATTAAAATAGCCGGCAAAATTATTTGTCGGCTATTTTCAAAAGAGATAACATGTCTAAGAAGAATAAAAAAATCCGTGAAACTACAATAGAAAATTATTACGACTTGCGCGTAGATAAGGTAGACGAACTTGTTGCGGCCCTAAAAGACGAAGAGTTTGAGTTGCCCCCTACCGTTTCAATGGGCATTAACGACTGTACTGGCGTGGATGATCCCAAGAACGTTAAACGCGGCAAGCAAAAACAATTCGACCCCTACAAAACCGATTTCTTAGGTAAAATTCCCACCTGGATTAAAGCGCTGTTTATAAAATGGTGGTTTGCCGGTGCGGTGTGCTACTTCGTTATGTGGGGCATAAGTATTAAAGATCCCCTTGATCAGGCGGTTTTGTGCGGCGCGGTTTTGGGGCTTATTACCGACGTTCTTGTAAATCCTTTATACAGGTACCTTGAAACGGACAGAAAAGAATACAATACGTATATGATGTTTCCCTTTCCGTTCAAGGCGTTCTGGACGTTTTTCACGAATATAATTTACTATATAATCGTACTGGCTGGCGTTATAGGTCTGTATGATTTGCTCGATTTTTTAATTCTGTCAACAACGGGTACGGAATCAGCGTTAATGGGCGTTGAACCGTTACTTTTCGGAGTATTTGCAGTAATTGTAGATATGGCGCTTATAGGAATAAAGGACGCAATAGTGTATCTTGCAAAGCGAAAGAAGAAAAAGGAGATTGTTGAAAATGTTTAAAAAGCTGTTTGTTTCTTCAACAACCGCGTGCTTTGAATTTTCAAATAAAAATCCCTATTACAGCCCGCGCAAATATACCGTGCTTTTGAACGGTCAACCGGTCGGCGGCGAGCGCAACGAAAACGTTTTTTCGCTGTTCGATCTTGAACCCGCAACAGAGTACACTGTTTCGGTCGGTAAGTCAGCCCTTACGTTCACCACTGCTTCGGAAACCGCGGTAGTGGACGTCAAATCACTGGGAGCTAAGGGCGACGGCGTAAGCGACGATACTTACTACGTTCAAATGGCAATAGACAGCTGTCCCGAAGGCGGCAGGGTGCTTTTAACGGAAGGAACTTATCTTGTCCGCCCCATAGTTTTAAAAAGCAACATTACGGTGGAGCTTAAAAAGGGCGCAACTCTTCTCGGCGACGCGCTGGAAGAAAATTACCCCTACGTGCCTGCAAGAATGACGCGTAACGGCAAGGAAGAAGTGCTTGCAAGTTGGGAAGGACTTCCGTTCGACTGCCACCAGTCGTTTATTTCGGCACACAGACAAAGCAATTTTAAAATAGTGGGTGAAGGCACAATTAACGGCAATGCAGACCATTCTACCTGGTGGGCAACGCCCAAGGGCAGAAAAGTTGCACGCCCGCGCCTTGTATTTTTAAACAGATGCAAAAACGTGGTTTTTCACGGGGTAACCTGCAAAAATTCGGCTTCGTGGAATTTGCATCCTTTCTTTTCGAAAAATCTCGCTTTTTACGATTTGAATATTCAAAACCCTTACACCGCGCCCAATACCGACGGGCTTGACCCCGAAAGTTGCGACAAGGTAGATATTATCGGCTGTAAGTTCAGCGTCGGCGACGACTGTTGCGCCATTAAATCGGGCAAGCTGTACATGGGCAAAACCTATAAAACCCCCGCGAACCGCCACACCTTGCGCAACGACCTGTTCTGCGACGGACACGGCGCAATAGTTTTAGGTAGCGAAATGAGCGGCGGCGTAACAAATCTTTCGGTAAGCCAATGCGTGTTCAGACACACCGATAGGGGACTGAGAATTAAAACGCGCAGGGGCAGGGGTAAGGACGGAATTATCGACGGCGTACTTTTCGAAAACATTAAAATGGACAACGTAATTACGCCGCTCGTAATAAATATGTACTATTTCTGCGACCCCGACGGACATACCGAAGCCGTTTGGTCGCGCGATAAAAGTATTAAAGCTGACGAAGGCACGCCGTATCTGGGCGAGTTTATTTTCCGCGACATAGAGTGCACCGACTGCGAGTGCATGGCGGGCTACTTCGACGGACTTGTTGAACAGCCCATCAAGAAAATAAGAATAGAGAACGTTTCGTTCTCGTTCAAAAAGGATGCAAAACCCGCGCTTCCCGCTATGCTTGAGAACGTGCGTGAGTACTGCAAGGAAGGGCTTTACGTTGACAACGTTGAAACGCTGATATTAAAAAACGTTACGTTTGACGGCGTTGTCGGCGACAAGATAATTAAAAAAGACTGCAAAAATATTACCGAAGAATAAATTTTTGGGAGATAAAAAATGGATTATTCTATCATTGAAAAATACATAGACCGCCTTATTCTGGACACCACGCCCGAAGCTCCGATATGGAACATAGAAAACTTACAGCACGGCAAAAAGCCCGGCTGGAACTATATCGACGGCTGTATGATGACTTCGCTGTATGCAATTTACAAGCAGACGGGCGATAAAAAGTATATTGAATTTATCGATAAATTCGTTGATTATTACGTTGCCGAAGACGGTACCATTCTCGGCTACAACGTTGAAGATTACAACGTAGATAATCTCAACGAAGGCAGAGTGCTTTTCGATTTGTACCGCGAAACGGGCAAACAGAAGTACAAAAAGGCAATCGACTTGCAACACAGCCAGATTATTGGTCAGCCGCGCACCAAGCTCGGAAACTTCTGGCACAAAAAGATTTACCCCAATCAGGTTTGGCTTGACGGATTGTATATGGCTCAGGTTTTCTACACCCGTTACGAAGCCGAATTTAACGGCGGCATAAACTACGGCGATATCGTTAAGCAGTTCAGAAACGTTTACGAAAACATGTACGATACCGATAAAAAGCTGTATTACCACGGCTGGGACACCAGCAAAACGGCGTTCTGGGCTGATAGTGAAACAGGGCTTTCAAAGAGCTTTTGGTTGCGCGCAATCGGTTGGTATACGGTTGGTCTTGTAGATGCTATAAGCTACTTCGGAACGAGTGCTCCCAGCTTAAAAGCCGAACTCATCACCATTTTCAGACGCACGATTGAAGGACTTGAACAGTATATTGACGCTGAAAAGCACATGTTCTGGCAGGTTGTTGACCAGGGCGGCAGGGAAGGCAACTATCTTGAAACTTCGGGTAGCGCAATGATTGCGTACGCAATGATGAAGGGCGCGCGTTTAGGCTACGTTGACAGAAGGTTCTCGGCAGTCGGCGAGAAGGTTTTCAACGGAATTTGCAACGAATATTTAACCGAAACCGACGGCAAGCTCAATCTCGGCGGTATATGTCTTATGGCAGGACTCGGACCCGACGACAAGCCCAACCGCAACGGAACTTACGAATATTACATTTCAGAACCCGTTGTCGAAAACGACGCAAAGGGTACCGGTCCGTTCGTTATGGCTTATACCGAAGTTAAGCGCAAGCATAAACGTACCGCTTAATCAGGTTTCTTAATTGCGTTTGCGCAAGTTTTGCGACACTGCACGTCAAACTATAGTATTCGTATAATTAAAAAGCGCGGCTTGTTTTAAGCCGCGCTTAAATTTTTTATTTTGAAGTGTAGCCCGAAGGCGACATGCCGAAGTATTTTTTAAATACGCGTGAGAAGTAAAGGGGATCTGAAAAGCCGCACGCTTCGGCAACCTGCGAAACCGAATAGTTGCTGTATTTATTGGCAAACGCCCCTGAAAGCAGGTTTGCGGCAAGTTCCATTCTGCGCCGCAACAGATATGCGTGCGGCGTTTCGCCCGTTTCTTTTTTGAACAGCTTTCTCACGTAGTCGTAGTTTAGCGGCAACTTCTTCAAAAAGTCTTCAAGCGAATAAGCGCTGTCGGTAAGGTTTTTGTCCGCGCTTTCGCGCACGGAAGCCACCACCGGCGAAAAACGTTTTGCACTACTTTGGGCAAGATTTACGTAAGCGCAAAGTAGCTCTCCCAGCGCGCGCAAAGCGATGTCTTTTTTCGGGTCTTGGCAATTAAAGTAATGTGCCGCCTGTTCAACAGCCGCGCGCACAAATCCGCTTTCGGGTTCGGTGAAGTTTAAAACCGCTCCGTAAGGCACTGCCGCGCGTTCCAAAACGGCGCACGGTCTGTCTTTAATCTCGCCTGTGCCGCCGTAAACGGCGCAAACGGTATCATCCGCGCCGCAAAAAATTTTTAAATACTTGTTAGAATAAAACTTTTCGTCGCAGTCCATTCCTGCGTACACTATTGTATTCATATCCGTATTATACTATTTTTAATACGTTTTGTCTATATTTTTTATAATTTTATGTTTTAAAAGAATAAGCGGCGCAAGCGTTTTAACGCTTGCGCCTGATTTTAAAATTAAGCCCCCGTAAGGGGGGGGCGACCTGCCCGCTTAGAAAAAAGCTAATGCGAATAAAAGCGTATCTTTATACGCCGTTACCGCAAGGACGGTCAAATTCGCCATGCAGTTTACCTTGTCGCCCTGAGCCTTGGCGAAGGGTCTCTTTTTATTGTAGGATTCTTCGTAAACTCAGAATGACAATTTGCAAGGCAGGACAAAGTTCCCTTCAACTCATAACGTTTCTGTTACGTATTCCTTGAAATACGCAATTCTGGTAAACCTGCTTTTTGCAGGTGAGTTCATGCGCGGGCCGCACCGCTAGCCAAGTAGGCACATTGTGGCTAAAAAGGCTATCAAAAATACCTGCAAAGTAATTGCTCCACGGGTTATTATAGTTGCCGGAGCGCAGCCAGGTTCGGTGCAAAATAAAAAACCGTTGCCCTTTGTACGCATTTTAACACGTTAAGTTTAAAAAAGCAATTATCATATTAAGCGTAGGGAAGTTTCTTGTGTGATCCTTCACTATGTTCAGGACGACGAGTTGAAGCGCGGGCCGCACCAATAGCCACCAGTAAGCAGTTCCATGGCGGTCAGTACCGGTCGGAGAAAGTACGCGGGCATCCCACGTAACGTAGTAGGAACCGGAGCGCAGCGGTGCAAAATAAAAAACTATTGCCCTTTTATATATTTTATCATTAAAACAAGTTCAATGCAAATATTAAAGAGCGGGCAATCTTGCCCGCTCATTTAGTAGCTATAATAATTTATTTTTTACATTCGCAGTTGTTCAAATTCGTCTTTTCAAAAACGTTGCAGTCAAGGTCGGCGCAGTAGCCGTCAGTCTTTTTATAACCGCACGCGGTAAAAAACTTTTCGCTTGCAACGTCGGGAAGCACGTAACACTTTTCCGCACCGCTCTCTTTCAGCTTCATTTCAGCGGTGTACAGCAAAAATTTACCTAAACCGTTGCGGCGTTTTGCGGGAACAATATAAATTTCACGAATATCGCCCCAACCTTCTTTAAAGTTCCAGTCGTTCGTTATATCGTCAATCTGGTAAATTGCGAACCCTGAAAAATCGTTTCCGTCTTTCAAAACGTCAATGTGCAAAAGCCCGGCCAAAAGGTCGGGGAGCACATATTCGTTTAAAAGGTGTTCGCAGTCGTCGTCGCAACCGAGTTCTGCGTAGTAGCTTTTAAACATTTCCGAAAATTCGTTTAACGTGTCGTCGCGTAGCGGTGAAATCTGTAACATAAAAAACTCCTTGCACCCCGAGAGTAGGGGGGCGGTGAAATAGTTTTAAAAAATAAAAAAGCGGAAGCCTAAGCCACCGCTTTAATAATTATTCTGCAACGGGGTAAATTGAAACCTGTTTGCCGTCCTTGCCGACCCTTTCAAATCTTACGGTGCCGTCAACGAGCGCAAAAAGCGTATCGTCCTTGCCCATGCCTACGTTGTTGCCGGCTTTGAATTTAGAGCCGCGCTGTCTTACAAGAATGTTGCCCGCAAGTACAAACTGTCCGTCGGCACGCTTAACGCCGAGCATTTTGGGATTGCTGTCTCTACCGTTGTGCGAAGAACCGGTACCTTTTTTATGGGCGAATAAACTAATAAATATCATCTTTATTTCTCCTTATTCAGCCTTGGCGTCGGCAGCCGGTTTTGCCGTCTTCTTAGCCGCGGGCTTCTTTGCGGCGGGTTTCTTGGCTTCGCCTGCGTTTGCGCCTATAGCGGTTACCTTAACAGTGGTGTAAGGCTGTCTGTGTCCCTGCTTTTTTCTCACGTTCTTTTTAGCCTTGTAAGTAAAGACTATAATCTTTTTGTCCTTACCGTGAGATACTACTTCCGCGGAAAGTTTAACGTTTTCAACTTCCGCACCTGTTGCAACCGTTCCTTCGTCTGCCGTAAGTAATACGGGGAACTGAACGGTAGTTCCTACTTCGGCGTCGAGTTTTTCAAGTTTAACCGTATCGCCTACGCAAGCCTTGTATTGCTTGCCGCCGTTTTCAAAAATTGCGTACATAAAAATACCTCCTCTAACCAGTCTCGCCGGGTGGCGTAAAGCCAAATTCGGGCGGCGCGTTTGCGCACTTAAAAAAGCCCTGTCCGAGCGGCTCGGTATTAAATTTAACATATCGTGGTGTGCAAGTCAAGCAATTTTAACGCTCAAAATGCGCGCGTTGAATAAATTTTGCATGCACGCACACACTAATTTACGTAAATAACCGCCGCAATATAAGCATATCGCCGCGCGGCGCAAAGGAGTTTTATGGAAGAAGTTAAAAAGGACAGCGAAATACTTGCGGAAATTTACCGCAACGCCCAGCTCGGCATAACTTCGATTTCCGATATTTTACCCGAAATCGAAGACGAAGCCATAAAGGAAGAAATTAAGCGCGAATACGAAGAATACGAACGCATTTGCAGTGAAGCGGCTTCGCTTGCGCTCAAATACGATTTGGAACTCAAAGAGCCCGGTCCCATGAAAAAAGCTATGATGTGGAGCGCAATAAAAATGGGAACGGCGGCGGACAATTCCGCACAGAACGTAGCGCAGATGATGATAAAGGGCACGGTGCAGGGTATAAGCTCGCTTAAAACGTCGCTTACCGACAGCGAAAAGGTTATGGACCCCGAAGTTAAAAAACTTTTGTGCGAACTTATAGACCTTGAAGAAGGTTTCGAAGCTAAGTTAAAAACTTATCTTTAATAAGTTTGTCATTCTGAACGGATTGAAGAATCCCATAATTATTTTGATTAAAGCGAATGCGGCGGACAACGGTTGACCCGCCGCATTTTATATTCGTTTAGTATTGACAACCGCTTATAAATAAAGTATAATAATCGTATATTTTCAAGGAGAATTTTAAAAAATGAAATACACACTTACGGGCGTTTCGGCAGAAGAAATTAACTTTAAACTCAACCGTGTAAAGCTCAATCCGCAGGACAAAATAGATATCAAACCCCAGTTTTCGCGTCAGGTGCGTAAAGTTACCGGCAACGATAAAATCGTTTTCGTTGTTTTGGGCGTAAAAATCGAGAGCACGGAAGAAGAACCCAAGCCCTTTGATATTAACGTTTCGATGGTAGGCGTTTACGAAGTTGAAGATATTAAGAACGACGCCGAAGAAAGAAAGTTCGTTATTGCGGCAACCAAGGAAATTTACCCTTACCTTCGCGCAGCCGTTGCAAACGTTATGGCAGACGCGTTTATCGCTCCCCTGAACCTGCCCGTAATTACGGGACCTATCTTCCCCGAAGATAAGGACCAGTTCGCATTCACCACCGGCGATTTGAATTAAGTTTTTGCTTTAAATTAACGGCGCGGCGGCGCAACCTTGCGCCGCCGCAATTATTTTTTAAGGTATAACATGAAAGTTTTTAAAACTTTTTTTGCCGTAGCCTGTTTGTCGGTTTTAATGGTGGTGGCGGCATTTACTGCCGGTTGTAGGCACAGTCCACAAGAACTTTACCATATAGGCACTGAGTATAATTTCGGTGGCGATTTGATAAAAGTTGAAGACGATAAGCAAAACGAACAATTTGTTTACAGCTATAAAAAAATTAATTCCGATAGATATGATCATTTTTTTTATTTTATTTTTATGTTTACTGACACTTTGGAATATTTGCTTAACAGTGATGAATTTGAATATTCGGACAGTACGGGTGCGGAAGTAGTTTTTGATGACAACGGGCATTATTTGTTTAACGGCAGCAGAGAGATATACATTTCTTATGCCGGAGCAAACGAGCGCATAAAGCAAGCCATTGCAAACGATGATTATGATTTAGAGTTTGGCGTAGGAATGTTTATTCATAATCCATATAGTGATATCTAGCTTAAAAATAAAAGATTAAAATTATTACAAAAGTTTTTAAGGTATAATATGAAAGTTTTTAAAACTTTTTTTGCCGTAGCCTGTTTGGCGGTTTTAATGGTAGTGGCGGCATTTACTGTCGGTTGTAGGCATAGTCCACAAGAACTTTACCATATAGGCACTGAGTATAATTTCGGTGGCGATTTGGTCAAAGTTGAAGACGATAAACAAAACGAGCAATTTGTTTACAGCTATCAAGAAATAACGACAAATAAATACCCGCATTACTTTCATTTTACTTTTAGTTTGTGGTATGATGTTAGTGAAGAATTTCGCAATAGCACGGAATTTGAATATACGGACAGCACAGGCGACGAAATAGTATTTGACGAGACCGGACACTACTATTTTAACGGTAGCAGAGAGATATACATTTCTTATGCCGGAGCAAACGAACGCATAAAGCAAGCAATCGCAAACAATGCTTACGATTTGGCGTTTTGCGTAGGGACTTTTATTAATAACTCGTTATAGTAATTTAAATTAAAATAATTAAATAATTTTGTTAAAAATCAAAAAAAGCGTTGACAAAGCCCCTAAGTTAGTGTTAAACTCAATTAGCACTCAATTTGGGGGTGTAATTTTTTTGTACGGAGTTTTTCCAAATGGCTAAGAAAGCAGACGTAAGAACCAAGATAACTCTTGAGTGTACGGAGTGCAAGCACCGCAACTACGACAGTTATAAAAATAAGCGTAACGACCCCGACAGGCTTACCATTTCAAAGTACTGCCCTTTCTGCAAAAAGCACACCGAGCACAAGGAAAGCAAATAATAATTTTCGCGTAAATAAAAGAGGTTTTAAATGGCAGCTCAAAAAGAGACCAATGCAAAAAAGCCCAATTTTCTGGTAAGAGCGGGCAGAAAACTGAAAGAAACCTTTTCCGAGCTTAAAAGGGTAACGTGGCCTTCTTTCCCCAAGGTGGTAAGGGGAACCTGCGTGGTTTTGGTTGTTGTTATCGTGTTCACGGTAATAGTAACGGGCATTAACTACGGCTTGCAGGAACTTTTGAAGTTAATTACCACGATTGGAGATTAAACTATGGCGACGATGGTAGCAGATACCGAAAATCCTTGCTGGTACATTCTTCACACCTATTCGGGCTACGAAGCGATGGTGAAGGACAGCTTGGAACGGCTTATAGAAAACAATAACTTGCAGAACATGATTTTCGACGTCAAAATCCCTATGGAGCAGACTATCGAAGAAAAGAACGGCA
>CAZQFP010000038.1:0-10922 GCA_964592605.1 uncultured Clostridia bacterium | reverse complement strand
ATGCAACCGACGGTTTTGGAGACCGCGACTCTACCGTTGAGCTACTCCCCTAAATTCCCGTCAATTATATAATACCTTAAATTTTTAGTCAACTGTTTTAAGAATTATTTTATGAAAAAACAAATTAAACACGGCGAACAAGGCAAATGAAACAAGTTATTTTATATACGGACGGCGCGTGTTCGGGCAATCCAGGCGTAGGCGGTTGGGGGGCTGTTCTTATTTTTAAGAACGTTGAAAAGAGAATTTCAGGCGCTGTGGATTCTACAACGAACAACCGAATGGAAATGACAGCCGTTATCGAAGGACTTAAATGTTTAAAAGAACCTTGCGCGGTTACCGTTTACAGCGATTCTGCGTATACCGTTAATTCGTTTGCACAAGGTTGGGTTGAAAACTGGCAGCAAAACGGCTTTAAAAAGGCCGACAACAAGCCTGTTTTAAACGTTGATTTGTGGAACGAGCTTATTGAGCTTACTAAAACACATAAAGTTACGTTTAAAAAAGTAAAGGGACATGCGGACGACAAATACAACAACATTTGCGATAAACTGGCAACCGACGCAATAAAAAATTTCAAAGCTGAATTATAAATAAGCGCAAAAAACTATATACTATATAGTATAAATGAAACGCGCAGTAATTTTAAAGTATTTGGTAAATATTCTGGCGGTCGCGCTTTTCGGCGCGGTTGCCTTTCTTTTTATAGGTTACGGGCTGACTTATAAAAGCATAGCTTTTATTTCAAATAATTTCGATTTACTGTTCTGGGGTTCGGCGGCGGTTTTGTTTGTTATGACCGCGCTTGGAATTATCTTTTTTTGCACTAAAAAACAGTCGTTTTACCGTCTTATTTTGTGCTCGCTTATTTGCTTGGACGTGTTCGCGGCAATATTTTTTATGCTGTGTGCAACGGAAATTTTACAAAAACTTTCAAGCGTGGAAGCGCTGAGAGAGTATATCTCGCAGACGGGCAGTGCGGCGGCTTTAATATACGTTCTTTTCTGTTTTTTGCAGGTAATTTTGTTGCCTGTGCCCGGGTCGGTAACGGTTGCCGTAGGCGTGGCAATGTTCGGACCGCTTAAATGTACGATGTTCAGTTTTATAGGAATTGTTCTCGGCTCGGTTGCCGCGTTTGCGGTGGGAAGGCTGGTCGGCTATAAGGCGGTTTGCTGGATTGTAGGCAAGGAAAGTCTTGATAAGTGGCTGAAAAAACTTAAAGGAAAGGACTATTTAATTCTTTCTTTAATGTTTTTATTGCCTATGTTCCCTGACGACGTTTTATGTTTTGTTGCGGGCTTATCGTCGATGACGTGGAATTATTTTGCCGTAATGATAGTGGTTACGCGCGCTATTTCGGTAGTTTCAACTTCGTACACGTTCGAGCTGATTCCGTTCACAACCTGGTGGGGCATAATGATTTGGATTGTACTTGCCGCGCTTGTAGTTCTTTCATTCTATTTAGTGTGCAAATATTCAGATAAAATCGACGCTTTTTTGAAAAGCAAGTTCAAATTCGGCGGCAACGGAAAAGATAAAAAGCATAATAATTAAAGGAGTGCAAAAGCACTTCTTTATTTTTGTGAAAACAACAAAAAATCTGCTTATTTTTGTTTGCTTTTGCAATTTTTTTTGATAAAATTATATATGTAGGAAATTTGCCATAAGGAGTGAAATTATGGACAAAATCGCTTTATTGAACAAGCGAAGAGCACAAATTTTAGCGGCGGGAAAAGCCGTTCGCGCCGATATCGACGCACTGGTTGACGCGGAAAGTTTTGTTGAGCTTTCTGTTTTTAGTTTTTCCAAAAACGATTTTTACGGCGAAGACGCGGAAGGTGAAGGAGTTATCACCGGTTTTGCTACCGTTAACGACTTTCCCTTTTATATCGTTGCGCAAAATGCCGCAGTGCTTTCGGGCGGAGTGGGAAAAGCCGCTTGCGAAAAGATTGAAAAGTGTTTAAATCAGGCTGAAAAAACTTCCACGCCGGTTATTTATATGTTGTCGTCGCTCGGCGTTCGCATAGGCGAAGGCGTCAGCGTTTTAGAAGGGCTGGCTAAGTTGATTTTAAAGGCTTCGCAGCTTAAAGGCAGTATTCCGCAGTATCTTGTCATAAACGGCGAAGTTTACGGACAGATTGCACTGCTTGCCGGTCTTTGCGATTTCAATTTCTTTATAGATAAAAAGAGCGCGCTTGCGCCCAACAGTCCGTTTGTTATTACGTCGAAGAGCGGTAAAAATGCTTCCAAATTTGACGTCGGCGGCGTAAACGGACTTAAAAATGCAAATTTAACTACTTTTTCGGTTAAAAACTTAACTGAAATCAAGCAGAAAATTACTGAATTAAGCGAACTTTTGACAACGCCCGTTGTAGACTGCGATAACCTTAACGAAAGTTTTTCCGCGCTCGATAAAAAATGCGGTGCGGACGGTATACTGAAAATTTTTGATAAAGACTACACTGTAGAACTCGGTGCAAGCTATTCGCCAGAAGTAAGATGTTGTCTTACGAGAATTGGCGGTATTGCCGTTGCCGCGGTTGTTTTCGACGGTGAAAACGGAGTTGAGTTGACCGCCGCGAACGTGCGCAAAATAAAGGACTTTGCCGAATTTGCAAGCTGCTATGAATTGCCGTACGTAACGTTTGTAAACACGCTCGGAATAAAAGCCGATATGGCTACAAACGACAGCCTTGTTATGAAAGAACTTGGCGAATACGTTTCTATTCTCGACTGCATAGATACGGCAAAAATTTCTGTTGTTTACGGAAAAGCCGTTGGCCTCGGTTATACGGTGTTTGCGGCAAAGTCTATGGGCTACGATTACAGCTACGCCTTTGCAAACGCAAAAATTGCGCTTTTTGACAGTGTTCAGGGTGCTGAAATAGAATTTGCTAACGACAAAAAGGCAGATAAGGCTAAACTTGCTACAAAATATGCCGATGAAAATTCCGACCCCGTAAACGCGGCGAACGGCGGGTATATCGATAACGTTATTCAACCGTCGTTTGTAAAACAGTATTTGATTGCGTCTTTGCAGATGCTTATTAAGTGAGTAGACTATGAGTAATTTATTGTCGCTTATAAACGATCCGAACAGCCTTGGCATCGGCGAAGCGTGTCTTTACGCTTTGATCGGTTTTGTGGTTGTTTTTCTCGGAATTGCGCTGATAATTTTTATAATTTGGCTGATAGGGCTTGTTATGCGCAAGACCGACAACTTATCGTTTTTGAATAAAATAGGCAGAAAGAAAAAGAAAGAGAATAAACATGAAACCGTAGAAGCAGTGCAGTCAGACGAAATTCCTGCGGAAATAAAGGTTGCTATCGTTGCGGCGATTGCCGCATATTACAGCGAAGCTCCGGCAAAGTGCGAATTTAAAGTTAAGAAAATTAAAAGGATTTAAGGTGTATATATGAGAAATTTTGTTGTTACAATCGACGGTAAAAGCTATTCCGTCGGTGTTGAAGAAGTGGGAGAAAGCGCACCGGCTTCGGTTAGCACACCTGCGCCCGTTGCGGCCGCTCCGGTTGCCGTAAGCGCGCCTGCAAACGGTGAAAAGGTGCTTTCGCCCTTCCCCGGACTTATTAAAAATATTCTCGTTGCCGACGGTGCGGCGGTTAAAAAGGACCAGCCTATAATAATTCTTGAAGCAATGAAAATGGACAACGAAATTACCGCGCCTTGCGACGGCAAAGTTACTCTTAACGTTGCAAAGGGCGCAAACGTTGAAACTAACGCTACATTGGCTGTAATCGGCTGACGGGGGAGCTTATGCAAAGTTTACTTGGCGTGAACTTTGGCGAAATATTCGGTAATCTGTACGAAAGTATGGGTTTTGTTCAGGGTAAAGACTGGCAGAACTACGTAATGCTTATAATATCGTTCGTACTGATGTATCTCGCCATAGTCAAAAAATTCGAGCCGATGCTCCTTTTGCCGATTGCCTTCGGTATGTTTTTAATAAACATTCCCGGAGCTGAAAGCGTACTTTGGGGCAAATACGATTATAGCGCATCGGAAGTAACGTTGCTTGAAAACGGCAATTATCTTTTTGCTCGTACGGGCGAAATACTTACTCCGAGACTCGGCGAAAACGGTTTAATTGAAGCATTACTCAATTCAAACGGAGAAATTATTTTAACTCCGATATACGGCGAAACCAATGAAATTGTTAAATTTGTTTCAGAGCATAGCTACGAATTGGTTACTCCCGAAAGCCGCGGGCTTTTGTGGTATCTGTATTTCGGCGTAGACAAGGTAATTTACCCGCCGCTTATTTTCCTTGGAATAGGCGCAATGACGGATTTCGGTCCGCTTATCGCAAATCCGAAGAGTATGTTGATTGGCGCGGGTGCACAGCTTGGAATATTCGTTGCGTTCATTTTAGCTTCGCTATTGGGCTTTTCTGCAGCGGCGTCGGCGGCGATAGGTATTATCGGCGGTGCGGACGGTCCTACGGCGATAATGGTTACTTCAAAACTCTCGTCCGATCTAGTGCCGGCGTTTGCGATAGCGGCGTACTCGTATATGGCGTTAATTCCAATAATACAGAAGCCGCTTATGAAGTTGCTCACCACCAAAAAGGAACGGAAAATCCGTATGAAACCTTTGCGGCAGGTCAGCAAACTTGAAAAAATACTGTTTCCCGTAATTGTTACGCTTGTTGTAGGCATAATTCTGCCCGATTCAATAACGCTACTCGGAATGTTGATGCTAGGCAATCTTTTAAAAGAATCCGGCGTTGTTGACAGACTTTCTTCGCAGGCACAGAACGGACTTATGAACACAATTACGATATTCCTTGGCGTTGCTGTCGGCTGTAAAGCTAAGGGCGAAATGTTCCTTGACGTTAAAACGCTTGCAATTATAGGAATAGGCTTGTTTGCTTTTGTTTTGGGTACAATCGGCGGATTGCTGGTTGCAAAACTTATGTGCAAGCTCACAAAGGGAAAAATCAATCCGCTTATAGGTTCGGCGGGTGTTTCCGCGGTGCCGATGGCGGCGAGAATTTCGGAAGACGTAGGGCGGGAGTACGACCCGCAAAACCATTTGCTTATGCACGCAATGGGACCCAACGTTGCAGGCGTAATCGGTTCGGCAATAGCTGCCGGCGTTATGCTTGCATGCTTCGGCTAATACGGCGAAATTAAATCTTTTAAGGTATTTTTTATGGAAAATAAAAAGGTTTTAATAACTGATACAATTCTGCGCGACGCTCACCAATCGCACGCGGCTACGAGAATGCGTTTCGACGAAATGGAGCCCATGTTGCCGCTTTTGGACGATATAGGCTATTATTCGCTTGAAGCATGGGGCGGCGCAACCTTCGATTCGTGCTTAAGATTTTTGAATGAAGACCCTTGGGACAGACTTAAAAATTTAAAAAAGTACTTAAAGAAAACGCCCATACAGATGTTGCTTCGCGGACAGAACTTACTCGGTTACAGACACTACGCGGATGACGTCGTAGAAAAATTCATTGAAAAATCTATTGAAAACGGCGTGGGTGTTATAAGACTTTTCGACGCGCTGAACGATCCGAGAAATTTGCAGGCTTCAATGAATGCCATAAAAAAATACGGTGCAAACGGAAAATGCGTGTGCGAATGTGCTATTTCGTACACGACAAGTCCAGTGCACACGACTGAATATTTTGTTAAACTTGCAAAACAGCTTGAAGATACGGGTGCGGACAATATCTGTATTAAAGATATGGCAAACCTGTTGTTGCCTTTTACCGCGTACGAGCTTGTTAAAGAGCTTAAAGCAAAACTTCGTCCCGAAACTAAGGTTCATTTGCATACTCACAACACGACGGGTACCGGCGATATGGTTTACCTTATGGCAATCCAGGCGGGAGTTGATATTGTTGACTGTGCGCTTTCGCCGCTAGGAAACGGAACTTCTAACCCCGCAACCGAACCGCTTGTTGCTACTTTGAAGGGAACGCAGTACGATACGGGTATTGAAATAGAAAAACTGTTGCCTGCAGTTAAGCACTTTAACGGAGTTTCTGCAAGGCTTGAAAAAGACGGCTTTCTCAATCCTAAAGTTCGCCGCGTAGATATAAATACTCTTTTATATCAGGTGCCGGGCGGAATGCTTTCAAACCTTATGAATCAGCTTAAACAGGCGGGCAAGGAAGAAAAACTTACCGAATGTCTTGCAGAAGTACCCAGAGTGCGCGCAGACTGCGGTTACCCGCCGCTTGTAACGCCTTCTAGCCAAATTGTTGGTACGCAGGCGGTATGGAACGTGCTTTTGGGAAGATATAAAACCATTACCGCACAGTTCAAAGATTTGATTTTGGGCAAGTACGGCGCAGTTCTCGGCGAAAAAGATAAGGAAGTCGTTAAAATGTGTACCAAGGACGGCGAAAAAATTATAACCTGCCGTCCCGCAGACCTTTTAAATAACGAAATGAGCGAGTTAACCGAAAAGGTTAAAGCAGACGGGTTTTATACCAAGGAAGAAGACGTGCTGTCTTATGCGCTTTTCCCCGAAGTTTCAACTAACTACTTCAAATGGAGAAAGGCAAGAGATACGGGAGTTGATACCGATATAGCGGCTAATCCCGACAAGGTTTACCCTGTTTAAACTAATTAAAAGCGGCGTGGAGCAATTCACGCCGCAAGGTTTTATATGAACGTTGCAGTTATAGGTGCTGGCGCTGCAGGACTTGTAGCCGCGTATACGGCGGCAGAACGCGGCAATAGCGTTACCGTTTTTGAAAAGAACGAAAAGTGCGGTAAAAAAATATATATAACGGGAAAGGGTAGGTGTAACGTAACGCACGACTGCACTCCCGAAGAGTTTTTGCAAAACGTCGTAAACGGTTCAAAGTTTATGACAGGCGCTATTTATTCATTTTCACCGCAGACTTGCGTAGAATTCTTTGAAAACGGCGGATTAAAGCTCAAATTAGAGCGTGGCGGAAGGTATTTTCCTGTAAGCGACAAGGCGAGCGACGTTACAAAGTGCCTTGAAAGTTACTGCAAAAAAGCGGGCGTTAGCTTTAAATTTAGCGAAAAAGTACTTGATTTAAACGTTTTGCATAGTACTATGTGTGGCATAACTACTGAAAAAGGTAGTTACGATTTTGAAAAAGTAATCGTATGCACAGGCGGAATGAGTTACCCGCTTACGGGATCTACCGGCGACGGCTATAAATTTGCAAAAGATGCGGGACATAAAATAACCGACTTAAAACCCGGACTGTGCGGCATAAATTTGAAGGGCGACTACTACAAGAGCATGCAGGGGCTTTCTTTAAAAAACGTTTCACTCAAAATTTATAACGACGGTAAGTCGGTTAAAGAATTTTTCGGAGAAATGCTGTTTACGCACTACGGAATTTCCGGTCCGGTTGTGTTGTCGGCTTCAAGCATTATAAACAAGTTTAATTTGAATAACGTTAAACTTGTTATCGATTTTAAGCCTGCACTGGACGAAGAAACACTTTTAAAACGAATTTTGCGCGACTTTGAAAGTAATAAAAATAAAAGTATTTATAACTGTTTGAAGGAACTTTTGCCCGTTGCGGTTATAAGCGAAGTTTTAAAACGTGCAAAAATTCCCGAAGACAAGCAAGTGAACGGCATAACTAAGGCCGAGCGCACCGAATTATTGACAATAATAAAAAATTTTGATATGCTTCCGTCGTCTTTGAGAGATTTTTCCGAAGCGATAATTACTTCTGGCGGAGTTGATTTAAGCCAAATCAACCCCAAAACGATGGAAAGCAAACTTATAAAAGGGCTTTATTTTTGCGGCGAAGTACTTGACGTTGACGCGCTGACCGGCGGCTATAATTTGCAGGTAGCGTTTTCAACGGGATTTGCCGCAGGAAGAAGTATTGGTGATTAAATGATAGCGATACGCGGAGCTACAACCGTTAAATGCGATACTCCTGCCGAAATACGGTCGGAAGTTAAAAAGTTATTAACCGAAATTACGCAAAAAAACGGCATTTTGCCTGAACAGATTATAAGCATAATTTTTTCGAGCACGCAGGACATTCACTCGTTTTACCCCGCAAAGGCGGCGAGAGAAGCGGGTTTTTCGTCGTGCGCGCTTTTTTCATGCGTTGAACCGCAAATAGACGGTGCGCTTGCACTTTGTATACGCGTACTTGTACTTGTTGAAGCGAATATCAAGCCAAATCACGTATATCTCGGCGGGGCGGCGGCGTTAAGAAAAGATATTTCCGCAGTGTATAACGTGGCTATCGACGGTCCTGCGGGTAGCGGAAAAAGTACAATTTCTAAACTTATTGCTGAAAAACTCGATATTTTATGCCTTGATACGGGTGCAATGTATCGTGCGTGTGCGTTAAAATGCGTGCAGAGCGGCGTAAAAGTAACCGATGAAAAGGCTGTTAGTGCGCTTATGAACGATATTCAGCTTGAAATTAAGTATAAAGACGGCGCACAGATAACCATGCTCGACGGCGCGGACGTTTCTTCAAAAATACGTGAGCCCGAAATTTCAATGCTGGCTTCAACCGTTTCCGCGCTCGGTTGCGTGCGCGAAAAGATGGTTGACCTTCAACGTAAAATCGCAAAAGATACGTCTTGCGTGCTTGACGGAAGAGATATAGGCACAAACGTTTTACCGAACGCACAATTCAAATTTTATCTTACGGCGAGAAGCGAAGTGCGCGCAAAGCGTAGACAGCTTGAAAACGCGGCAAAGGGCTTTAATCAGCCGCTTGAAGACATATTAAAGCAGATTGAAGAGCGCGACAAGCAGGACGCAGGACGTAAAATTGCTCCCTTAAAGCGTGCCGCAGACGCCGTTGAAATTGATACTTCCGATTTGACGATTAACGAAGTCGTTTCATTGATTTTAAGTAAAATTCAGGAAAAAATCTGATGTCAAAAAAAGTAGTAAGCGAAGAAAAAGAGCGCAAAAAGGTTCATAGATGGTTCAGATTTATGCACGGCGTATACCATACCTTTTTGCATCCCGTTTTTCCCGTTAAAAAGCACGGCTTCGTTCAGCCGCTAAAAGACAAAACCTACGATAAAGGCGCGTATATTGTTGTAGCCAACCATTTAAGCGTGCTCGACGTAATTCCAACCGCAATGGTTACGGGGCGCACGGTGCGATACATGGCTAAGAGCGAATTGTTTGAAAAGGGTATTTCAAAAAAATTCACAAAAAAGTGCGGCTGTATTCCAGTTAACCGCGACGGAAACGATTTAAAAGCCGTGATGCAGGCTTTAAAGTTATTAAAAGCCGGAGAAATCGTCTGCATTTTCCCCGAAGGCACGCGCAATAAAAGCGGCGAAATGTTTTTGCCATTTAAAAGCGGTGCGGCAATGCTTTCGTTAAAGACGCAAACGCCCATAATTCCCGTGGTTCAGGTTAAGAAAATGAAGCCCTTTCACCGCGCACACGCCTATTACGGCGAACCGTTCGAATTTACTGAATTCTACGGCAAAAAAATTACTCAAGAAGATATAGACGCCTGCGACGAAATTTTAAAAACAAAAATGGAACAGACGTATAGAGCGCTTGAAGAAGAGCTGGCGAGCAAGAAAAAATGCAAGTAATTTTAGCTAAGCACAACGGATTTTGCGTGGGCGTAAAATACGCGGTTGACACGGCAATGAATATTGCGCCTGAAAACGCTTACGTTTTGGGCGAAATAATCCACAACAGCGATGTTGTGGACGCAATACGCAAAAAGGGAATAACTGTTGTTGAAAATTTAGACGAAATTCCCGAAAACAGCACGGTTATTTTCCGTTCGCACGGCGTACCGCAAAACTATTACGAAATGTGCGCGGAAAGAAATATAAAAGTTGTTGACTGTACTTGCGGATTTGTTAAGCGCACTCAAAAAATAGTAAAAGAGCAGTATGCACTCGGCAAACATATCGTTATTGTCGGCGAACCTGCACATCCGGAAGTTTTCGGATTGCTCGGCTGGTGCGGCGGCGACGCGACGATTATAAGGGACGAAGAAAATATACCAAACGATTTAGCGAATAAAGAGCTTTGCGTGGTGTGTCAAACCACGTTTTCTGCCGAAAAATTTGAAAAAATTATAAAAAATATTAAAAAAGTTTGCGAAAAAACAGTTGCCGTTTTCAAGACTATTTGCTATACTACTGTGGAACGGCAAAAGGAAGTTGAAGAACTTGCCTTAAAGTGCGAAGCAATTTTGGTAGTCGGCGGTTTAAACAGCAGTAATACAAACAAGCTGTACGAACTCGCAAAAAAGCACTGCGGCAACGTTTTTCGCCTTTCCAACGCACAATCGTTCGATTACGAAAAAATAAAAAAATTTAAAATTGTAGGTATTATTTCGGGGGCTTCTACCCCGAATGCGCAAACCCGGGAGGTTCTTTTAAAGATGGAAGAAAACACAGAAGTTAAGGCAACAAATCCTATGGAAGAAGTTGTTGCTGAAATTGAAAACAAGCCGAATTTCAAGAAAGGTCAAATTGTCCGCGCCACTATATCAAAAGCTGACGTAGACGGTTTGGAAGTTCTTTTGCCCGGCTTCAAAAAAGAAATTCCCGTGGCTAAAAGCGAACTCGACTGCGAAGAGTACAAAGTTGAAGATTACATTGCAAAACTTTGCGACGAAATCGAACTTATGGTTGTTGACAACAAGTCGCCCATTAAACTTTCGCAGAAAATGATAAAAGTTATTAAGGAAGAAGAAGCGCTTGGCGCAGACATTGAAAACGGCAAAGAATTCACCGTTACCTGCACAGGCACAAACAAAGGCGGTCTTACTTCACAGCTCGGTACGTATTCGGTATTCGTACCCGCAAAAGAAATTCGTCCCGGCTACGTAAAGGATTTGGAAAAATACGTAGGCAAAACGCTCAGATTGCGTGCGCTTGAAGTTAAGAAAAACGAAAAGAGAAAGGAAATTATCGCTTCCCAGCGCGTAATTTTA
>CAZQFP010000037.1:0-11105 GCA_964592605.1 uncultured Clostridia bacterium | reverse complement strand
AGGGCTTGGCATTTACCAGATTTGCCTTACCGTTTTTTCGGTATTTTTGACGCTTGCTTCAAGCGGTATTCCCGTAACCGTTTCGCGCCTTATGGCAAAGAGCAACGCATCGGGCGACGTCCGCGGCAAAAACGCCGCCGTTACCGCAGGTATTATATGTACGCTGTTTATAACAATTCCAGCCGCCGCAATTATGTTTTTGGGCAGAAACGCCTTCAGTTTTCTCTTTTCGGACGAGCGCTGTATTCAACTTTTTATAATTTTACTTCCCGGGCTTATTTTAACTTCCGTTTACGCCGTCATCCGCGGTTCGTTCTGGGGAAACAAGCAGTTTATTTCGTATTCGGTAATAGAACTTATGGAAGACGCCGTTATGGTCGTAGTCGGCATAATTTTGGTTCACGGCTGTACTAACCCCGTTGACGGCGCGCGCATGGCTACCCTTGCCGTACTCATTTCATACGTATTTTCGTTTATAACTTCGCTTGTGTGGTACTTTAAGCGCGGCGGAAAGTTTGCAAACCCCAAACCGCAGTTAAAGCCGCTGATTTCGTCTTCCGCACCGATAACGGCAATGCGCACTTCCACTTCGCTTTTGAACTCCGCCGTTGCGGTAATTTTGCCCGCACTGCTTATGAGTGCGTGCAATCTTTCTAATTCCGAAGCCATTGCGCTTTATGGCGTAACCATGGGAATGGCTGTTCCCCTTCTGTTTATACCGTCGTCGCTTATAGGCTCGATTGCCGTGGTCGTTGCGCCCGAGCTTTCGGAAAATTACTATAAAAACAAGGCGCAAGCCGTTAAACACGACGTTGAAAAGACAATAAAAGCCGCAATTTTTATTGCGACTATGCTAATTCCGATACTTGCTGTGCTGGGCGGAGCGATAAGCGAATTTTTATACGGCAACGAACTGTGCGGTCAGATTGTGGAGCGGTGCGCGTTCATTCTTCTGCCTATGTGCATTTCAATGATTACGAACACTATATTAAACTCCATGAACTGCGAAAAGTATACGCTTATTTACTTCTGCATAGGCGCGGCGGCAATGATACTTTCGGTCGTCGTACTTACAAAATATCTTGGAATTTACTCGTATTTGTTGGGAATTTCGCTCAATTTTGCACTGACTGCCGCCCTGAATTTGCGGCTTTTAAAGAAAAAATGCCCTAACGTCAAATATTTGACTTACACTTTGCGCTCGGTTGCGGTGGTGATAGTCGCCTGTCTTTTCGGATGGCTCATTAGCGGACTTTTGGGACGTTTTCTTTCACCGCTGTTGCAAATAATCGTTTGCGCACCCCTTGTTATAGGCTTCACCGCCTTAACGCTTTACGTACTTAAAATGTTTTCAATACGCCCTTTAAAGCGGTTGTTTTCAAAAAATTAACTTTTTTTGCCGCTCGGAATGAACGCGAGCGCGCCCTTTACGGCAAGCGCAATAAGAAACGCGCCGAACAGTTTTCTTAAAACTGTTGCGGGAAGATACGCCGCAACTATACTGCCTAGCACTGCGGTTATAAGCGCGGAAAGCACAAGCGGCAACACTCCTTCCGTTTGCAAATTTCCGCTCTTTTTATGAACGCTGAGACTGAACGCCGCCATTGGCAAAAACGCAATAAGATTTGCCGCCTGCGCAACGTGCTGTTCTACGCCGAGCAAAACTGTGAGCGCGGGTATTAAAATCGTGCCGCCGCCCATTCCCATTCCGCCGAGAAGTCCCGAAAAAAAGCCGACGACCAGATAAAGAATAAACCCCAAAATTCACTCCTTTTAAAACAGCATTCTTGCGCCCGCAATAAGCATAACCGCCACGAATACGGCGTTTACGACTGTTGCGGGCAATTTGTTTAAAAGCTGCGCACCCGCTATTCCGCCGACGACCGAACCTATTGCGGTTGGAATTACGAGCTGTGCCGAAAAATAGCCGTTTATTACGTACATTAAAGCGCTTACGGCGCACACGGGAGCAATTAAAAGTATTGCTGTTGCGTGCGCGCGCTTTTCTTCGAAGCCAAGCATATTTTTAAGCAGCGGTACGGCTACCATTCCGCCGCCGCCACCGAACAATCCGTTGACCGCGCCGACAAGCTGCCCCGCCCCGACGCGTTTTATAGTATTTTTGGTTATTTTCATTTAAATACCGCTTTTAAGTTTTTGTCTTTATTTGCGCGCTGTTTTTAAAATTGCCGCGCCTTTTTTACGTTAACCGCGGCAATCAAAAGGCGTATACGGAAAGTTTGAGCAATAATGGCAAAAATAATAAAAAAAATCGTTACTTTTAAGTAATTTTGCTTGCCTATAAACTTCGTTTATATTAAAATGAGAAAGTACGATTATATATAATGGTGTAGGGTTTATGACTAAAAGGTATTCTAAATTCAGCAAAACAAAAAAATCGGTTTTAGCGGTGCTGGCGGCTACCGCCATTCTTTGCACCGGCTTTGCCGCCGCATGCTCTGATGCAGACGAGAGCACTGACGAAAGCGTTAAGTATGCCACCAAAGCTACCGACACGCAGGTATTGAAGAACGGCAACTTCGAATTCTTCAACTACCCCACCGCCGAATACATTGAAAACGGCAAGGCGAACTATCTTATTACTTCGCCCGACAACTGGACGGAAAGCGGCGACAGCTCGAACGTTAAATCGGGCATTATAAATACCGCCGCTTGGGACAAGTTGACCGACAGCGAACTTAAGGACAAGCTGGACTATAACAGCGACCTTACTTCAAACGACGAAGATTACGTTGACTACAACGGCTTATCTTCCAAAGATTTGCCTTACAAAGACACCTATGCGGCGCGCCTTGATAAGAACAACGTTGCATCAAGCTACGATATAAACAGACTCGGCGGCTACGAAAAGTATTTCGGTATCGAAGAGATTGACGGAAAATACTATATCGGCGGCGCGGACGGTACTCAGGTTTATAAAAAGACCGTCGAAGAAGGCGAAAAAGAAGATATAGAATATTACCTTGACGAAGGTTGCACTACTACCGTCAGGGAAATGTATATTAAAAACCCCGGCACACACTACGGCGACTTCGAAGAAAAAGACGGCAAGTATTACTATGGCGAAACCGAAGTTAAAGCGGGCGATTTTGACAGCTACTACGTTGAAAAGGACGGCGAAAAGCAATACGTTTCAAACGTTTTGATGGTTCACGCCTACCCTTCGAGCGGCGGCTACAACGGAATTAAAAGATACTTCTCTTCACAGACGGTAACTCTGGAAGCGGGCACTTCGGCAGAAATTTCCGTTTGGGTTAAAACTTCGGATCTTAAATTCGACCACGGCAAAAATCAGATTGACGACTACAACCGCGGCGCGTTTATTGAAGTTGTGCAGACCGTAGGCGGCACTTCGGTTGATTCCTTTGTAATAAAAGCCATAAACACCGAAAAGACCATTAAAAACAATCAAAATATTGCCGACGTTACGGCAAACGAAAGCAACGGCTGGCTGAACTATCATATCTACGTTAACGCTTGCGACTTTGCAAAAAGCACGTTGCAACTTAACCTTGGACTCGGCTACGGCGACGAACAGGAAAAATGCACGGGCTACGCTTTCTTTGACGACGTACAGATTACAAAATATCTTTCTCTTGAAGATAGCAGCAACTACAACGCTGAAAAGATAGACGAAACCACCACCTACTACCTTACCGATACCGACAAGACGTTTGTTGCCGATACCGACGACAGAGAACACGAGAGCGCGGACGGCGACGCTTATTACAGAAATTCGCGCGATTTCGACTACCTTATCGACCTTAACTCGGCAACGGACGAAAAAGGCTACACCGATATAGCGCTTACAAACGTTACGGCAGGACTTACCACCGAAACGGTAAGCAAAAATTCGTTGCCCGTAACCTACGCCGCTTCATTAAACGACGTAACCGTTACGAACGCAACTTTAAGCGCGCTTCCTGGCGGCGCGGAACTTCCCGATAACCTTAAACAGAGCAAGGACGTATCTAACGATATTCTCGGCGTGTTCAGCGCAAACGAAATTAACGGACTTACTTCCGAATACAAGGACAAACTTGCGAAGGCGTTGACTTCTGAAACAGGCAAATTGCCCGACTACGACGGCAATATGCTTTTAATGCTTTCGGCGTACGGCGCTCCCTACACCGCTACCGTTAAAGACGACAGCTTTGCCCTTAAGAGCGGCGAAAGTATGATACTTTCGTTCTGGGTAAAGACTTCGGAAATGAACGGCAAACCCGCGGCAACCGTAAGGCTTGTGGGACTTGACGAAAACGGCGAACGCGATAAGGACAAGATTTACGCAATTTCGTTAGACACGACGGGCGTTACAACCGATTTTGGCGACAAAAAGAACATTTATAACGACTGGGTACAGTGCTTTATATTTGTACAGAACGAAAAAGTAACGGGTAACGCCGCTTCCACCACGCAGAAATTCGCCATTGAATTTATGTTCGGCAACGTTACTCTTGCAAGTCCTTCATATTCTTCGTATGCGGGCGGCTGGGCTGCGCTTGCAAACTTGCGCGCACTTAAAACAACCGACGAAGTGTTTGATTTGACTTCTTCCGATACCTACGCGATAAAGCAGGTATTTGCAGCCGAAAGCAACGATCCCGTTCAGAACGCGCCTATTGACGACGTGAGCGGAACTTCCGATATAAAGAAAGGAATTGCCACCCCTTCCACCTATAAGGGCTATGACGGCGGCGATATGCAGAAAAAAGGCAACTCTCAGGCAGGGCTTATAAACGCAGAGCATTTCAAGGACTACGATAACTGGCAGGAAATTGCAAATGCGTTCGGCTATACCGACAGCGATGCGGCAAGCGCTTGGGAAAAGACTTTCGGCACAAGCTATCAACCGCTTATTATAATAAACAATTTGCGTATGTACGCCGAAAACGCTTCGGCTAACGCAAACACCTATAAAAACTACTACGTTGAAGCCGAAAGCGGTTACACCGGCTTTGCTATTACCTATAACGGCAAGGCTTACCGCAAAGTTACGGAAAGCGAAGAATACAACGAAGAAACTAACTACTATTCGTTTGCTTCCAACTACGGCTTTATCGGCGAAGAAGATACGGCGTCGTCTAACGATTACACGACTGTAAGCGTTAAGGTTAAAGTAAGCGGAAACGCGACTGCGCACGTATATCTTGTGGACGGCGAAACCCGCGAAGTTCTCAGCTACACCACTCCTTCCGTTACGTTCCGCTATGACGACGACGGAAACGTTTTGAGCGGCGAGTACAAAACCGAAACCGAACACAACGCGGCTGTTGTATACACGCCCCGCAACGACGGACTTTACGACGGCAAGGACGGCAAGGTTTACGCTAATTTGCACAACCTTACAAAGTTCTATAAATCGTATATCTACGAAAACAACGCGTTCTATAAAGACGGCGAACCCGTATCTTACGACGACGTTGTAAACGGCGAAGATTATTACAAGACCGCAGAATGTAAAGAAGGCGACTTCGTAGACCACTATCTCAGAAACTCCAAAAACGAAAACATTTATCAGTACGTTAACGGCGTTTACTACTACCTTGTTAAGAACTCCGACGGCGATATCGAACGCGGCGTTGAAGTTAACAACTTTGATATTCAGTACGCAAAATATACCGGCATTGAAGAAAAATACGAATTTGAAGTTACCGCAGACGACTGCGCAAACAGTGCGGACGGTTGGGTTATTGTAAACTTCTTCCTTTACACCGGAGAAAACGACAAGAGCTACCGCCTTGAACTTTGGAGCGGCGCGCGCGACAGCATAGGCATTAACGACGACGGCGTGTACGAAAGCGGTGCGGTTGCGTTCGATTACTCGTACTTTACGGCTTCGGACTGGGCATCAAACGATAGCAGTTCTCCCCTTAACACTTACGTTGAGCGTATTACTGAAGCGTACACCGAACTTCTCGGCGACAACGTTACCGAAGACGGCGAGCACAGCATTGCATACTACGAAGAACTTGCTAAGCAACTTGTTACAGACGGAACGCTTACGCAAGCCGAAGTTGACGCAGTAAAAGCTAAGTACGAAAAAGCAGAATACTATACCTACACTCTGTACGATTCGGCGGCTTATTCGCCCTTCAATATGGAAACGGCGGATGACGGCGAGCTCGGCTACGAATTCAAGATAAGCGATCAAACCGAAACGCTTTCCTTCCTTAAGATTAAAGATAACGGAATGTTCTCGATATTTGCCGACTACACTCCCGTTGACAAGACGATTGACCGCAGTACCGCTGACGACGGCAACGACGATGATAACGACGACGATACGACGAACGATTCCAACATCTGGCTTTACGTTGCTTCGATAGTGCTTGTTGTGGCATTGCTTATAACGCTTATATCGCTTCTTTTGAAGGACACTTTAAAGAAAGCTAAGCGCAAAAAGAGCGAAAAGCAGACGGCTAAAAACAACTACCGCAAGCGCCAGCGCTATATAAGAAAGTTGCACCTTGTTGAAAACGAGCAACTGCCTGAAGACGAACCCGAAACTCAGCCAGACGAACAGTCGGCTGAAGACGAAAGCGTTCAGCCCGTTGAAGAAGCTCCTGCGGAAGAACCCGAAGCTACGGAAAACGTTACGGAAGAAACTTCTGCAGAAGAAGTTGAAGCTGACGAACAGCCCGAAACCGACGGTAAAACAACCGAAGGCACAGACGGCGAATAATTTACAGTAATAAATAAGCCGCCGACGCAAATTTGCGTCGGCGGCTTTAATTTTGTTATATAACCGGTGAGATTATTCACTGCGTTCAGAATGACAAGTACTGGTTAAATTCTTAAACCTTTGGGAAGATGGTTTTTGGCAACTCCGCCGCTTGCTTTACACCAACCGAGCGGAAGTCCGTTATGCGTTACTACGCGCCAACCCTTTTCAGTCGGCGGACATTCAAACGTCAATCCGCGCAAATAGCTAAGCGCCGTCTTTTCGTCCACTTCTATGCGTTTCACTTCGTCGGCTTTAAGGCACGTTGCAAGCCTGTGCGAAGGCTCGAACCGCTTGCCGTCTTTATCAGAGCCGATATAAATTCCGCCTTTGCCGCGGCAAAAAACTTTTTGTTTTGCCCAACCGTCGGTTTCGGGCGCGCCTTCGAATATCGCGTACAGCGCGTCTTTATCGCGCGCTATATTCGGAATTTTTATATTAAGCGTCTGAGCTTCCCACTCGCGGTAAAGTTTTAAATTTTCTTCGCGCGTTGGTTTACAAAGTTTTAAATCGCTACGCACTCCTTCGCGCTTTTCAAGCACGGCGCAAAAATGACCTTCGCCGCGAACTTCGTGCGGGTACAGTTTTTTTACCTTTAAAAGCGTATATTCGGGGTGCAATTTCAAAAAACTTTCAATTTGCTCTTCGTCTTCTTCCTTTGAAAAAGTACACGTTGAATAAACAAGTCTGCCGCCGCCTGCAAGCATTTTGTCGGCGCAGTCCAGAATGTGCGCCTGCCTTTTCGCGCACGTTTTTACGTTTTCAACGCTCCATTCGGGAATGGCGTTCGGCTCTTTTTTGAACATACCTTCGCCCGAACACGGTGCGTCCACAAGAATTTTATCAAAATAGTTTTGAAAAATACCTGCCATATCGGCGGGTTCGGCACACGTTACTATAACGTTTTTCACGCCGCACCTTTCGATATTTCTCTGCAAGATTATATTTCGGTCGTGGTCGATTTCGTTTGAAACAAGCACGCCGTTGCCCCGCATATATGCTGCGATTTGCGTAGTTTTTCCGCCCGGGGCGGCGCACAAATCCAGCACGCGTTCATCGGGTTTTATTTCAAGCTCGGGAACGGCGCACATTGCCGAAGGCTCCTGCACGTAGTATGCGCCTGCGGCGTGTTCAACCGTTTTGCCCAAACCTTCACCGCAAACGTAAAAGCCGCTTTGCTCCCAAGGCACATTGCCTTCGAGCGCGAGCGGCGAATTTTTTTCAAACTCTTCGGTTGAAATTTTAAGCGTGTTTACCCTTATTGCCTTTTCCGCGGGCTTAGCATAGCTTTGCAAAAATTTTTGATAATTTTCGCCGAGCCGGGCTTTCATTGCGTTTTCAAAGTCGGCGGGCAAATTCATTGCAAAAGCTCCTGTAAACCGTTCAAATCAATAACGTTAATTTTTTCGTCTTCCTGCGCTTCGTTAAAGCGCGTTGATGTATCTTCTTCGGCGCGTACAAAGTATTTGCAACACTCCGTATCGCGCGTATACGTACCGCCCGCGGCATATATTTTATCTAAGAGCGGAATTGAAATTTTTATATCGTCTTCTATAACACGAGTAAACGTGAACGCAACGCCGTTCAATTTACCTTCATGCGGCTTCATTCTTAAAAGTTTATTATTGAATTTAATTCTGGCGCGCGCACGGGCGTTTTTAATTCTGTTCTTTTCTTTTATGTATTGCTTGTAAGCCGTAGACTGCGTGCCGCTGATTGCATAGTTTTCTATTTTGCCTGCCGTAAAGCCGTAAAGTTCCAAAAGTTTTTCAACGTTGCACTTCTTTTTTCTGCACATTGCACAAAGTATGCGCGAAGTTGCGTAAGCGTCTTCGGCGGCGCGGTGCGGCGTATAGCGCACTTTAAGTTTTTCGGCTATTTCTTCCAGTCCGTACTGCCTTGTAAAGTCGTTCATATACGACATAAAAAGCATTTGGGTATCAATAAAATTAAAGTTGAAAGACGGAAGTTTAAAGCGGCGCGTTTCCAAATTCAAATACTTAACGTCGTTTAGCACCGCATGCCCTACGACTAACGTATCTTCGGCTTCCAAAAGCTCCTTTATTGCGGGGTAATAATGATAGAACGGCGGATATTTTTTAAAATCCGCATAGTTATAAGGAAGTACTATTCCCTTTCTGCCCTTTCTGTCCGTTAAATCGAATTTACCGCGCGGATTTATAAGCAAATCTTTCTTTTTTAATATTTGAAAATGCTCGTCGCAAACGCAGTAGCCGAAAGCGCATATTTTGGCGCAATTCTTGTACACGCTTGCACATTCTATGTCAAAAAACACGTATTTCATTGCATTTATTATAACACGGCAGTATAAAAAGAGCAACTAACCGCCGCAGGCTTTATTGACTTTAACGCAGACAAGTTATATAATTTTATTAAACTATGAAACGTATTTTAACTGTTTTGCTGAGCGCGGGTGCGCAATGCGAGCAACCACTCGGCGAAGATTACGAAATTTTAGAAATTGCAGAAGGCGACGAACTGAAAGCTGTATTGAAACGCGCTTCGGGAAAATTTACAATAATTTTTGACCGCACTTTTACGCTTAAAGATACGCAAACCTTTTTAGGCGAGCTTGGCGGTTGCGACGCCGACGTTGTTGCTTTTGACGGCGGTTTTTGCTTTAAAACGCAATTTTTGAAAAGCATGCGCCGTTTTGATACGGGCACGGTGCAAATTATTGCAATAATTTCCGCAAAAAGCGCTTATAAAACGCAGACGAAGCCCTTTGAATTTGCAAACCAGCCGCAAGTATATTCCGAAAACGAGCAAAACGCATTAAAATCCGCCGTAGAAGAATTCGGCAAGGAAAAACATAAACTTCCGCACGAAGTCTACTCCCTTGCGTTTGAAACGTTGCTTTTAAAACTGACCTGCTTTTATATGGCGGCAATGCTTGCAATACGCAAAAAGAAAATCGACGATGAAAATCTTATAAATTTCGATTTGGAATTGAAGCAAAATATCGTGCTTTATCTTGCGCTTGAAAAGCGGTTTACGGTAGCAAGCCTTGCAAAACTCAGAAAAAACAAGTTTAAACTTCCTTACTTCACCGCAAAAAAATTCAAAAAATTATTGAAAAAGAACAACTCGCTTTTATAAAATTGGAGATTCTTCGCTAATGCTCAGAATGACTGAGTGGGTGTCATTCTGAACGCAGTGAAGAATCTCTTTTATTACAATTTTCTACGCGACGGCGGTAACGGATTTATTTTGTTTTCTTCGTTTTCGTCAAGTATTATTTGATTTACTTCGGCAAGCGTTTTAAGCGTTTCAATTAAACCTTTTAAAGCAATTTCCCTGCGCATTTTTCTGCGTATTTCATTACTGCACCACTGTTTGCAACAACTGTGTTTATCAACTACAATTTTTTGCAAATCGCATTTACCGTTTTTTTCTTTGTCAAACTTCCAAAAGCCTTTTGTAAAGTATGCTTTATACTTACAGCAACTCCAACATTCTTTAATCATATAATTTCTCCGTTATATTTGATAGCAAGATTATAAAACGGAAAAAACTAAATTTGTTAAATTCTTACAATAGTAAGAATTTTTTATTAGCAAAACAAGATACTTCGTTTCACTCAGTATGACAAAAATCGGCGCGTGCCAAAGCACGCGCCGATTGATTTTTATTGCTATAATGAAACCTTTCACGTTTCGTTATTTTTTAGGAAGGATTTTTTCTTTGCCGCCCATATACGGACGGAGTACGGGCGGAATGTAAACCGAACCGTCCGCCTGCAAGTGGTTTTCAAGGAAGGCTATAAGCATTCTGGGGGGCGCAACAACGGTATTGTTCAAGGTATGGCAATACTCGTTTTTGCCCGTTTTTTCGTTTTTGTATCTTATATTAAGTCTTCTTGCCTGCGCGTCGGTAAGGTTCGAACAGCTTCCCACTTCAAAATATTTCTTCTGGCGGGGGCTCCACGCTTCCACGTCGCAACTCTTATACTTCAAATCAGCCAAATCGCCCGAACAGCATATAAGCTGACGAACGGGGATTTCCATTGAAACAAACAGTTCAACGGTGTAATTCCAAAGTTTTTCGTACCATTCACTACTCTCTTCGGGGCGGCAGATAACTATCATTTCCTGCTTTTCGAACTGGTGAATACGGTAAATTCCGCGCTCTTCAAGTCCGTGCGCACCCTTTTCCTTTCTGAAACAGGGCGAATACGAAGTAAGAGTTTGCGGAAGTTTGCTTTCGGGAACTACCGTTCCCATAAATCTGCCTATCATGGAATGTTCGGAAGTACCTATAAGGTATAAATCTTCGCCTTCGATTTTGTACATCATTCCGTCCATTTCCTCAAAGCTCATAACACCCGAAACGACGTCGC
>CAZQFP010000036.1:0-11373 GCA_964592605.1 uncultured Clostridia bacterium | reverse complement strand
ACACTAACGCCGGACCTCTCGCATACTACGAAAACCAGACTGATAAAACGGCAATGCACGAAAAAACGGGCGAAAACTTAAAATACTTTTTAACGCTTTTGAAGGATAAAGGCGAAAAAGCAATGTTTAAAGAATTAAAGCAGTTTGTAAAAGACGAAAAGCGCAACCGCAAATAAGCGGTTGCGCTTTTATAATAAATTATTTCGTTCTTGCAATATTTACGTTATCTTTCTTACGGTTTCTCAAATCCTTAATCGGGTGCTCGCTGTCCTGATATCTGTAATCCTGTCCAAGCTTCTCTATGGCTTTCTTTATAACGAGGTGAGAGGGGTTTCTCTCGGGATCGCCGGAGAGATATTTCTGATAATCGAAATATCTATGGCTGTCGGGAAGCTTTTTAACGTCCTTGTAATCGGGCTTTTTCTGCGTGTTGTCCGCAGTAAGGTAAATGGTGTTTGCTATAACCTTTCTAATATACTCTTTATTTCCGCCGAGTTTTAAAAGCTGGGGGAACTCGCCCGTGCCGCACACGCTTTCAAAAGTCTTGTTTTCAAATTTTTTGAGGAGCTTAGCCGCAACTTTAAGGTGGGTAACCTCCATTTTAAAGTGTTCCGTCCATATCTTTTTGATAGCTTCGTCGCTTTCGTCCTGCATAGCGGAGTAGTACAGCCAGCACTCGCAGTATTCGTGCATAACCCATTGCTCCAACCACGAAAGATTGGGGTCTTTCAAACTTTCGTACTGCGAAACGTGCGCTTCTTCAATCATTGCAATTTCGGCGTACAGCTTTCTACCCAAATCGTTTTTGTACCACTGGGCAATGTTCATATAGTAGTTCATAGTCTGCTGTTCGGCTGCCGTAATCGTGCTTGCAACAAGTTTGGAATACAGGTCGGCTTTTTCCGCAACCATATGCTTTTTAATGTCGTCCGCGGGGAAGCGGTGTTCGGCAATGGTGGGGCGGCCGGGCATAATTTCGGTATATTTGCCTACAAGAACGTCCGCGTCTTCGCCTTTGTCCATTTTAAGAAGATTTGCAAAACGGTAAAGGTGGTCAAAGTCTTCCAATAGTGCAAAGTTCAATGCCTTGATATTCGTTTCGTCGGTATCGTGTTTAGCCAGAACAGCCGTTAAATCTATTGCAAGTTGTTCGTATGCAACTGTAGTTTCCAATATGCTTTCGTTAATCGGCTTTAAACAGCTTATGCGCTTTTGCTGTTGCTGTTCCTGCCTGCGTACTACGGCAAGCGCGGCAACAATTTCGGGTTCGTCGCAGTGCCTGGCGAATTGGTGCATAAACCACTGCGATTCGAATTCCGTGCCGTTCATAAGTATTACGCGCGTTTTTGTGTAGGGAGAAGTTTTTAACTTGTTGTAACTTTTCGGGTACATCTTTTTCAGCGGTAAAAAGTTGTTTTCAAGCGATTTGCTTTTTTCTTTAATAGGGTTCATTATAAGCCTCCGCATAGATTGTTGTCATTTGGCGCATTGTTTAACCTGCAAAAAATAAAAATCGGCAAAAATTTTTGTAATAAACGTTTTTACGCTTTTCTTTTAAAATAAAATATGATATATTAGCTGTACAAAAAATTTAACGCAGGTGTCGCCTATCGGTATGGCGTCAGCTTCGCTAGTTGGTTTTGGTAGGGTTCGTGCGTAGCCACCGAAGGTACTACCGGCACCACGGGAGAAATCGAATAGTAACGCAGGTGTCGCCTATCGGTATGGCGTCAGCTTCCCAAGCTGATTTCGGCGGGTCCGACTCCCGTCACCTGCTCCAATTAAAGCCGCACTGTATTTAGTGCGGCTGTTGCTTATTTTTGCAATATTTTTAACGTTTATCTTGTTGAAAAACATAAAAATATATGTTATCATAAATATATAAATAAAAAATTCAACGTAAAAACGGAGTATTATGGGCAAAGCGCTGTTTTCAAAAATTAAAGAATCGTTGATTTCCGTACTTCCCGTAACGGCTATCGTTCTTATAATCGCGGCAACGCCGATTGCAAATTTAACGGTTACCGAAATTGTTGCGTTTGCAGTTTCCGCCGTATTCCTTATTTTCGGAATAGGGCTTTTCAATCTCGGCGCAGACCTTGCAATGACGCCTATGGGCGAGCAAGCAGGTATCGGTTTAACGAAGTCTAAAAAAGTTATAGTGTTAATTGCCGTATGCTTTTTAATGGGCGTGCTCATTACGGTTGCCGAACCCGACCTTTCCGTGCTGGCGTCGCAGGTTGAAAAAGTAATAAATTCAACCGCGCTTATAGCAACAGTAGGCGTAGGCGTAGGACTTTTCCTTGTAATTGCCGTATTAAAAATAGTATTTCACAAAGATTTGTCGCTACTTTTAATGTTCTTTTATATGATGCTGTTTGCCCTTTGCGCAGTACTTATGGAAAGCCATGCCGGTTTTCTCGGCATTGCGTTCGATTCAGGCGGCGTAACAACGGGACCTATTACAGTACCTTTTATAATGGCGCTCGGCGTTGGTATTTCGTCAACTGTCGGCGGTAAACATTCTTCCGAAAACAGTTTCGGTCTTATCTCGCTCTGTTCCATAGGACCTATGCTTGCGGTAATGGCGCTTGCCATGATGTCGTCGGGCACTCCCGAATACGAACTTGCAGACTATTCGGTTGAACACGCGCTTGCTTCGTTTGGCGATATAACGCTCGATACGTTCCTTAACGTCGGCGAAGCGTTGTTGCTCATAATCGTATTTTTCCTTATTTTGCAGTTTACGGTATTGAAACTGCCTAAAAAGAAACTCATTCAAATAGCAATAGGTATAGGTTACACGTTTGTGGGACTTATAATATTTTTGGTGGCGGTGGAAGTCGGCTTTATGCCCGTCGGCTTTAAGCTCGGACAGCAAATAGCCGAATTTGACCCCACTGTGCTTGCCGTAATAGGCTTTGTGCTTGGTGCGGTAGCCGTTTTAGCCGAACCTGCCGTGCACGTTCTCAACAAACAGGTTGAAGGCGTAACCAACGGCGGCGTTAAAAAGCTGGAAATGCTTATTGCGCTTTCGGTAGCGGTGGGAATTTCAATCTGTCTTTCTATCATAAGAATGATTGTCCCTGAACCATTCTCGCTGTTGTATTATCTGATACCCGGCTATCTAATATCTTTGGGGCTTTCGTTCTTCGTTCCAAAGGTCTATACGGCGATAGCGTTCGACTCGGGCGGAGTTGCCAGCGGACCTTTAACTTCGGGCTTTATTCTGCCGCTTGCGATAGGTGCGTGCGCCGCGCTCGGCGGAAATATAATGTCGGACGCGTTCGGCATAGTTGCAATGGTTGCAATGACGCCGCTTATAACTATTCAGATACTCGGTTTCAAGGCAGTAATGTCGGCAAAGGTGCGTTCAAGAATTGCTATGAAGCGCATTCTTTCGGCTGACGACGAGCAGATTATCTATTTCAAATAGGGTAAAATATGACAGAAAAAACAAACGGTGCGGCAAAACGTAAAAAAGAACCGCTTAAAAAAATCGCGCATAAAGCAGAAAAAAAGCGCGCTTCAAAGCAAAAACAGCCGCAACATTCCGTTTCGGTTGAAAAACTTAAACTGCTTATAACCGTAGTCGATAAAGTAAAAGCCGACTATTACGCCGACCTATTGCAGTCGTTCGACGTAAATTTACAGGTTATGTCGTTGGGTCGCGGCACCGCAAACGCAAAAATGCTAGGTTATCTCGGCTTGACAGATGTTGAAAAGACGGTAATTTTCAGTGTTATCAGGGAAGGTAAACTTTCTGAAGCGTTGTCCGCGCTCGACGAAAAGTTCAAATCTATAAAGGGCGGCAAGGGTATTGCGTTTACAATTCCGCTTACAAGCGTTATAGGAACGCTGATTTACGGCTTTTTAAGCAACAATAAAATGGTAGTTAAGGAGAATAAATAAATGACTGGGTACGAAGCGGTTTTCTGTATAGTAAATTCGGGCTTTTCGGAACTCGTTATGGAAGCGGCAAAGGAAGCCGGCGCTCGCGGCGGCACTGTGTTGCACGCAAGGGGCACGGCGAATAAAGAAGCCGAACAGTTTTTCCACATTACCATTCAGCCCGATAAAGAAATTGTTATGATACTCGTTACCGCAGACATAAAGGATGCGGTATTGCACGCAATTTATCAGCAGGCTGGACTTAAATCTGAAGGACAGGGAATTGCATTTTCATTGCCCGTTGACGACGTTGTGGGTATTGCAACGAATACTCCGACTGAACCCGCGGAAAAACCTGCGCCAGAAAAAGAGAGCGAAACGGCAGAAACCGTTGAACAGACAACGACAGAAACCGAAGCGCAGTCTTCCGAAGAAAATAAAGATTAAGAAAAAGTTGCGGCGTGTGCCAAATGCACACGCCGCTTTTATTTTTAAATTTAAGCCCCCGAAAGGGGGCGACCTGCCCGCCTAGAAATAAGCTAACGCGAGTAAAAGCGTATCTTTATACGCCGTTACCGCAAGGACGGTCAAATTCGCCATGCAACAAAGCAAGGCAGGACAAAGTTCCCTTCAACTCATAACAATTCTGTTTGATTGTCCTTAGACAAATCAAATACCGGTAAACCTGTTTTTTTCTTGTCATGTTGAGCGTAAGCGAAACATCTCTTGGGATTCTTCACTTCGTTCAGAATGACAAACGCAGGTGAGTTCATGCGCGGGCCGTACCGATAACCAATCGTAAGTATCACCGACAGAATTTTCACTGCTAGCCATGAGCGCGTAAGAGCGCCAGGCGACATGGAAATTGCCGGAGCGCAGCGGTGCGAAAAATAAAAAACGTTTGCCCTTATGCACAGATATTAACACGTTAAGTTTTGTGTTGCAACTTTTTTAAGTTGAAGCGCGGGCCGCACCGCATACCAGAAAATCGCTCCGTCCCTGTTCCCCCCGTTTGAAACCGTCAACGCACAGTTATTCCTTGGGATAGTGTAATCGCCGGAGCGCAGCCAGGTTCGGTTGGTATAGGTGCGAAAATTAAAGAACTAAGCCCTTTATAATATTTTAGCAACTATTTAAAAAAAATTAAATCAATTTCAATAAGTCAAACGTAAAAATTAAGCGACAAAGCATTGTTTTGTTCGCTTTTTTTTTACAAATTTTTCACTCGGGCGCGTAGTAATATTTTTAAAAAACCACGGAGAAAGACAAATGGTAGTATCGGGGTATATGCGCGATAAAGTTTTATACATAGCTCTATCCGGCGAAATGGACGAATGCGCTTCGCAGACGGCGCGCGTTAAATGCGATAAACTTATCGACGAAAATTCAAACGCAAAAAAAATCGTAATAAACCTTTCGGAAGTGGCGTTTATGGACTCCACCGGCATAGGTTTTTTAATCGGCAGATACAAAAAGGCTTCGCGGCTGGCAATTCCCGTTTGCGTTGAAAAGCCTAACTTGTCTGCGGACAAAATTTTAAATTTAAGCGGTATATATTCGCTCATACCTAAGGCGGAGTAAAGGAAACTAAAATGACAAAAAATTACTTAAAACTTCAATTTTATTCGCTTCCGCGCAATCAGGCTTTTGCAAGGGACGCCGTTGCGGCGTTCTGTCTGGAATTAAATCCGTCGCTTTCCGCGCTGTCGGACGTAAAAACGGCTGTTTCCGAAGCGGTTACAAACTGCACAGTTCACGCATACAAGGGCAATTTGGGGCTTGTTACGGTTGAGTGCGAAATCGAAGACCAAACTTTACATATAAAAGTCAGCGACGCGGGGCGCGGAATTGACGACGTCGGCAAAGCCGTTCAGCCGTTTTTTACTTCTGCTCCGTCAGACGAGCGTTCGGGCATGGGCTTTACCATAATGCAGACGTTTATGGACGAATTCAAGGTAAATTCCAAGAGCGGCGAAGGCACGGTCGTTTATATGTCAAAAAGTTTTAAAGCGGAAGTGGAGAATGCTTGACGTCGAACAGACGAACGACCTTATACGCAAAGCAAAACAAGGCGATGCGGCGGCTAAGGAAGAACTTATTTTGCAGAACAACAATTTAATAAAGAGTATTGTTCGCCGCTATCTTAACAAAGGAGTTGAATACGACGATTTGTATCAGCTTGCGGGCATGGGGCTTCTAAAAGCCATAAACGGCTTTGACGAAAGTTTCAACGTGCGTTTTTCAACGTACGCAGTGCCAATGATAGCCGGTGAAATAAAGCGTTTTATGCGCGACGACGGCAGTATAAAGGTATCGCGCGCAATAAAGAGCACCGCAAAGGAAATTAACAGATTTATTGAAAGCTATTCGGCGGAACACGGTTTTCAACCGACTGTAAAAGCCATTTCAGAAAAGTTTAATATGCCGGAAAGCGAAGTAGTGTTTACCATGGGGTCAACGCGAATGCCTGTTTCAATTTACAATCAGGGCGAGTACAAGGATGAAAAGGGACAGGAACTTTTGGAAAAACTGCCGGTGGAAGACAGGCAGGAAGACATAATAGAATCGTTGCAACTAAAAACGGCGATAGACAGCCTGCCAGAACGCGAAAAAAAGGTAATAATTTTGCGGTATTTCCGCGATATGACGCAGAGCGAAGTTGCGACGATGCTCGGAGTTTCGCAGGTGCAGGTTTCCCGAATAGAGAACCGAATAATGGAAAATTTCAGAAAAGATTTAACGGGTTGAATTTAAGTGCGGTAACGGATTGTTGCCGCACTTAAAATTTGTTGTCAAAAAAAATTGCTGGTGGTATAATAGCCTAAGGAGTATAGTTATGTTAAACGAAAAAAACGTGAACTTAGGCAAGGTGCGCTCGGCAATAAGAGAATTGTACGAATACGGCAAGGTGCGTAAAGCCGAAATAGGCGAAGAAAACGTGTACGATTTTTCTCTGGGAAATCCAAACGTACCGCCGCCGCCCGAAGTTACTGCGGCTTTAACCGAAATTATATCGACAAGCAATCCGGTTGCGTTGCACGGCTATACTTCGGCACAGGGCGATTATTCGGTGCGCAAAACCATAGCCGAATATATAAATTCAAAGTCGAAATCTAATTTAACCGCAGATTGCATTTATATGACCTGCGGCGCGGCGGCTTCGCTGTGCATAACTTTAAATGCGCTTTTAAACGGTGGTGAAGAAGTAATAGTGTTTACTCCGTATTTCCCCGAATACAAAGTGTTTGTTGAAAATGCGGGCGGTAAACTCGTTGCAGTTGAAAGTCAAAAAAATACTTTCCAGATAGATTTTACAAAACTTGAAAGCGCGCTTAGCGATAATACAAAAGCCGTAATTATAAATTCGCCGAACAATCCTTCCGGCGTTGTTTACGGCGAAGAAACGGTAAAAAAACTGTGCGCCTGCCTTTCAGCGCATTCGCAAAAAACTGGCAAGCCCGTGTATTTAATTTCGGACGAACCGTACCGCGAACTTGTGTACGATAAAAGCGCTAGGGTGCCGTATATCACGGACTTTTACGCAAACAGTATAATTTGTTACTCGTATTCCAAAGCGCTTTCGCTCCCCGGAGAACGAATAGGTTATATTGCCGTAAACAACAAAATGGATGAGTGGCGTGAAGTTTACGCAGGTGTTTGCGGTGCGGGTAGGGCATTGGGTTACGTTTGCGCGCCTGCACTGTTTCAACAACTGATAAAAAGAGTTTGCGGAAGCTGTTCCGATATTTCCGTCTATAAAAACAACCGCGATAAACTTTACAAGGCGCTTACCTGTTACGGCTTTGAAGTTGTTAAGCCCGACGGCGCGTTTTATATGTTTGTAAAATCGCCCGAACCTGACGCAAACGCTTTTTGCGAACGAGCCAAAAAGTATGAAATTTTAATTGTTGCCGGCGACGACTTCGGTTGCAAAGGTTACGCGCGCATTTCGTATTGTGTTGCGCCTGAAACAATTGACCGCTCTTTGCCCGCTTTCAAAAAACTAGCCGAAAGTTATAAATAATTTTCAATAAGCCGCCGTGTTATTTAACGCGGCGGCTTTTTTATAATAATGCAGTTTAAAGACAAATGCTTACGCAAAGTGCTGATAAGCCGTTTAATAATAAAAAAATTTCAATGAGTTGACATATTTCTCAATTTAAATTACAATAAAAGCAATGATAATTTTAGGGCTTGATCCCGGGCTTGCAACCATGGGTTACGGGGTCGTTGAAAAACTTAAAAATGACGATTGCGTTGCGGTTGATTACGGCGTAGTTTTAACGCCTAAGGAAGAAAGCCTTCCCGTTCGCCTTGCAATGCTGGAAGAAGGCGTAAACAAAATTTTGACTAAATTCAAGCCCGAAGAAATTGCCGTGGAAGAGCTGTTTTTTTCAAAGAATATAACCACGGGTATTCCGGTTGCGCACGCAAGGGGAGTTATGCTTTTAACATGCATAAAGTATTGCGGCAAGCTGTATGAATACACTCCCAACCAAATAAAACAGTCGCTCACCGGCTACGGCAAGGCGGACAAAGTGCAGATGATGCACGTTGTAACTTCGCTTTTGCATTTGAATAAAATTCCCCGCCCTGACGACGCCGCCGACGCTTTGGCGGTTGCCTTGTGCCATGCGCACACGTCGCGCTTCGGGAAACTTTTCGGAATAAGATAGGCGGAAATTAAAGGTAATTATGATAGGTTATTTAAAGGGTAAAATTATAGAACTTTCGCCCGAAGTTGCGCTAATGGTTTCATCTTCCGGCGTGGGGTTCGAAGTGAACGTTTCGGGTTCGGCGTACGAAAAGCTGTACGGCAAAACCGAAGGCGAAGTTTACACGTATATGCAGGTTAAAGAAGACGGCATAACGCTTTTCGGCTTTTCGTCGCTTGAAGAAAAGTCAATGTTTTTAAAGCTGATTTCAGTTTCGGGCGTAGGTCCGAAAATGGGAATAGCCGTGCTCTCTTCGCTCAGCGCCGGCGACGTCGCCGCGGCAATCGCCACAAACGATATAAAGCGGCTTTCGGCAGTGAAGGGTATGGGCAAAAAGACAGCCGAGCGCATTATTTTGGAACTGAGAGAAAAAGTTTCGGCAACGGAATTTTCCGCGCAAACAGCGGGCGGTGCGCCTGTAATGCCTTCGGTTGGCGACGACGATGCAATAGTCGCGCTTATGACTTTGGGCTTTACCCGCTCGGAAAGCGAAAAGGCAATTTTACGCGCAAAGCAGAACGGCGCGACCGAAATAGAAGACGTTATTCGTTTTGCACTGCAATCAATGTAAGGAATGTACTAAATGTTTTTTGACGACGAAGAATTTACTCCGGATAGCGACAGGCTTGTAACAAGCACGAAAGGCGAGTACGACGTGGAAGAAAACGCGTTGCGCCCCAAAACGCTTGAAGCGTACGTTGGTCAGAGTAAGGTAAAGGAAAATTTAAAAGTTTATATGTCCGCCGCAAAACAGCGCGGCGAAGTTTTAGAGCACGTGCTTTTGTACGGTGCGCCCGGTCTCGGCAAAACCACGCTCGCGCACATAATCGCCAACGAAATGGGCGGGCAGTTAAAAATGACAAGCGCGCCCGCAATAGAGCGTAGCGGCGATTTGGCGGCTATACTCACCAATTTAAACGACGGCGACGTGCTTTTTATAGACGAAATTCACCGCTTAAACCACAGCGTGGAAGAAATACTCTACTCCGCAATGGAAGACTACGCACTCGATATAATCGTGGGCAAAGGTCCCAGTGCACGCAATATTCGTTTTTCACTTAAAAAATTCACGCTTATCGGCGCTACTACGCGCGCAGGAATGATAGCAAACCCCTTGCGCGACAGGTTCGGTATAATCTGCCGCCTTGAAATGTATTCGCCCGAAGAGCTTAAAGAAATAGTACTTCGCAGTGCAAATACTTTGGGAATAGAAATACAGGATGAAGCCGCAAACGAAATTGCAAAGCGTTCGCGCGGAACTCCCAGAATTGCAAACAGACTGTTAAAGCGCGTGCGCGACTTTTCCACAATAAATAAAAACACGGTTGTTACGCTTTCAGACGCAAAGTATGCGCTCGGTAAAATGGAAGTGGACGAGCTGGGACTTGACGAAGTGGACAGAGCGTTGCTCCGCGCAATGATTGAAAAGTTTGACGGCAGACCCGTAGGACTTGAAACGCTGGCGGCAACCATAAACGAAGACGCAGGCACAATAGAAGACGTTTACGAACCATATCTGTTGCAACTCGGATTTATTTCGCGTACTCCGCGCGGCAGAATGATACTCCGCGGCGGCTACGAACACTTGGGCTATACTATGACCGAAAAACAGCGGGCGCAGATTTCACTTTTCGATAAGGACTGAAATGCAGTACAAAAAATCAGATTTTTATTACGACTTGCCCGAAGAGTTAATTGCGCAAACTCCCGCCGAACCGCGAGACAGTTCGCGCCTGCTCGTTTACGACAGAGAAAAAGACAAAGTCGAACACAAAATTTTCAAAGATATTTACGAATATCTTAACGCGGGCGACGTGCTTGTAGTAAACAACACGAAAGTTTTGCCTGCAAGGCTGTACGCGCAAACGGCAAACGGTGGCGCGGTGGAAGTGCTTTTATTAAAGCGCCTTGAAAAAGACAGATGGGAAGTGCTTGTTAAACCGGGCAAAAAGTGTACGGTCGGTAAAAAAATTACCGTTTCGGACGAGCTTTCGCTGACGGTGGAAGGTATAACCGAAAGCGGCGAACGCATCGTTAAGTTCGAATACGACGGAATATTCGAAGAAATTTTGGAACGGCTCGGCTCGATGCCGCTTCCGCCGTATATAAAGGCAAAACTACAGGACAAAAACCGCTATCAGACTGTTTACGCAAAAGTTGAAGGCTCGGCGGCGGCGCCTACGGCAGGGCTTCATTTTACCCCCAAACTTCTTGAAAAACTGAAAGCAAAAGGCGTTTTGGTTGCCGAAGTGTTGCTTCACGTAGGCTTGGGAACGTTCAGACCGGTAAAAGAAGATATAATTACCGACCACAAAATGCACTCTGAATACTACGAAGTTTCCGAAAGCGCGTCTGAAATAATTAACGCGGCAAAGCGCGAAGGTCGGCGCATTATCGCAGTTGGTACTACTTCGGTAAGAACGCTTGAAAGCGTTGCAGACGAAAACGGTTATATAAAGCCTTGTTCTGGCGAAACGCAGATATTTATTTACTCGCCGTACAAATTCAAGTGTGTAAATGCGCTTATAACCAATTTTCATTTGCCCGAAAGCACGCTAATAATGCTTGTTGCGGCAATGACTGGAAGAGAAAAAATTCTTGATTTATACAAAACAGCCGTTAAAGAGCGGTACCGCTTTTTCTCCTTCGGAGACGCTTGTTTAATACTATGAGTAAAAATTTTTCATTCGAATTACAACATATCGATAAGCATACGGGTGCGCGTGCAGGCGTGTTTCATACGCCGCACGGCGATATTTTAACGCCC
>CAZQFP010000035.1:0-11384 GCA_964592605.1 uncultured Clostridia bacterium | reverse complement strand
ATTTTTTTAGCCGCCACAAAACTGCCGAACGCCGTTCCCGGCTTGATTTTTACGCCGGCTTTGCTAAGCTCTTGTTCAACGCTTTCAAGCGTACCCTTTTCAAGCCTTTGCTCTTCGCACTCTTTAACCGCAGTTGCGCGCGCAACGTATTCGGGGTCTTTTCTTGAAAGTGTAAACTGCGAAAGCCGCACGGGATTTGAACGGTACGAAGAAGTTTCGCCGGAAGGAATAAGCTCGTCCGTGGTTATAACTTCGTCGTGTAAAACTGCCGCCGCCTTCATTAAAATATGCGGTGCAAGCCGCGGCTGCCGGGGCCAGTCGGTAATATTCGGTCCGCAGATAACTTCAACGCTTTTGTCAGCTTTTTTAATTCCGTTGTAAACGCGTTTATCGTATGCGGAACTGTCGAAGTAATATTTTTTAATCTTCTTAACGTACTCCACTTCGGTTGCGGGGGTAATCATTCCGCCGTTTGCAACCGTTGCCGCAATGGTGCGCGCGTCCATAAGCGCAACCGCCGCAAGCTGACCTTCCGCAGGCTTACTGCCTTCTCTGTTTTCAAAGTTACGAGTAGTGTGCCGCACGGAAAGACCGTTGTTTGCGGGAGTATCGCAAGCGCCGAAACAAGGTCCGCAGAACGCGGGCTTTACAACCGCGCCAGCCGGCAGCAGTTTAGAAACGTAACCGTTATCGCAGAGCGCCTTAAATACGGGTTGGCTCTGGGGGTAAACGTTAAACGAAAGCCCTTCCGCCACCGCCGTTCCGCCGCCCAAAATTTCAGCGGCTTCGGCAATATTTTCGTAACTTCCGCCCGCGCAACCGGCAATCACTGCCTGATTTACGCGAACGCGTCCGTCCTTAATATTTTGACCGAGAGTAAAAGTTTTGCAAATAGCCTTGCCCGCCTTTTCAACTTCGGCAAGAATGTCCGCGGCGTTTTCGTTAAATTCTTTTACCGTAAACGCGTTCGACGGATGGAACGGAAGCGCAATCATTGGCTGAACGCGCGACAAATCTATTACCACCGCACCGTCGTAATATGCGGGATCGGCGGGGTGCATTTCCTTAAAATCATTTTCTCTGCCGTGCAGTTTATAAAACTCGCGGACGGCATCGTCGGTTTCCCATATGCTTGAAAGACAGCCCGTTTCGGTAGTCATAACGTCTACCGCCAAGCGGAAATCAACCGAAAGATTTTTAATTCCCGGCCCTACAAATTCGAGAATTTTATTCTTTAAAACGCCCTTTTTGAAAGTCGCCGCAATAAGTTCCAGTGCGACGTCGTGCGGTCCAACTCCCTTTTGCGGCTTGCCCTTTAAGTACACTGCAACCGTTTGGGGCTTTGCAATATCGTAAGTTTGGCAAAGAAGCTGTTTTACAAGCTCGCCGCCGCCTTCGCCTACGCCCATTGCACCGAGCGCACCGTAACGCGTGTGGCTGTCTGAGCCGAGTATCATCGAGCCGCAGGTTGCGCGCATTTCACGCATATATTGATGGATTACGGCAAGATTTGCGGGAACGAATTCGCCGCCGTAACGCTTAGCCGCGGTAAGTCCGAAAACATGGTCGTCTTCGTTTATGGTTCCGCCGACTGCGCACAGCGAATTGTGGCAGTTTGTAAGAGTATACGGCAAGGGAAATTCTTTAAGACCCGAAGCCTTAGCCGTTTGAATTATTCCAACGTAAGTTATATCGTGTGAAGCGAGAGCATCGAAACTTATTTTCAAGTTGCTTTCGCCGCCCTTGTTGTGTGCGTTCAAAACGCCGTACGACAACGTATTTTTGCACGCCGCCAGTTTTTTGCTTTCAACCATAAAAGCAACGTTTTCTTTTAAAAGTCCGCCGTCCGTATAATAGACGCCGCCCTTTATAATTTTTATCACGGTGTGTTCTCCTTTTGTCAAAGATTAGTCGCAGGAAATATAAGTTGCTTTGATTATATCATAAAATCCGTGTTTATGGCAATTAAAAGCCGTTGTAAAAAAAGCGAAATTATTTTTGTTGCAATTTTCCGCCGCTATGGTATAATGGCTGTATGAAAGTTTTTAAATTCAAATTTTCGAAAATTACAAAGATTTTTATATACATAGGTATCGCTCTTGCCGTAGCGGCTTTTGCGGTGAACACGTATTTTGTATTTGCAGAAGGTTTAGGCGACGCCGCAAATTCGGTTTACCCTATTTTGCGCTACTCGCTTATGTATCTCGTTTCGGTGCTTTTGTTCGTAATACTTATGAGTATTTTATTTTCGTCCTACTATTCGGTTGACGGCAAAACGCTTAAAACGAGTTTCGGCATAATTAAAAGCAAATACGACATTGAAAAAATTTCAACTGTTGTTCTCGACAGAAAGATAAACAAACTTTCAGTTCATTTCGAAGACAACTCGTTTGTGGTTATAGCAGTAAAAGAAGATTGGTACGGTGATTTTACCGACGCGCTTTTGAAGGTTAACCCCAAAATAGAATTTTCTATAAACTCCAAAGAAAACGATATAGACGACAGCGACAAAAAGAGTTCTTAAAAGTTTTTGTCATGGGGCCCTTCGCTTACGCTCAGGGCGACACAACGTCATTTTGAACGCAGTGAAAAATCCCAAATATTTATACCAAACAAAAAAAGTGCGGCACACGCCGCACTTTTTATTTTAAGTTTTATTTTTATGCTTACGCACAACCGTTCGGTGCTCTTCGCCCTGCAACAGTCTGTAAATGTTTGTGTTGTGCCTGATCCAGGTGAGCAAATTTATGCCCAGCATCATCATAAAAGTAAATATCATCCAGCCGCTGAGCAAATTATTTTCGTACCGCAAAACAAAAACGATAGCCTGAAAAACCGTTAATCCGGCAACTGCAATTAGCGAACCCATACTTCCCCATTCGGTAAATATGATGTACAAAAGCACGCCTATGCAAAGCACAAATACTATAAAAAAGTACCACCACATATCACACGGAAGTGAAAACGCATACAGACCTATTGTTGCGGCAATGCCTTTGCCGCCCTTAAATTTGAGAAAGACGGGAAAAACGTGCCCGAGTATTATAAACGCACCGCAAAGATAACGCGCAAGGTCCGAAACGAGAAAACCGCCGGTTACAACTCCGTTTTCAACAATTTCAGTGCCGGCAAAGACGTAATCGCGGAAAACAAGCCAGCAAACGAGAACGGGAACGCCGCCCTTTATTACGTCGCAAAAAAAGTTTATTGCTCCTATTTTAAGCCCGAACGTGCGCGTCATATTCATAGCGCCCGGATTGCCGCTGCCGCTATTGCGGATATCTTTCTTTTTGAACTGCGAAATAAATACCGCAAAGTTGAAACAGCCGATAATATAAGCCGCTAACGCCACTAAAACGAACCAGTACCAGTTATCGGCAAACGAAAGAATTTTGTAGTTCATTGCTCACCGTTCTCCCTGATTAACAATTTTATCGGCGTACCCGAAAAGTCGAAATTTTTGCGTATTGCGTTTTCTAAAAACCGCTCGTACGAAAAATGCATTAAATCGCAAGAATTTACCTTTAGCACAAACGTCGGCGGCGCAACGGCAACCTGCGACGAATAGTAAACTTTAAGCCTTCTGCCGTTGTACGAAGGCGGCTCGTTGGCGCGTACCGTATCGGAAATCAAATCGTTTAGCGTGCCGGTTGCAACACGGAAATTTGCATGCGCGTAAACTTCGTCTATAAGCGAAAACAGTTTTTCAGCACGTTGACCCGTCTTTGCAGAAATGTATACCGACTTAAAATAGTCCATAAACTTTAAGTCTTCTTTGAGCTTGCTTTCGAACTTGTTTATGGTATTGGTATCTTTTTCAATTAAATCCCACTTATTCATTACGATAAGCGAAGGTTTGCCCTGTTCGTGAACGTAGCCTATAATTTTAGTGTCCTGTTCGGTAAGCCCTTCGGTACTGTCTACCACAAGCAGGCAAACGTCTGCGCGGCGCACCGCGTCGAACGCGCGAAGCACCGAATAATATTCAATATCGTCTTCAACCTTGCTCTTTTTGCGTATGCCGGCGGTATCGATAATCGTATATTCTTTGCCGCCGTAGCTAAGACGCGTATCTATAGCGTCGCGCGTGGTACCGGCTATGTCTGTTACAATAGAGCGTTCAAAGCCCAAAAGTCTGTTAACCAAACTGCTTTTGCCTGCATTGGGCTTGCCGACAACGGCTATTTTAATACTTTCGTCTTCTACGTTTTCGCCCTTTTCAAACCAGCTTACGGCTTCGTCCAAAACGTCGCCCACGCCCGTGCCGTGTTCGGCGGAAACGGGGTACGGTTCACCCAGCCCCAAAGAATAAAATTCGAAAACTTTATCTTCGGAATACTCGTCCACTTTGTTTACAACCAATATTACCGGTTTTTTACTGCGGCGCAAAAGCTCGGCTACGTCGTAATCGGACGAAGTAAGCCCTTCTCTGCCGTCAACGAAAAACAAAATGACGTTTGCGGTGTCTACGGCAACTTCCGCCTGTTTTTTTATTTCGCGCCACATGGTATCTTCCGAACGCATTTCAATGCCGCCGGTATCAACTATAGTGAACGCCCGTCCGCGCCACTCGCTGTCGGCATAAAGCCTGTCGCGGGTAACGCCCGGTTTATCTTCCGTTATTGAAATTTTTTTGCCGACGACCTTGTTAAAGAAAGTGCTTTTACCCACGTTCGGTCTGCCGACAATCGCTATAAGTGGATTTGCCATAAACGTCTATTATTATATATTAAACGCAAAAAATTGTAAAGAAAAACGGCATATAAAAACTCCCCGATTTTTTCGGGGAGTTTTTATATGCCTATTAAAAATTGTAAATATTTATTCCGACCAAACCGAGTATAAACAGTATCACCGCAATCCAGTAAAACGCTTTTAAAACCTTACTTTTACCGCGCAAATAGTGAAAGCCTGCAATGATAGCCGCAATTCCTATTGCAATCTGCGCAACGGTACTGCAAACGGTTATTACCCTTTGAAGTCCTGTAAATTCAATTCCGCATTTCTTTAAAATTGCAAAGATGAACGCAAGACACGATGCAATTCCAGAAACTACCAAGCCCCAGAATGCGCACAATTTAACCAAGCCGTAGCCTGACGGCGTTCCTTGAGTATTATCGCTTTTTCTTGACATAATAAAAATTCTCCTTTGTTTTATGTCTATAATTATAACAATTAAATTTACGTTTTGCAAGCGTTGAAAATGCTTTATATTTCAGTAAGTTTTTTGAGCACGGCGGTAAAATATTCTGGCAACGGCGCTTCGAAAGAAAGCTCTTTTAAACTAACGGGATGAGTCAGCTGCAACTTCCACGCGTGAAGAAGCTGACCGTCCAACTTGAATTTCTGTTTTTTAAGTCCGTAAACGGGATCGCCGACAACGGGATGTCCCAAATATTTTGCGTGGACGCGTATCTGATGCGTTCTGCCCGTGTGCAAATCGAAACGGCAAAGCGTGTAGCCTTCGGCATACCGCTTTAATACTGTGTAGTCTGTGATTGCAAGTTTGCCTTTTTCGGGCGGCACTACCGCCATCTTTATTCTGTCTGCGGGGTCGCGCCCTACGTAAGTTGTAACCGTACCCTGCTCGTCCTTTAACTTACCTTCCAAAAGCGCGATATACGTGCGGCGGCAGGTTTTGTTTTCTATCTGGGCGGCAAGCCCCAAATGCGCGGCGTCGTTTTTCGCAACAACGAGTAACCCCGAAGTATCTTTATCTATGCGGTGAACTATGCCCGGACGGATTACGCCGTTAATGCCGCTTAAACTGTCTAGCCTGTACAACAGCGCGTTGACGAGCGTGCCGCTGTAATTTCCGTTACCGGCGTGCACTGTCATCCCCTGCGGCTTGTTTACCACGGCAATATCGCCGTCTTCGTAAACGATATCAAGCGGTAAGTTTTCGGGCTTTGCCGCACATTCTTCGGCTTCGGGAATAGTAACCGTTATTTCGTCGTTTTCGCAAACAGACTGCGAAGGCTTTAAAGCCCTTCCGCCGCGAACGACGTTTCCGCCTTCGAACAGCTTAGCCGCCGCCGAACGCGTAAAGCCCTGTAAATTTTCGCTTAAAAACACGTCCGCGCGGGAATAGTTTTTCCGCGCGGTTAAAATTTGCCTATTCACTTTCTTCACCGCCGCTTTCGGGGGCTTCCGATTTTTCAGTACGTACTTCTTCACTCGGCGGTAATTCAGCCGTTTGGCTTTCAGTTTCCGTTACGTTGTCCGAACTTTCAACATTACCGCTTTTTGCAAGCTCGTCTTCGTCTTCCTTTGCCTTGCGAGCCGCCTGCGCCGCCTTTGCCTTTTTGGTAAGCGGAAATACTGAATATTCGTTAAAAAACAGCAAATCTATTATGGCAAGCGCAACGCCTATCGTTATCCAGAAATCGGCAAGGTTGCAGTACGTCATATGCCCGAACATATTTATGCCGAACCAGTCGCGCACGTTGCCCACACCTACGGCGGGGTGTATAACAAACAGCCTGTCGTAAAGATTTCCGAGCGCGCCCGCAATTATAATTGTTATTGCTACGCGCAGAACGTAGAATCTTTCTGGCATGCAAATAAACAAAAACACAAGTGCGGCAAGCAAAATGAACGTAAACGTTATTAAAATGGGCTGACCGACCTGCGGATTATCGTTCAAAAAACTGAAAGCACAGCCGAAATTCCTGTGTCCGCTCTCTATTTTTATGAAACTCGGAATAATTTCCGCATTCCAAAAATATTTTTCTTCAAAAAACTTTGTAAGCAAATCTGCCGCTACCAAAGCTACGGCAACGGCGATTAAAATTATACTGAGTTTACCGAAGTGCGGTTTCAATTTTCTTTTCAGCATATTTAATATAATAGATTAAATACGGAAAAAAGTCAATGAACTACGTGTGAAAATAATGTAAAATGCGCTCGCACTTTGACATTACGCCGAATAAAGGGCGCAAAAAAGGCGGCGCAGGTTTTCCCCCGCGCCGCCGCTGTTTATTTTGAAAAGCCAAGACTTATCAGTATTGCCCTGTCTACCTTGCTCATCATAACTTCGTTCAGCTCGCCAATGCGCTCTTTTAAACGTTTTTTATCGAGAGTGCGTATTTGCTCCAAAAGTATCACGGAATCCCTTTGAAGTCCGTACGAAGTTGAAGGCAATTCGATATGCGTAGGCAATTTTGCTTTATTTATTTTGCTTGTTACCGCCGCCGCAATTACCGTAGGCGAATATTTGTTTCCCACGTCGTTCTGAACGACGAGCACAGGCCGTACGCCGCCTTGCTCACTGCCGACGACGGGCGATAAGTCGGCATAATACAGTTCTCCGCGCTTGATATTCATAGCAACCTCATCTTCGGCAGGGTATACTTTATTATATGTACTGCCTTACCGATATTGTTGACAGCGCGCAAGATATTTATACGCTAAATTGCAATCATTTTAAGATTTTACGTTACGGGCACGTATACCCCGGGGAAGTACCAGTGGAACACGTACAGATTTAAGAAAATTACGCCGTAGTACAACACAAGGCAAACGAGCATAACCGAACCGGCGACTTTGCCGAGCGTTTTTGTTTTGCCGGACGAAAAGCCGAAAATAAGCACGGCGGCAAACAGCGAAACGACGCCGCCGATAAGCCCTTCCATTGTGAAAGGTATTCCGCGCGAGCCAGAACAAAGCGCACCTACGCCGCCGATAAGCAGAATGTTTGCAATGTTACTGCCGATTATGTTGCCTGTGGCGATACCGACGTCGCCCTTCTTAGCCGCCGAAACGGACGTTATGAGTTCGGGAAGCGAAGTTCCGAAAGCGACTACCGTAAGCGCAACTATTTCGGAAGGTATGCCTATCATGTCCTGTGCGATATAGGTTGCAGAATTTACGACGAGTTCCGCACCGCCGACAACCATTCCAAGCCCTGCTATTGAAATTATTATAAGAAACCAGGTTTTTGCCTGTAATCTTTCGTAGTGATACTTAATTTTTGCAAAGAATTTTTCGGGAACGGCGTCCGCCGCTACGGTCTCTTCTTCAACGAAAGTTGTTGCAACCGCCTGTTCAAGCCTTGCCTTAGACTGGCGCTTTGCCGCAATTACGTTATAAACCATGAACGCAATATACAGCACGACGAGAATAAGTCCGTTCCACCACGTCATACTGCCGGCAAGATAGGTTTCACCTTCTGCGGTAGTTCCGAAGCTGTAACCTGCCGCTCCAAATACGATAAAAAGCACGCTTGTGAAAATTAAAAACGGCAAGTCGATAAATCTTGTGGATTTTTCGGTCGGCAACTTGCACACGAGAGCGGAAATACCCAAAATGAGCAAAATATTCATTACGTTACTGCCGAGAATATTTCCCATTATAAGGTCGCCGCCTTCGGGTTTAATTGCATCTACAATCGTTACCGAAAGTTCTGGTGCGCTCGTACCCAAAGCCACGACGGTTACGCCGATTATAAACGATGAAATTTTAAGTTTTTTAGCTATGCCCGAAGCTCCGTCCACGAAGAAATCCGCACCCTTAACCAAAAGCACGAACCCTACGAGCAGTAAAAATACCTGCAATACGGCTTTCCCCGCATCGATTGCCAATAAAGCGTTCATAATTACTCCTTTTTATTGACTAAGTCGGAAAAAAATAAAAGACCCCCGACTTAAATTTAATTAAGCCGAAAGTCTTGTTACCGAATTTGTTGCGGCGGTAAATTCCGGGCGGTTACGCCGTGATGACGAAATTTACCTTTCAACTACTCCCTTTCAACGGAACGAATTTTACCAAACGCTTACAGTGTTGTCAAGCGTTTAACCGAAAAATGTAAATTTTTTAAAACGTCTTTTGCCGTAGCGCAGTATTCCGTGCGCTCCTGCGCGGCAATTTCTGCGGCAAGCCCCAAGGTGTACGCCGCGCATACAGCCGCGTCAAACGGCGAAAGTCCGCGCGCGAGCGTTCCGCACAGATAGCCCGTAAGCATATCGCCGCTACCAGCCTTTGCAAGCGCTGTGTTGCCGCGAACGTTTATTGCAACTTTATCGCCCCGCGCAATTACGCTTGCCGCGCCCTTTAAAAGTACTGTTACATTATATTCTTTTGAAAAATTTTTTGCGGCATCGACGGGACTAAGTAAAATTTGCTCCGTGCTTAAACCGCTTATGCGCGAAAACTCTTTTAAGTGCGGCGTAATTGTTACGGCGCAATTTTTATTTTTTAAAACTTCCACGCCGTACTTTGCAAGCGCGTTAAGCCCGTCGGCGTCGATAACCAGTGTTCCGACGTAATTACTGAGAATATTTTTTATTAGCGCGTACAACTTTTCGCTGACGCCGCAACCCGAGCCTACCGCGATTGCGTTTGCGGAAAAATCGACATCTTCTGTATAAACAACTTGCGGTAACCTTGCGGCAAGCGCAGACTTTACGGCGCTTTCAGAAGTGAGTTTTACGTAGCCGCAACCAGACTTTAAAGCCGCTTCAGCGGCAAGCGCGGCGGCACCTATATATTTGTTTGAACCGACGATAAGATTTGCCGTGCCGTACGTTCCCTTATGCGAATTGCGCGCGCGTTTTGGGTAAAACTTTGCTATATCTTCGGGGCAATACAATTTTGCATAGCAATTTTCATGGCAGGAAATACCGATATTTTTTTTAACAATTTTACCGCAATAATCAATACCGTCGCCGAGAAAATGCCCAAACTTGTACTCCTGAACGGCAACCGTTAAATTTGCTTTTACGGCACAACCTAAAACCAAACCGTTATCGCCGTTTATTCCGCTTGGAATATCGGCTGAAATTACGTATGCGCCACTGTCATTTATAGCACTTACTATTTCGGCAAATTTGCCGCTGATATTACGGCAAAGTCCCGTACCGAAAAGGCAGTCAACTATAATTGCCCCCGCAATATCGTTTGAATACGCGTATTTATACGCCGTTTTCTCGCGTGCGCAATCTGGCGAAAGCGCGCTTTCAACCGCGTAAACTTTTACGTCAAAATTGTTTTCGCCTAAAATGCGTGCGCACACGTAACCGTCGCCGCCGTTATTGCCCGTGCCGCATACGACAAGCACGCTACGCATACCCAAAGCGTTGGCGGCGGTAATAACTTCTTCGGCAATCGCCTTGCCTGCTCTGAGCATAAGCTCGGCTGAAGGCGTGCCGTTATTTATCGTATATTCGTCCGCGCGGCGCATTTCCGCATTTGAAAGTACTATTTCCATTACAGTCTTAAAGATATCTCCGCACTGCTTATTTCAATGATATTGCCGCACCAATTTACAACGAGCATACCGTTTTCGGTTACCGAAAGCGCAACGGCTTCCCTTTCGCCGTCCTGCGTTTTAAGCGTAACGTGTTTATTAAACCAGTTTATTCTTTTACGGTAATCTTCTATGCTATACTCATTTTCAAGGTTTTTCAACAGCTCATTTTTGACGACTTCGAGCGGCAAATTCCCGTTTAGTATTTCGCTCATAGAAACGGCTATTCCGTCCAATTCTTTCGGTAAATCGTTATTCACGTTTAAGCCCATTCCCACTATCGAGCGACTTATATTTTCGCCCGAGAACGTGTTTTCAATAAGCGTTCCGCAAATCTTTCTGCCGTCTACAAGCACGTCGTTAGCCCAGCGAATAACCGGAGTTATATTAAAATGTTCTAAAGTTTTACAAATGGCAACGCAGGCGCTTACCATAATTTTAAACGCGTCCGCGGCGGGAAAATTTTTATAGTGCCGCATAACGGAAACGTAAATTCCGCCTTCGGTTGAAGAAAAACTTCTGCCCTTTGTTCCCTTGCCCGCACTCTGACGCATAGCGACAACGCACAAATCTTCGCCGTTATCAACGCGCTTGCAGTATTCGTTTGTGGAATCGGTTTCGGTAAGCTCAATAATCTTCATCAGCCACCCCGAAACTCTCTAAAGCCGACTTTGCGGTATCGTAACCGTAGCCCTTCGATAGCAAATATTTAAAGCCCTTATACGTATTTTCGCGCGTTTGCTCTTTGCCGCGCATATATTTTTTTAAAATTTCAAGTGCCGCATCGCCGTCTTCTTCCACTGCGTTCAACGCGGCTTCCACCGCGCGCTTGTCCGCTCCGCGCTTATATAAATCGGCTTCGAGCGCACGCTTGCCCTTGCCCTTTACGCTTTCAACGTACGCGCGGCAATAGGCGTAATCGTCAACGAAATTGTAGTGTTTAAGCCGTTCCAAAACGTAGTCGCACACAACTTCGGTATAGCCTTTTTTTGCAAGAAAATCACGCATCTGCTTTTCGGTTTTCATCGAAGCCGAAATATGCGTCATAGCCTTGTCAAGCGCCTGTCCCTTTTCGGTTTCAAGGTGAATTTCATCGAGCTTGCTCTTGTCTATTACCATTCCCGCTTTAAGGTGGTAT
>CAZQFP010000034.1:0-11519 GCA_964592605.1 uncultured Clostridia bacterium | reverse complement strand
ACGGACTGGGAGAAAGCGATACGGTAATAAACGTCGGCGTTTCCGGACCGGGAGTGGTTGAAAATGCACTTAAAGCCGTTTCGGGCGCAGATATGACTACGCTTGCCGAAACTGTAAAGCGCACGGCGTTTAAAATTACGCGCGCAGGTCAGTTAATAGCAAAGGAAGCGGCAAAGCGGCTGGGCGCAGAGTTCGGTATTGTAGATTTGTCGCTTGCGCCAACGCCTGCAAGGGGTGATTCTGTAGCCGCAATTTTGGAAGAAATGGGACTTGAAAGCGTGGGCACGCACGGAACGACGGCTTGCCTTGCAATGCTTAACGACGCAGTTAAAAAGGGCGGCGTTATGGCAAGCTCCAAAGTCGGCGGACTTTCTGGCGCGTTTATACCCGTCTCTGAAGATATCGGCATGATTGAAGCGGCTGAACGCGGCAGTATAAACATAGATAAACTGGAAGCAATGACTGCAGTTTGTTCGGTAGGTTTGGACATGATTGCCGTACCCGGTGATACGCCGGCTTCCACAATCAGCGCGATAATTGCCGACGAAGCGGCGATAGGAATGATTAACAACAAGACGACGGCGGTTAGAATTATACCCGCGCCCGGTAAAAAAGTCGGTGAAGAAGTAAATTTCGGCGGGCTTTTGGGCAGAGCGCCCATAATGCCCGTTCATTCCGAAAGTTCGGAAAAATTTATTGCGCGCGGCGGACTTATTCCTGCGCCGATACATTCCAATAAAAATTGACGGTGAATAAATGAAGAGAAGTCAGGTAAAAGAAAGTTACAAATGGAAAATCGAAGACATATTTTCTTCTGACGAAGAGTGGGAAAAGAACTTTGAAAAATTGCAGAAAAATTTGAATTTTTCAAAGTATGCCGGCAACCTTGCAGACAGCGACGTGCTTTATAAATTTCTTAAAGAGAGTGAAGAGTACGATAAACTGTTCGACAAGGTGGCGGTGTACTCGCAAATGCGCCGCGACGAAGACGTGGGCAACGCAGAATACGGCAAAAATTATTCTAAAGTCGTTGCGCTTATGGCTAAATATTCAACCGAGCTTGCGTTTTACGAACCAGAAATGGCTTCGCTTGACGAAAGCTATTTAAAGTCGCTTATAAACGATAAGCGTTTTAAAGATTACGAATATATTTTTAAGCGCATTATTGCGCGTAAGCCGCACGTGCTTTCAGAACCGGAAGAAAGACTTATAGGAATGTCGGGCGAAATATACAATTCGTTTTACGAAACCTTCGACGCGGTAGATAACGTAAATTTGCCTTTGCCCGAAATTGAGTACAACGGTGAAAAAGTTAAACTTTCGCACGGGCTGTACGGCGTTATGTTGCGCTCGGAAAACGCAAAGGAACGCGAAGAAGCGTACAAAAAGTACTATTCGGCTTATATTTCTTTAATCGATACGCTTACCGCAATTTATTACGGTAACGTAAAAAAGAACGTATTTTTAAGCAAGGCGTACAAATATAATTCCTGTCTTGAACACGCGCTTTTCAGCGAAGACGTTGACAGAAAGGTTTACGATAATCTGCTTAGCGCAGTTAACGGCAATCTTAAAACGATGCGCCGCTATATTTCCGACAGAAAAAAGATATTAGGTTGCGAAAAGTTGCACTTTTACGACGTATACGCACCGCTTGTTAAGGGCGTGGAATTCAAATTGTCGTACGACGAAGCCTATAAGTACGTAATCCGCGGACTTGCACCGCTCGGTGAAGAGTATTGCAAGCTGCTTAAAAAGGGCTATGACGAAAGATGGGTAGACGTTGAAGAAACCGAAGGCAAGGTTAGCGGAGCGTACAGCGCTGGTTGCACCGGCGTTCATCCTTTCGTGCTTTTAAATTACAAGCCGACCGTAAGCGACGTGTTTACGATTGCGCACGAAATGGGGCACTCGTTGCACACTTGGTTCTCGTCGCATAACCAGCCGTACGTTTCGAGCTCGTATACGATTTTCGTTGCGGAAGTTGCAAGCACTGTAAACGAAGTGTTGCTTTTGAAGTTTATGCTTTCGGAAGCCAAGGACGAAAATTTTAAAAAATATCTTTTGAATTATTATCTCGATTCTATACGCGCTACTTTGCACAGACAGACGATGTTTGCCGAGTTCGAATACGAAGCGCATACGCTTGTCGAAAACGGCGAGCCGCTCACCAAGGACAATCTGTGCGCACTGTATGCGGAAATAGGCAAAAAGTATTACGGCGAAGATATTGAACACGATTATGAAATTTCCTGCGAGTGGGCGAGAATTCCCCATTTTTACAGGGCGTTCTACGTGTATAAATACGCTACGGGAATTACCGCGGCAATCAATATAGCAAAACGTATTTTAACCGAAGGCGAAAGCGCGGTTAAAGACTATTTTAAATTCCTTTCGAGCGGCAGTTCGACTGATCCCGTATCGCTTTTAAAACTTGCGGGAGTGGACTTAACAACAAAAGCTCCGTACGAAGTTGCAATGCGAGAATTTGAAGAAACGCTGTCGGAATTTGAAAAATCAATGAATTTATAAGGTTTACAGAGTACTATGTCAGACAAAACTAACGTAATGCCGAACAATTTGGACGCCGAACAGGCTTTGCTCGGATGTATGTTAATAGACAACGAAATACTTGCGGACGTGCTTGACGGGTTAGATAAAGAAGATTTTTATCAGGAATCGCACCAGTATATAATTTCCGCAATAAAGATGAGTTTCGGTGAGCGCAAGCCCATTGATATTATTACGCTTGCCGATAAACTCGAAAACGACGGAAATTTAGAAAAGGCGGGCGGCATTTCGTATTTAACCGAGCTTACCCAAATAACGCCGTCTGCGGCAAATTTTAAGTATTATTTGGATATTGTTAAGCGCGACAGCATAAACAGAAAGCTGATACGCGCCGCTCGCGATATTGCCGAGTTTTCCAAGACCAGCGACGATACGGTTAAAAGTATTCAGTTTGCGGAAGAAAAGATTTACGCAGTTTCGCGTACGACCGATACGTCTTCGGTTAAGGACATTCGCGAAAGCGAAGGTATAGACCTTGTTCTTGAAAAGTTTGAAAAACTTACTAAGAATAAAGACGCGTTCCGCGGAGTGCCGACGGGCTTCAACCGCCTTGACAGACTTACGAACGGCTTGCAAAAATCCGACCTTATAATTCTTGCGGCGCGCCCCGGTATGGGTAAAACTTCGCTTGCAATGAATATAGTCGAACACGCCGCAGTGGACAACGGAATGGTGTGCGCTGTGTTCTCGCTGGAAATGCCCGAAGTTCAGATTATTCAAAGATTGCTTTGTTCCACAGCAGGCGTAAGTATGGCTACGGCGCTTTCCGGCAAGTTAGATCTTGCGGGCGGCGACTGGAAAAAGATTGTAATTGCCAGTGAAAAGTTGAGAAAAAGTAAGATAAGTATAGACGATTCTTCGCGCGTTACTCCCGCGGAAATACTTTCAAAGTGCCGCAGAATTAAGGCGCGCAACGGCGGCAGGCTTGATCTTGTAATGATTGACTATATTCAGCTTATGTCAAGCGGTAAGCGCGGCGGCGACGAAAACCGTACGCAGGAAGTCGCGTCCATTACCCGCGATTTGAAGATTATGGCAAAGGAGCTTGACGTTCCCGTAATTGCGCTTTCGCAGCTCCGCCGTATTCAGTCGGGCGAGCCGCAACTTTCCGACTTGCGTGAATCCGGCGCGATAGAGCAGGACGCAGATATCGTAATGTTCATCAACCGTCCCGACGTAAACGCAACGGAAGAAGATATTATAAAGCATAAAATCATTAAGGGAATGGCTGACATTATCGTTGCCAAGCACCGTAACGGAGGACTTGACAGAATTAAGTTGCGCTTCAAGGGCGAGCTTACAAAGTTTGTCAATCCCGAAAATAACGAAGAAATGGCGGAACGCGCCGAAAACGCCGAAGCGCGCGCTACGGCACATAAGCAGTATAAGGAAGAAGTTGCGCCGCTTTCGGAAGAAGACGCGCCGCCCGAAGATGAAGCTCCGCCGTTTTAAATAATAATGAATACGCAGATTTTACAGATTGACGAAGATTCTTTGTCGCTTTCAAAAAAAATAATTCTCGGCGGCGGTGCGGTGGCTTTTCCTACGGAAACGGTATACGGCTTGGGCGCAAACGCGTTCGATACCGCCGCGGTTGAAAATATTTTCAAAATAAAGGGTAGACCAAACGACAATCCGCTGATTGTGCACGTGCACAAAGATTACGATATTTCTACGCTGGTTGAAAACGTGCCGGACTACGCAAAAAAACTTGCAAAAGCATATCTTCCCGGTCCGCTTACAATGGTTTATTCGTCGCGCGGCAAGGTTTCGGCGGCGGTTTCGTGTGGACTTGATACGCTTGCAATACGTATACCTTCGCACGAAGGCGCGCAGAAATTTTTAAAATATCTCGATTTGCCGATAGCCGCGCCGTCCGCAAATATTTCAAAACACGTAAGCCCGACCCAAGCCGAACACGTTTTTTCTGATTTGAACGGCAAAATAGAAGTGGTGCTTGACGGCGGTAAATGCGCGGGCGGAATAGAGAGTACGGTTCTGGACTGTACGGGCGAAATACCCGTAATTTTAAGAAGCGGACTTATAACCCGCGAAATGATAGCCGAAGTTGCCGGAGAGTGCGGTGTTTTTGCGTATAAGGAAGGCACGGTTGCTCGCTCGCCCGGTATGAAGTATAAACATTATTCGCCGCGTTGCAGAACCACATTGTTTTCGTATAACGAAAGGGCGGCGGCGCTAAAAACGTACGAGAGCGAAACGGCAAACGGCGTTAAAGCGGTAATTATGTGCGACGGACAGACTGCCCGGACGTTTGACGGCGCTAAAATTCTAAACCTTGGCGAAACCGAGCAGGAAATAGCCGCAAATTTGTATTCCAAACTGCGCGAAGGCGAAAAAATTGCCGAACTTATTATTGCGGTTGCGCCCGAAAAGCAGGACGGCGTAATGTGCGGAGTTATGAACAGATTACAAAAAGCATGCGGAAGTAAAATATGAACGAACCGAAAGTAAAAAATAAGCACAGGCGGGTGTTGTTTGTGTGTACGGGCAACACGTGCCGCAGTCCTATGGCAGAAGCTATTTTGAGAAAAAAACTCAAAGAAAATAAAATCCGCTGGTGGGACGTGCGTTCGTGCGGAATACGGGCGGAAGTCGGCGGTAAAATGAGTGAAAATTCCGCAGTTGCACTGTCTGAAATCGGCGTTACAGTCGCAAAATTTTCGCCCAGTCAGCTGACGCAAAAGGCGATAGACGCAAGCGAAATTGTCGTTTGTATGACGGAAAGTCAGAAAAAAGTGCTTGAAGCCTGCGGCAATGTAGTTTGCGTTAAAGATATTTGCGGTTTCGACGTGCCCGATCCGTACGGCGGAAGTTTAGAAATTTACAGAGCTACTCGCGACGCGCTTTCACGTGCCTGCGATGCGATAATTAAAAACTATATTTCAAATTATTCTAAGGAGAATTAAAATGAAAATTGCTGTTGCATGCGACCACGGCGGACTTAATTTAAAGAAAGAAATCGTAAAATACCTTTCCGAACACGGACACGAAGCCGTTGACTTCGGAACGAATACGTTTGACAGTTGCGATTACCCCGATTTTGCTCTTCCCGCGGCGGAAGCCGTTGCAAAAGGCGAGTGCGCTAAGGGAATAATAGTTTGTTCCACCGGCATAGGTGTTTCTATAGTGGCAAACAAGGTGCCGGGTGTTCGTTGCGCGCACTGCCACGACAGCTATTGCGCCGAATTTACGCGCAGACACAACGACGCAAATGTGCTTGCGCTGGGCGAAAAAGTTGTCGGCGCGGGCTACGCATTGAAGATAGTTGAAACTTTTTTAAGCACCGAGTTCGAAGGCGGCAGGCATCAGCGCCGCGTTGATAAAATTACTCAAATAGAAAAAAAATACGGCAAATAATTATTTAATGAACGGCGCGGACGATTGTCCGCGCCGTATTTTTATATTATATAGGGTTTTTAAAATCTGCACAAATTGATTTTGCCGTTTTGCGCTATGTACGCAAACGCGCCGTAACGGTATACGCTGTTTACGTATGTTTTCGGGCCGAAGTACACTGTATTTTTAGTTATAATATCGTCTTCCGCAAACCGCGAAATAAGTAAATCGCAGTTGCCATCGTTATTTTTGCCGGCGCATATGCGCATTCGTGCGCCGGCAAGTTCCGTTTCAAGTGTGTAGCCGTCTATAAAATTGAAATACACACCGCATTCGGCAAATTCTTTTTTGTAATTTATTTTCATACCGTCGTAAGGCTGGATGTCAATATATTTCGAGCAAACGTATACGTTGTCGCAGTTTATACCCAAAGACGAATACTTCATAACGCAGTCTTCGCCGCCTATAATTACCACTGCAGTTAGGTTAGAACAGTAAAAGTTGTTCAAATTTTGCAAAACGCGACTTCCGTAAGCGTCTTCGGTAACAATCAGCACTGTTCCGAGCGAAGACTTTACAATAACGTTTCCGCTCCCGCCGTAGCCAGAAACTATAATTTTGTAGCCGTAAACAGGCGAATAGGTTGAGTAGAGTACGAAAGAAGAAAGCGCAATTACGGCGCATGCCGCTAAAATTATGCGTGCAAAGGTCGTTAAATTTAGCTTGTCAGAAATAAAGAGTGCGCCGACGTAATATAAAACCACGAATAAACCTGCTCCGAAACCGCGGATTGCCGCGCTTTTGAAACCGACGCCTATTAAAAACGAAAGCAACGCTTCCATCGGCGCGACGGCTATCGGCAGAACGTACGGTGCGGCGGCAGTTATTACTACGGAAAGCAGGGTACCGGCAAGTACAACTGTAAACAGTGCGGAAACAATCGGTACGACAACTATGTTCAAAAGTATGCCGGCTCCGCTTAAATAACCGAAGTTTGCAAGCGAAACGGGTAGCGTTCCCGTCTGTGCCGCAAATGAAATGCATACGGAATCGGCAAGTTTACGCGGAATTTTTATCTTTCTCATAGGACTTGAAAACATTTTTGTAAATATAAAAATACCGCCGACTGCACACACCGACAATTTGAAACCGACGGAAAACAGGCTCAGCGGAGAAACAAACAATATTATTATGACGGCAAGCGAAAGTGAATTTAAGCCGTCGTATTTTACGTAGGCAAGTTTTGTTACCGCGGCAACAGTGCACATTATTGCCGCGCGCAGAGACGAAAGCGTAAAGCCGCAAATTCCCGCATAGAAAAATACGGCAATCACGCAGAGAGCGGCGGAAAGATATTTGTTCATATGCAAACGCTTGCAAACAAAACTGATCATTGCAAAAACAATGCCTATGTGCAGACCCGAAACGGCAAAAATATGCGCAATGCCGCCGTATCTGAAATTTTCAAGCGATTGCTGTTCAATACCGTCGGTATCGCCGGTAAGCATACCGAAACAGATCGCGGCAGTTTCGGAATCGAGATTATTAAAGAGAGTGGCTTTTATTTCTTTGCGGAGTGTGCCGAACAGAGAAAAATTGTATTTGCTTTTTAAATTTCCGTAAACACGGCAACTGTATTTAACGTTTTGTTCGGCGTAATAATTCAGCTCGCCGTATGTAAATAAGTCAAGCTGTTCCAATGTGGCGCTAAAAGTTACGTTGTAGTCAACGTCACAAAATTCGCCATAACAAGTGTCAAGATAAACTATAACGTCGCCGCTTTCAAGCCGTTTGCCGTCGGCTTCCGCGTTTTCAACAATGATGTACTCACCATAAGAAGTTTGCCCCTTTTTCTTAACCGTGCCGCTTATTTCGTAAAGTTTTCCGCTTTCGGCTTTAAGCTCGTCGTAAGCATAAGCGTTCATCGTTTGCACGCACGTAAACATGCCCGCGAAAAGGGATACCAGCGAAAGTGCAATAAAAATCAGCGGTTTTAAAGATTTTTTGATTACCGTAAATATTAGAATTGCCGCGGCGGCGGGAAATACTGCAGCTACCGACCAAACAACGTCTATACCGTAATAAATAAAAGCGTAACCCGTGGCTATGCCTGCCGCAAGCGCACAAGCTATAATTACGGGTATTCGTATGTTGACAAACTTCTTCATAATGCCAATTATAAGCAATTATTGCAAGCAAGTCTTTTACTTAGTGTGGTGAATTTTTTGTTGTTTTTTGTTTAAAAATGTTGAAATATTAATGTTAAAATAAAAATTTATATTATAGTAACCGCTCTTAAGGCTTTTAAACTAATTTGTTGATTTACGAATTGATTTTTGATATAATCAAAAGGCAATTCTATATTCGGAGAGAGAATATGACCACCAGAGAGTTTAAAGAGCTTATGAAAAAGCAAGCGTATATCGTTGCCGGTTCAGAAATGCATTTACATATGCACGAAATGGCGCAAAGGGCAAGAAAAATTACTTCCCGAATAAATAATGAGTTTCATACGGCGGAAGAATTAAGAAAACTGTTTTCTGAACTAATAGATGAAAGCGTAGATGAAAAATTCGGATTATTTCCGCCGTTTTATGCAGATTACGGATTAAATATAACGATAGGTAAAAACGTGTTTATCAATTCGGGCTGTTGCTTTCAGGATCAGGGCGGCATAGAAATTGGCGATAACGTACTTATCGGTCAGCAGGTAGTTTTGGCGACGCTCAATCACGATTTACAGCCTGAAAAGCGCGGGAATATGTTTCCTGCGCCCATAAAAATAGGTAACGACGTTTGGATAGGCGCTCACGCGACAATATTATCGGGCGTAAACATAGGTAACGGGGCAGTAGTAGCCGCAGGGGCAGTCGTAACGAAAGACGTTCCTGAAAATACTGTTGTCGGCGGCGTTCCCGCAAAAATTATAAAAACAATCGGGAATAAACTATGAAAAAATTTTTAGCGGCGCTTTTGATTGCGCTAATTGCGGTATTTACGTGCGCAGGGTGTGCCAATTTACCAAGCACTTCAACGCCTACAGAACCGGCAGAAAGCGAACAGCCCGAACAAAAGGAAATTACTGAAATGTATATTACTGTTAACGGCAACAAACTAAAAGCAATCTTAGACGAAAATTCTTCGGTTGACGCGCTTGTGGAAATATTGAAAAAAAGTGATATTGTGTACACGGCAGACGATTACGGCGACTTTGAAAAAGTCGGCAGTTTGGGGTTTAGTTTGCCCACAAATAACGTGGAAATAACTACGCAACCGGGCGACGTAATATTGTATTCAGGCAATCAGATTGTTTTGTTTTACGGCAGTAATACGTGGTCGTATACGAAGTTAGGTAAAATTGAAGGTTATTCGGCTTCCGAACTTCGTTCATTACTCGGTGCGGGAAGCGGTAGCGTACAAGTTACTGTAAGTCTTTCATAAACTAAAATTAAAGATAAAAAACGGCGTATTTTTTTAATCAAAAATACGTCGTTTTTATATGGTGCGGATGACAGGAGTTGAACCTGCACGGTCGCCCACAGGAACCTGAAACCTGCGCGTCTGCCAATTCCGCCACATCCGCAAAACCGTTGAAATTATAATAAATATTTTGTAAGTTGTCAAGCGTAACCGCAGAATAATTAAAACATAATTTAACGGGTATTTTTGCTTTTTCAAGATAATGAAAAAATTGAAAATGGACACGCAATTTAACATTTATATGTAAAAATGTTAAATATTAACTATTATTAAAATAAATTCACAAATGCAACACTATGGCAAATTTTGTTTGACTTTTTTTGACTGCAACAAAGTTATTTGATATTATTATATCGATAACAAAATATCGAATTAAATTTTTCAGTAAATTCACATATTATAATTTGAACGGAATAAGGAGAAGCCTATGGAATTTAAGTTAAATTACGAAATTTGTGATAGCGTTGAAAAGTTGGAGCGTGAAATTATGCGCGTAAGAGAAGCGCAACGCAAATTTTCAACTTTTACGCAGGAACAGGTAGATAAAATTTTCTTTGCCTGCGCGGTTGCCGCAAATAAGGCGAGAATACCGCTTGCCCGTCTTGCAGTTGAAGAAACGGGTATGGGCGTAGTGGAAGATAAGGTTATTAAAAACCACTATGCCGCTGAATATATTTACAATAAGTACAGATGCGCAAAAACGTGCGGAGTAATAGAAGAAGACAAGGCGTACGGCATAACGAAAGTTGCCGACCCAGTAGGAATTATCGGTGCGGTAATTCCCACAACAAATCCTACGTCTACGGCAATTTTCAAGACAATGCTGTGTATTAAAACGCGCAACGGCTGTATTATAAGTCCCCACCCCAGAGCAAAAAATTCAACTATTGCGGCGGCGAAGGTTATTTACGAAGCGGCGGTTGAAGCGGGCGCGCCCGAAGGCATTATAAGTTGGATTGACGTGCCTAACCTTGATATGACTAATCTACTTATGAAGGAAGTGGATACAATTCTCGCAACGGGCGGTCCCGGTATGGTAAAGGCAGCTTATTCAAGCGGTAAACCCGCGATAGGCGTCGGTGCGGGCAACACCCCTGCGATAATCGACGAAACCGCGGATTTACTTCTTGCAGTCAACTCGATAATTCATTCAAAAACCTTCGATAACGGAATGATTTGCGCTTCCGAACAGTCGGTAATAGTTTTAAGCAAGGTTTACGATAAAGTTAAAAAGGAATTTGCGGCGCGCGGCTGTTACTTTTTGGAAGGCGACGAGCTTGATAAGGTAAGAAAAACAATAATTATTAACGGCTCGCTCAATGCGAAAATTGTTGGTCAAAGCGCGCATAAAATAGCTACGCTTGCCGGCGTTGACGTGCCTGAAAATACTAAAATTCTTATTGGCGAAGTGCAGTCGGTGGAACTTTCCGAAGAATTTGCACACGAAAAACTTTCACCAGTGCTTGCAATGTACCGTGCGGAAAATTTTGATGACGCACTTAAAAAGGCTGAAAAGCTGATTGAAGACGGCGGTTACGGTCATACTTCGTCGCTTTATATTAATGTAATTTCAGAGCGGGACAAAATTTTAAAATTTTCCGAAAGGATGAAAACCTGCCGCATACTTTTAAACACTCCTTCGTCGCACGGCGGCATAGGCGATTTATACAACTTTAAACTTGCGCCGTCGCTCACTTTGGGGTGCGGAAGCTGGGGCGGCAACTCAGTTTCCGAAAACGTAGGGGTTAAGCACTTGCTCAATATTAAAACCGTTGCGGAAAGGAGAGAAAATATGCTTTGGTTCAGAGCGCCTGAAAAGGTGTATATTAAAAAGGGCTGTCTGCCCGTTGCGTTGGAAGAACTTAAAAACGTGATGAATAAGAAGAAGGCGTTTATAGTAACCGACAAGTTCTTATATCAGAACGGTTTTACGAAGTGTATAGCCGATAAGCTCGACGAGCTTGGCATAGAGCATATGACTTTCTTTGACGTAGCTCCCGACCCTACGCTGGAATGTGCATTGGAAGGCGCAAAACTTATGACCAGTTTTGCACCCGACGCTGTTATTGCGCTCGGCGGCGGTAGTGCGATGGATGCGGCAAAAATTATGT
>CAZQFP010000033.1:0-12047 GCA_964592605.1 uncultured Clostridia bacterium | reverse complement strand
TCTGATGTATCTCGTTTTTGTTTTCCTTACGGAGCATAAGCGAAAACGCCATGTTCTCATAAATAGTCATATGACCGTACAGAGCGTAGTTCTGGAAAACCATTGCTATATCTCTGTTCTTAGGCGGCTCTTTCGTACAGTCCTTACCGTCGATTACAAGCTGACCTTTGGTTATATCTTCAAGACCTGCAACCATTCTGAGCGTTGTAGACTTGCCGCAACCCGAAGGTCCTACAAGAACTATAAATTCGCCGTCCTTTATATCAAGGTTGAAGTCGTAAACAGCCTGCACGCCGCCGTCGTATATTTTGTCGAGATTGCGAATATTTACCTCAGGCATTATTGCACCTCCTCTACCGAATCGGTCGGCTGTGCTTCTGCTTCTACTTTCGCAGCTTCGGCTTCTGCCTTCGCAGCTTCATCCTGAGCGTCAAGTCTGCTAATAACAGCGTTAATATCAACTTCGCCGCATTCGACCTTCTTTAAATATTTTTCATATTGAACGGACTTTATCCAACCTATTACCGCAGACGCGATAAGGCAACCGGCAGAAGCGCACAGGTAAACCGTAAGAATTACGAATTCAACCCAGCTTTGGTCTGCCTTAGGATAAAAACCGAAATAACCGGATGTAAGTATGTTTCTTCTAAGACCGTCAAGCGGATAACCGAATATACGTAAAATTTGGAAAGCCGCTATAACCAGCAATACTATGCTGTAAGCCTTTCTGTAATTTTTTACGTTTTCCGAAGAAAGGAAAATTACAAGAAGCACTACAAGCGTAAGAATAACCGAACAGCCTATAACTATGGTTTTAAACCCGTTGTCTATGTATGAATATAACAACGTGAAATACAAGCAGTTGAAAACCAAGCCCAAAATTGCAAGTATCTGTGCCAGTTTATTCTTTTTATAGCGCATTATGTCGCTATGAATAATTTTCTGGTCGGGAGTCAGTTTGCTCATTACGCCACCTCCTTGACAAGTCCGCTTTCAAGAAGTTTCTTTTCGCCCTGCATAAGTTTAATTTTCCATACAAGGTTGAATACAAATACCAAAGCGTTTACAATCAAAATTCCGCAAAGCGCGTAACCCACGCCAAACGTCCAAGCGCTGTAATACCAGCCGTCCGGATAAATAGTGTTATAAATTGCTTCGGCTTCAGCCATGTCTATAGACAAAAATATGGACTGGCACTGATATACAAGAACAAATATTGTTATTGCAACAGCAAGTTGATAAGCTATTGCTATACCGATTGAAACGTAATTTGTTACGTAATATTTGCGTCTTTTTGCCGTGCCCATTACGTAGTTCATAGCCACGACAAGTATCATAACTATGCCGAGAATAAGCACTTTATCACTTATGCCCTGCGATGACCAGTACAAATCTTTTGCGCCCAGTACGTATTCTGCACCGCCGTTATCAACGTCAACCGTCTTATCAAAAATATCGGACATCTGCATCTGGAACAGCGTACCGCTACAGAATATCAATGCAAACACTACGCAAAGCGCAGCAACTATCATCGATACGAGCATGAAGATTTTTTGGAATCTCATCTGAGTTTTCATAAATTTTTCCCCAAATGTTGTGTTTTACTTACGGCGCCCGCCCGAAGACGGGCGCCGCATCGTAAAACTAATTTAATTTAATTTGCAGTAAAGATTAGTGGTTTTGCTGAAGTTTGGTGTAATATGTTTTAAGTTTACCCCAAGCCTGGTTCATGAATCCGTCAACAGTATCCAAGTGTTCAGTGTTGAGAAGTTCAACAACGCCCTGTGCACTTGTAGGAATGTTGTATTTGTCAACGCAAGTAAGTTTTCTTGCATCTTCGCCCTGCTTAGTAAAGCCGAAATACATGATATCCGTCAAAAGGTTGCCGTTAGCCTTGCTGTTAGCATAGAAGAAGTTTTCCGAAGCACTTGTGCCTTTACCGGAAACGGTCTTATAGTTATCCGACATTGACGTAATCTGAGATTTGGTGAAAGGAAGAATTGTGGGCGAAAGAGTATACCACCAGTTTTCGCTATCGATAACCTGTTTGGTGTGTTCAATAGTTCCGTTTACGTTTGCGATAGCCCAGATTTCTGCGCCTGCAAGACCGCACTTGGGAGTACACTGAGCTTCGAAGCCCTGATCCTTGTTGCCGAAGTTAAGTGCCGAACCGATATAATAACGTGCAAAGTTGGTGAACTTACCGGACGTCAATGAATAGAGAAGTTCGAAAACTTCATCGGTAGGAGTGGGAACCTGCTTACCATTGTAAAGAGTTGCGGTATACAGATGGTTGCCGTAGCACAAATACTTAGCCTGATATTCTTCGGTTACATAGTACTGTTTGCCGTCGTAAGTGTCAACAACGCCTTTTTCTTTAAGAGCAGCCATATCGGTTGCGCTTACGCCTTCAATGGTGCCTTCAACAGGCGTGCCCCACCAAGTGCCGTAGCCGTCGTGTTCAACTTTACCCTGTGTACGAGTGATGTTACCAGCTTCGGAGAAAGGTCCGTAGGTGAGTACCATCTGACCGTCGTTGGAATACATCCAGTCTATAACTGCAAGCAACGCAGAGAATCTGTCGGGGTTGTTCTGTACATAGCCCTTAGGAATGCAGAGACCGCCGTCCTTTACGCCACGCCAGCTTTCGGTGAAACGCATTACCTTTTCATGCGTACCGTCGCCGTCAATGTCCCATCTTGATACAGGAGTAAGAATAGGAGCATAGTTATAACCTGTTTCTACGCCTGCCTTAGTTACTTTTCCGTCAACTGCAAAGCCGCCAGTTGCCGTCTGAGTCTGAACGTAGTCGGTAGAGCTGTAGATCTGCTTATTGGAGTTAGCCGTACCACCTATACTTGCAACACCGTCGGTAGCAGATTTACCGGTATAATAAAGACCTTCAACTGCAAGAGCATGCATGTTGCTGAGAGCTTCCCACGTTTCGGGGTTGCTACGCGCGTCTTTCATATTACCTTCTGCATCTACGTAGGTATACAAGTTTGCGTATCTTGAAGTAAGACCGCGAACGCCGTACAATTCGCCAGCCATAGAAGCGATATCGTAGGTTCTGTTGGTGTAACCGGTACGCGAGCCAAGGAAGTAAGCACCTTCACCTTTGGTCTTGTCGCCGAGAAGTGCGCTTGAAGTCATTGCACTTCTACCAAGCGCTACATACAAGTCAACGTCCCATGCAGCGTAAGCGCTGTTGAATACGTCGGAAAGTTTTGTATAGAACGCGGTTGTTTCGCCCTTCTTATGGTATGCAACTTTGATGTATTCCTGAAGCACTTTGGTAAGCTGAGCGCCGGTGCAAGCACCGTTCGTTGCATCGATAATCTGGTTCTGAATATCTACGATATTACCGGAAGCAATCTGCGGAGCCGTTCCTTCGGGAAGAGCTTTATTAACTGCATCATAAAGTGCTGAATTTTCGTCTTTAAGAGCGGTAATAACTGCACCGTAGTCAACCACGATAGTTACCGTATCTTTTTCGTGTCCTTCCAATACTGCCGTGTAATCGTTGCCGTAAGTCTTCTTGGTCGTATCAAGCGCAGCGGGATCGGTTACAGCGATTTCGTAGTTATCTGCCGCAACTTTACCCATGAACGATTTAACTGAAGAATGGGTACCTTCGGGCTTAACTTCACCGTCATCTTTAGCCTTTGCCGTAGCCTGACCTGCAAACGTTCCGGTTGCCGCAGAAAGATCCGTGGTGTTCAACAGTACTTCAACAATGTCTTTACGAATAAGAACGTATTTTTCGATATCGTTGTTACCGTCGAAGTAAGGAAGCATATACATAGCGCCGCTTGTCGTATCAGCCGTCAAGGAAAGACGAACAACGTCGTTCGAAGTAACGAACGCTTTGTAGTTGGGCATGTAGTCGAGATATTTGTTTATATCGAGCAACGGTGAACCATTGCTTGCCCCTTCGGTTGAAATTGTATCTGCCGAAGCAGTAACCAAGCCGTAATTATTAAAGGTACCAAGTCCTTTAAGATAAGAAATATGTTTACCTGCCTGAGCTTCCTTGCCAACGTCACTCTTAATCCACTTATCTTCAACCTTAATACCAAGCACGGAGCTGAGCTCGCGCCATGCGGGTTTAAGCTGATCCGAGCTGTAGGTTTTGCCGGCAAACGTAGCAGTGGCATTTCCTTCGTTTAAAAAGCCCGAAGTTTGAATAAGCGTCTGGTCGTATGTTATACCGGTTGTTACACTGTTATAACCCATAGCAGTGTGGATTTCAGTATTTTCGGCATAATCGAGATGACCGTCTTTTACCTTGAGTTTAAGACCCGAACCCTTTTCTACTTCAACGATACCGTCGGTAGTTCCGCCGGGACCTTGACCGGGGTCATTACCGCCGCCGCAAGCTGCAAGCGGAACAATCATTGCACCCGCCATAACCGTTGCAACAACAGCCATGGAAATCTTTTTTACTTTGTTCATTTTTTTCTCCTTATTTATTTTTAATCGGTATTACCGAAAAAAACTATTTGATTTATTGCAGGATACCGTAAAATCACTCTTTTACGCCACCCATGTTTACGCCCTTTGCAAAGTACTTTTGTATGAAGGGGTAAATTACCAGTATGGGAATCATTGCAAACACAACCATTGCATACGCGATAGACGTACCTTCACCAACGTCGAAATCGGCAGAGTCCTGACTGTACGAACCGGTCAAAGCCGTGTTGTTTGTAAGGAAGTCTCGCATGTAAACCTGCACGGGCCACGAATAGTTTTGACCTGCCGCACCGGTTACTTTATAAGCCCAGAAGTAGCCGTTCCAACGGGAAATTCCGAAGAACAATGCAACTGTAGCGATTGTTGCCTTACTCATAGGAATATATACCTTTGTAAGAATCTGCAATTCGGTTGCACCGTCAATCCTTGCAGCTTCTTCAATTTCTGAAGGCACGCCTTCGAAAGAGTTACGAAGAAGCACTATGTTGGTCGCGTTCATACCCATGGCAATAACGATAAGCCATTTAAGGTCGATGTCGCCCATATTGTCGCTTGCGGCAAATATTCCCGCCATTACTCTACCTGTGGACTGATAGTTAAGAAACTGGGGAACGACGCCCGCCGAGAACCACATGGTGAACACAAGGAAGAAGTTGAAACCGTGTCTGCCCATAAGGCGCTTTTTGGAAAGCGCGTATGCGCCGAGTATTGAATAGATAAGACACCAAATCGTTCCTATAAACGTTACGAACAGAGTGTTGGCATAACTTACCCAGAACTTAGCGTTGTTAAATACGTACATGAACGCATCGCCCTGCAAAGGTCCGACGGGCCAAAGAATAACCGTATTTTGTTTAACCGCGTCGAACGAGCTGAACATTGAGCTGAGCGCGAACAAAAGCGGATAAACGCAAAGGAGCGCAAATATCGTTAAAAGCGTATAAGCGATTATTTTAAATATAAGTTCGCTTTTTTCAATTTTTCTCTTCATTTGCCTGCCCCCTTAGTACAACGATACGTCGGAAACTTTTCTTGCAATGGTGTTGGAACCGATTACAAGAATCATACCGATAAGGTTGTTAGTCATTTCACCGGCAATACCGTACGCCTGAGTAGTATATGCACCCTTATTGTTTGCCCACGTAGATACGGAAGTTGCAACCTGATAGTTGCCGTATGTAGCGTCGGGGCACAACAGATACAGTTTCTCGTAGCCTACGGAAAGCAAGCCGCCGATTTTCATTATAAGCATTATTATGACGGTTGAAAGAATGCTGGGCAACACAACGTAGCGCATTTGCGCCAGCTTGCCGGCACCGTCTATCTGTGCCGCTTCGTAACTCGTCGGCGAAACGGCAATTACCGCGGCGAAGAACACGATCGAATCATACCCGGCGTGTTCCCAAATATCGGTTACTACGTAGATAGGCCTGAAATACTCTACCGTATATACAAGTCCGCCGTTGAGCTTAGAGTGTAGCGTCGTCGAATTTGAAATTGCCGCAAGCAGTTTTGAAATTACGCCAATATCGCCGCCTTCCGCCTTACCGCTGAAAAGAGCGAGCGCAAGCGACGTTACTATAACCGTCGATATGAATTTAGGAAGATAAACGCAAACCTGCATTATCGACCTTACAACGTTCGATTTAACTTCGTTGAAGAACAGCGCCAGAATTATAGGCATAGGGAAGCCGAAAAGCAACCCGTAGAACGCGATTATAAACGTGTTCCTGAACGCCATCCAGAACTCAGTCGACTCTTGACCGAAAAAGATGTTCTCGAAGTTGGATATGCCCGCCCAAGGTCTTTCAGTCGTATACTGGAAATCACCGTATCTGAATGCCGAAGTTAACTCGTACATGGGCAGATACTTCCAAAGCAAATAAACGAGAAGCATCGGCACAAGCATAAGGTAAAGTCGCCAATCTTTAAGTATGGTGAATCCGGTCGTCTTCCATTTGTTCTTCTCAGTCTCGTCCCTTACCTGCTGTTCCGCGGACATCGAATAGGTGCCCGTAGCTTCGTCGTAGATAAGGAAGTCGTCGCATTTGAGTTTGAACATCGAAATTTTCCCTCCGTATCACTTAATTGTTTAAGCAATTATTTGTAATGCGGTTGCCCGCTTATTACCGGTTTTAACGTAGTTTTGCGGCGGTTGCCGCTCAAATCAGTATTCGTCGTCGTTCTTTTTATTTAATATGGAAATGCTTTGTTCGTCGATTTCAACAGGCTCGTCGCCGTAGGCATCGCGTTTTGCCAGCTCTTTTTTCTCTTTGTCTTTTCTTAAAAGGTATTGCTTTTGGTCTTCGAACATTCCGTCAACCCGCCGCAGAATTATAAGCATAATTACCGCGACCGCCAAGGACAAAATCCACGAAAGATCAATAAGTTGCCCCAAGAGAAAACCGCCGAAGTTGCCGCCGAAGCACAGCGCCACAAGCGACCTTCCTAGCGTTATTGCCACCCAGCCCAACACGGCAAACAATGCGCTAAAATACCATTTGCCGGCTATCTTCTTCTTGCCGAAAAATCTTGTTGCAAGCAGAAGAAGCATTATAAAGGCGTTACCTATCATGTAAACTGCGAACAGCGCCGGACTAAACCATTCGGCATTCATATTCAGCAGACAGAACAAAAGCCCGTCGCCGACGGCAAAGAACACACTCTCCCAGCCCCACCGCACCATAACAAGCGCGACTATGAGCACCACGGGAGAGAAAAAGAAATCGCCGTTGTATGCTATAAACGCAAAGTGAAGTACGACTTCTATCACCGCAAGAATGACTGCAAAGAAAAACAAATCGGTAAAGCGATATTGCCTTATTGAAATCAATCTTGAACCGTTTTTACGCATATTACAACAAATCGGACATTTTCCGATACCGCAGAATGTTAGATTTTTACACTTAGCTTATACATTATAACATAGCGTTTTTTAAAAATCAATACTTTTTTTATTGTTTCACGAAAAATTATGTGCTATAATAGCGTAGTAAATTCGGGTAGTTTTTATGAAAAAAATTTACGTTTCAACCGCCGACAACCTTCAAAATATATTGGACGGAATATGCGAACCGACCACAATATATATGGAAAGCGGCGTATACAGGCAAAAACTTAAAATTACCAAAAGCGACGTTACGATTGTTGGTGCGGGACGTGAAACAACGGTTATAACGTACGACGATTTTGCGCATAAGCCGCATCCCGACGGCAGGGAATACAACACCTTCCGCACCTACACCCTTTGCGTAACGGGCGAAAGAGTTGCGCTTAAAAACCTGTGCGTTGAAAACGCCAACACCGCGCCCGAAAATGTCGGGCAGTGCGTTGCGCTTTCGGTAAACGCAAAAAGTTTTTACGCCGAAAACGTAGATTTGAAGTCTACGCAGGACACGCTGTTCACCGCTCCCTTCCCCGACGATTTGGTAATCCGCTATTCCGGACTTACCCAAGATGAAACCTATTACGACGGCTTTATTCCCAAGGACGAGCTTTATATGCAGGGCGGATCGGTTCAACTGTATAAAAACTGTACGATTTGCGGCACGGTAGACTTTGTTTTCGGCTGTGCCGAAGCCTATTTTGATAACTGTAAATTTGTTTCGCTTGCCGAACGCCGCGGCACGGGCTTTGTCGCCGCACCCGCACACGACTTAAAGCAGGAGCGCGGTTACGTGTTTTACAACTGTTCGTTTGAAAGCGGCGGAGCGGAACACGGCTCGGTATTCCTTGCGCGCCCTTGGCGCGACTTCGGAAAGTGCGATTTTATAAACTGCACGCTCGGCGAACATATCTCTCCGCTTTTGTTCGATAAATGGAACGATACTTTCCGCGACAAAACGGCAAGGTTTTCGTATTATAATTTAAATTGCGCATTCACCGCTACGCCCGTAAGCTGGGCAAAAGAACTTACGCAGGCGGAAGCAAAAAGAATTATAGCGCAGCTTAACGGAAATTTTAAGGCGTTTAAAAGTTGATTTTGACGAAAATTATACTATACAACAAATTACGTAATAAATAAAAAACCAAATATTAACTCTTAATTTAAAAGCCTTCGCTTAAACGCGAAGGCTTTTGTTTTTACTCAATTTATCAAACGAAAAAATTATTTCAGCAATGCAAGATTAGTATTGTGCCCTTTTCTGCGCGCCGTTGAAACTTACGGCAAGCACGCCTGCAAAAATAAACGTCAACGCGCCTGCAATTCCGGAAATTATAGAAATCCATCCGCCTGTAAAAGTTATAAACGCTATAAGCCCCGGCGATACCAAAGGTAAAATTACGATAGCGAGATAAGATATTCCCAATAAAAAGAAGAATACTGCGGCAGCCGTTGCGCTTTGATACTGGTTTGAAACGCCGTCAAGACGCTGAATTGCCGCACGCGCGAATTTTTTAGTAAACCTGAAGAACAAACCGACAAGCACAAACGCCAGAATTACACCGACAAGCACAAAAACAAGCACCAGTATTCCGGCAGTTCCGAACATACCGAAAATATCTATACCTGTAAATTCGGCTATCGCCGCAAAAATTTCTCCGAAAACTTCGGAAAGCCAGTCCATACTCACAGCAGTAATAATTACCAGCGCTACTGTAAGCACCAGTGCGATTATCATAATTATGTATGCCAAAACCTGATAAAATACCAGCATACCCCTGAGCATACGCGCACCGCCCGAAGAGTAATTGTCCGATTGCTTTCTGCCTGACGCAAAAGCCCGCCAAAAACCTATGCAGACGATAAGTCCCAAAAGCAATCCGATTATGTTACCGATTAAACCGAGATTGAACCCGAAAGCAGCAATTTGCATAATAAACGAAATAAGCGAACACAAAAACGTTACGCTAACCAGAACCGAAAGCACAAGCACAACCCAGCTGCCCGACCACTTTCTTATTTCGTTTACTGTATTCATTTTACCTTTTACACGCTTGTCTTCCGCAAACACGGCGCTAAGCATATTGTCGCCCGAAGGCTTTTCTCTGCCGCACACACTACAGAATCTGCCGGTATTTTTATTGCCGCATTCACAAGTCCATGAATTGCTTTGTCTGTAAGGTCTTTCTCTTCCGCAACTGCTACAAAAGCGACCTGTATTGGAATTGCCGCATTCGCACGTCCAAAAATTGTCTTCCATATTCACCTTCACATTAGTTTTTTAAATAATTTTTAACAAAACCTTGTCTGTCAGTATTCTATTTGTTATTATACGGTATAAATACGCATTCGTCAAATAACCGCAAATTTTTTAAAGATAATTGAAAAAATAAATTTTTCAGCCGCGCACGTTTCCGTACGCGGCCTATGTTTTAATATTGAGTTAAACCGTTCAACGAATTAAAGCGGTTTCAATTAAAATCCGAAGTGTTCGGCGGCGTTGTTGTAGCAAATATCTTCAACTATTTTGCCAAGGCGGTCAATTTCGTCCGCGGGGTACTGACCGCTTTCAACAAGGCGACCGAGCATCTGGCACAGAATTCTTCTGTAGTATTCGTGGCGGGGATATGCAAGGAAGGAGCGGCTGTCCGTAAGCATGCCGACGGACTGTGCAACCAAGCCTACCTGCATAAGCGTTTCAAGGTTCTGGCGCATACCGTCCTGCTGATCTAAGAACCACCAAGCCGTACCTACCTGCACTCTGCCCTTAACGCCTTCCTTCTGGAAACAGCCCGCAAGCACGGTAAGCGCGTAGTTGTCGCGGGGGTTAAGGCAGTACAGTATAGTTTTGGGAAGCGAGCCGTCCTTATCGATTTCGCCGAGCAATGCGGAGAGCTTTTCCATATAAACGCTGTCTTCTATTGCGTCGAAGCCCGTATCGGGACCGATTTTTTCAAGCATACTCTTGGAGTTGTTGCGGAGCGCGCCGATATGGTACTGCTGAACCCAGTCGTACTTTGCGTATTCCTTTGCAAGGAACACCAAAACGTAGCCCTTGTATTTGTCCTGCTCTTCTTCGGTAACCTTTTCGCCCTTAATGCCTTTAAGGAATACGGCGTTGGCTTCTTCGTAAGTTGCAGGCGCGTAGTGAACTACGTCCAGAGCGTGGTCGGAAAGTTTAGAACCCATTTCGTCGAAGAATTTAATTCTTTCGGCAAGAGCGTTGCACAAATCTTCAAGCGTTTTTATGGGCTTGCCGACAACACCCGAAAGCTGTTTTACCCAGTCAGCAAACCAGCTTAGTTCCACGTTAATGGCTTTATCGGGACGGAACGCGGGGCGCACTTTAACTTTAAGCGTTTTATCCGCGTTCATCTTTTTGTGCCATTCAAGGCTGTCAACGGGATCGTCGGTTGTACAAACCGTTTTAACGTTGAACTTGTACATCATTTCGCGTGCGGTCAACGTTTCAAGAACCTTATTCGCCTTTTCCCAAATCGTCTTTGCGTTTTCTTTGTTGATTATTTCGTCTATTCCGAAATATCTGCGCATTTCGAGATGCGACCAGTGATATAAGGGATTGCCCACAAAGTATGGCATACTTTCAACGAACTGCATGTATTTTTTGTAGTCGTCGTCGGGACCGGAAATGCTGTCTTCCGCATAGCCCCTTGCACGCAACGCGCGCCACTTGTAGTGGTCGCCGTATCTGTCGCCTGCACCCAGCCATACTTCGGCAAGATTTCTGAATTTTTTATCTTCGTAAATTTCCTTAGGCTGAAGATGGCAGTGATAGTCGATTATAGGCATATGTTCGGCGTGCTCGTGATAGAGCTTTTTAGCCGTTTTGGTGTCAAGGAGAAAGTCCTTGTCCATAAACTTTTTCATAAATATACTCCTTTTGTTATGTTTTTCCCTTGGCTTAGAAACAAGCAAGACAAGGCGCAGCGCGGCTTCCCGCAAGGCGTGTACAACTGAGTACACAACTAAGGGAAACGCAAACCGCAACGAAGTATTGCGCCGTTTATAAGTCAAGCGTGCAATTTATAAGGTTACACCGGTTTTGAAGATTGCTATTTCTTTAGTGTGGTTTATTTCGTTTTTGGTCTGCTTACCGCTTGCAACGTCTACTATAAGGTCGATAAGTTTTTCAAGCTGGGTTTCAAAATCGCTTTCAAGAATCGCGCCCGCATTGAAGTCAATCCAGTTGGACTTGTTTTTTGCAAGGTCGGAGTTCGTGGCAATTTTAAGCGTGGGAACAAAGCCGCCGAAGGGCGTTCCCCTACCGGTTGTGAAAAGCACAAGATGGCAACCAGCCGCCGCAATATTGGTTACGGCGCACATATCGTTGCCCGGGCCGTTCAAAAGATTTAAGCCCTTATGCGTTACGAAGCCGTCGTCGAATATTACGTCTTCAACGGGACCAGAACCTGATTTTTGCGTACAGCCGAGCGACTTGTCTTCAAGCGTGGTTATGCCGCCCGCCTTATTGCCGGGCGAAGGATTTTCGTAAACGGTCTGTCCGTTGCGGCGGAAGTAGTCCTTGAATTCGTTTATAAGTTTCACAACTTTTTCGAACGTGGCTTTATCTTTCGCTCTGTTCATAAGAAGCTGTTCCGCACCGAACATTTCGGGAACTTCCGAAAGCACGGTAGTACCGCCAGCAGACACTATATAGTCGCTGAAAAGC
>CAZQFP010000032.1:0-12128 GCA_964592605.1 uncultured Clostridia bacterium | reverse complement strand
GTTTTTCGGGCGTTAAGCCCATCTCGTACATTGTGTAAAGAATGCGCCTTTGAACGGGTTTAAGTCCGTCTTCAACGCGCGGCAAAGCTCTGTCCAGAATTACGAACTCCGCGTACGGGAGCATAGAACCTGGCATTACTTCTTCAATAGGTTGTACGTAAACAGTACCCTGCGGTATAGTCTGCTGAACGCCGTTTGTCTTTTTAGCCATCAGTCAATCTCCCTGCCGTTTTCGGGCTTGAAACGCACGCGGTCGATAAATCCGTCCACCTTGTTGAAGTTTGCGTTCTTTGCAAGAAAGTCCTTTCTTCCTTCAACCTTGTCGCCCATAAGCATTTCAATAACGTTAGCCGCTTCCGCCGCGTCGTCTATCGTTACCTGAATTAAATTGCGGTGCGCGGGGTCCATCGTAGTTTCCCAAAGCTGGTCCGCCGACATTTCGCCAAGTCCCTTATAGCGCTGAAGCTGATACCCCTTGCCCACCTTTTTAATCTTTTCGTCAAGCTCGGCGTCGTCGTAAGCGTATTCCACAACTTCCTTTTTATAAACCTTGTAAAGGGGCGGCATACCAATATACACGTAGCCCGCGTTAACAAGGTCGCGCATGTATTTGAAGAAAAACGTTAAAAGAATACAGCGAATGTGCATGCCGTCCTGGTCGGCATCGGAAAGAATTATTACTTTTTTGTACTTTGTCTTTTCAACGTCGAACGAGCGGTTGAAGCCCGCGCCTATCGCCGATATAAGCGTTTTAATTTCTTCGTTTTGAAGCGCCTGTAAAGCCGTCTTTTTCTGCACGTTCAAGGGCTTTCCGCGAAGGGGCAAAATCGACTGATACTGCCTTACTCTCGCCTGCTTTGCAGTTCCGCCCGCACTGTCGCCTTCAACTATGAACAGCTCGTTCATATCGGGATTTTTGCCCGAACAAGAAGCGAGTTTGCCTACAAGGTTAAGTCCGTCGTTTTCAGAAGCGGCTTTTGCAACGTCGCGTTCGGCACGGTGCTTAATTCTGTCGTCGGCGGCAAATTTAGCCTTTTGCGCTATTTTATCGAACACGGGTTTAAGCGCCTTGTTCTTTAAAAGTTCGGTGAGCCCTTCAATAACCGTCTGTTCAACGGCGGGTTTTACTTCGGGGTTGCCGAGTTTGGTTTTGGTTTGACCTTCGAACTGCACGTTAGCCATTTTTACCGTGAGTACGGCGGTCAAGCCTTCCTTTATATCGTCTGCAATGAACGGCGCGTCCTTCGCCTTTAAAACGCCGTTATTCTTCGCATAGTCGTTGACTATTTTCAAAAGTCCGGTGTGGAAACCCGTTTCGTGGTAGCCGCCTTCAATCGTAGAAATATTGTTGACGAAAGAGAACAGACTTTCGGTGTCGTCCTTGGTGTGCGCAAGCGCGAATTCAACCTTTATTTTACCGACGGGCGCGCCCTTTACCTGAATGTCCTTTATCTCGCAATAGTAAAGCGGGTCGGCGTAAAGCGGCGTTTTGTCGCCGTTCAAGTATTTAACGAAGTCTATAACGCCGCCGTCGTAGAGATAGGTTATAGGTTCACGCGGGGGCAACGCTACCGCAACGGGCGTTGCGTTGCCTTCTTCGTCGTCTTCGCCTTCTTCATAAGTGAAAAGCTCGCGCTCGTCAAGCAGGTTTATCTTTATACCCTTGTTTAAAAATGCAAGCTCTTTAAGCCTTTTTGAAATTGTTTCGTAGTTCCATTCAACCGTTTCGAAAACGGCTTTGTCGGGCATAAACCTTACGAAAGTGCCCTTCTCGTCCGTCTCTTCGCCCGTGTCGCAAAGGGGCGCGCACGGCACGCCGCACAGCCACTTTTTGCGCTCTTCGTCGTACGTGCTTTTAAAGCTCATTTTGTAGATATGTCCGCGGTAAACTTCAACGTTAAGCCACTGAGAAAGCGCGTTCGTAACCGAAGCACCCACGCCGTGAAGCCCGCCCGAAAAAGCGTAGTTTTCGTTATCGAATTTACCGCCCGCGTGCAGTTTGGTGAATATTATTTCAACGCCGCTCATCTTTACTTTGGTATTGACGTCCGTAGGCATACCGCGGCCGTTGTCGCGCACGGAAACAGAACCGTCTTTCCAGAGCTTTACGGTAATTTCGTCGGCGTAACCGTTCGCCGCTTCGTCTATAGAGTTATCTACTATTTCCCAAAGAATATGGTGCAAACCTTTTACGCCCGTAGACCCGATATACATACCGGGACGGACGCGGACGGCTTCAAGCCCTTCCAATATTTTTAAGTCGTCTGCGTTATAGGTTTTTTCTGACATAAATTACCTTAATCAATCTCGCCATTCTGAACAAATTGAAGAGCTGTACGTGATTCTTCGTTTCACTCAGAATGACAAATGACAAAAATTGTATTATTAACTATGTAATTATACCATATATTGTTATAAATGTAAAGCGTTGGCACAAAAAAAGGCGCTTGCAAAGCATCGCTTTGCAAGCGCTTAAACGCAAATATAAGCTATTTTATCATATCTTTAAACTGCGCTTCGTCTATAACTTTTACGCCGAGTTTTTTAGCTTTATCCAGTTTACTCCCCGCGGCTTCGCCCGCAATTACCAGTGTGGTTTTTGCAGTTACCGCGCTTTGACATTCTCCGCCGCGCTCTTCAATAAGTTTCTGCGCTTCCGAGCGCTTAAACTCCTGCAACATTCCCGTTAAAACTACGAATTGCCCCGTGAATATGCCCTGTTTTACGCTGTTTTGCTCGTAAGTGGGCATAACACCCGCGGCGGCAAGCGCCATCAATTCGTTTCTGTTGCTTTCGTCCTTGAACCAACCCGTTATTGCCTGTGCGGTTATTTCGCCTACGTTTTCAAGCTGTGTAAGCTGTTCGGCATTGGCGGCGGCAAGGTTTTTAACGCTTTTATACTCGCGCACCAAATCCTTAGCGGCAACCTTTCCCACGCCGTCTATACCCAATGCAAACACAAATCTTTCCAAGGGAACGCTTTTACTCTTTTCAATAGCCCCCAGTATATTAGCCGTTTTACGCTGTTTAAAGCCTTCCAGCTTTGCAAAATCTTCTTCAGTATAGCTATAAAGCTGCGAACATTCTCTCAGTTCAAGGCTGTCGTACATCTGCCCTGCAGTCATTTCCGAAAGTCCTTCAATGTCCATAGCGTCCTTAGATGCAAAGTGCGCAACTTTTCCTATAACGCGCGGACGGCAGTACTTGTTGGGGCAGAATAAATTTGCGCCCGTTTCTACGACGTTGCTACCGCAATATGGGCAGGTTTCGGGCTTTTTAACCGCAACCGCGCCTTCGGGCTGTTCAACCGCGCCCAAAATTTCGGGTATAACTTCGTTGGAGCGGCGAATTAAAACCTTACTGCCCACCATAACGTTTTTGCGTGTTAAATCTCCGTAGTTATTCAGCGTTGCCTTGCGCACGGTTGCGCCCGCAAGCTCCACCGGCTCTACCTGAGCAAGCGGCGTCATTTTGCCCGTTCTGCCTACCTGCCACACAACTTCGTTTACGATTGTTACGCTTTCTTCTGCTTCGAATTTGTATGCCGTAGCCCAGCGCGGAAATTTATCTGTGTAACCCAAGCCTTCGCGCTCTTTTGTACCGTTCAATTTAATAACAGCGCCGTCGGTAAGCACGTCAAGCGATTTGCGCTTAACTTCTATTTCGTCAACAGCGGCAAAAACTTCTTCTTCGGTAGTGCAAATTTTAAGATAGGGAAATACCTTAAAACCCTGCTCTTTCAAAAAATCTATGTGCTCTTTTTGCGAGTTAAGCCCGCCTTCACTCATATAGTTTACGTTGTAAAACAATATTTCGGGCTTGCGCTCTGCGGTTACGCGCGGATCTAAGTTTCTTATTGCGCCCGCCGCCGCATTGCGCGCGTTTTTAAGCGGTTCTACAGCCGTTTTGTTGTACTCGTCCAAAACGCTTAATCGTATTACCGCTTCGCCCTGCACTTCAAGCGTGCCTTTATAGGAAATTGTAAGCGGAAAAGATTTTATGGTTAAACACTGCGCCGTAACGTCTTCGCCTTCAACGCCGTTGCCGCGCGTGGTTGCGCGAACGAACTTTCCGTCATCGTAAGTCAGGCACATAGTAAGCCCGTCGAACTTGTATTCAACGGTGTATTCGGGGTATTTGACAGACTTTTTTATACGGGTAAAAAATGCAGAAAGCTCTTCCCTTGTTACGGCTTTGTCAAGGCTGTAAAGCCGCGAAATATGCTTATGCCGCGCAAACGCCTTTACTGGTTCGCCGCCCACACGCTTTGTAGGGCTGTCGAATTCCACTCTGCCCGTGGTTTCTTCCAGTTTTTTAAGTTCGTCGTAAAGTTTATCGTATTCTCTGTCCGAAACGGAAGGGTTATCGAGTACGTAATATTCGTACGCCCACTTATTCAAAATATCGATAAGCTCTCTCATTCTGTCCATTTTATACTAACTCCAAAAATACAACAAAGTTATGCGCAGTATATATGCGTTTTAAATAATTTCAAGCGGGGCGATTGAAGCCGAAAGCTCTTTAATCCCTTGCCCTTCGAAGGCAACGTTTACGATTGTGCCGCCGTTCTTTACGGCAACCACCATTCCCACGCCGAATTTTTTGTGCCTTACTCTCATTCCCACGGTATATGCGCCGCCGCTCTTGCTTGCGGCGGGCTTTTGCTGAACGCCGCCGAAAAAGGCTTTAAAACTGCTGTTTTGTGCGGGCATATCGCTTTCAACTTCGTCGTAAGAAGAATACAAAGCCTTACCGAACGAGCGCTCTTCACTGTTATAGCCGCTCTGGCGAAACGCTCCCGCATACTTCGAACCGCCGCCAGCGTAGTGGTACGGCGTGCGTTCTGCGGCAACGCCCAACTGCGGAGCAAGCTCGTTTATAAAGCGCGAAGGGTAAGCAATTTCCCGTCTACCGTACAAAAAGCGCGACTTCGAGCGAGTTAAATACAGCCTTTCTTTCGCGCGCGTTATGGCAACGTACATAAGTCTGCGCTCTTCTTCGGTTTCGCGACCTTCTTCTTCGGCGCGTGCAGAAGGAAATATTTTGTCTTCCATACCGCAGATAAACACCACGGGGAATTCAAGCCCCTTTACCGAATGTATTGTTGCCAAAGTTACGAAGTTGCCGCTTTCCAATTCGTCGGTATCGGATGCTAGCGTTATCTGGTTTAAATAATCTTTTAAAGTTGCCGTAGGGTTAAGGCGCACGTATTCGTCTACGGACGCTATAAATTCGTCCAGGTTTGCAAGTTTACTGTCGCCGTCGTCCGTTCCGTCATCGTACGCCGCACGCAAATCGGCAAGCGAAATCACTTCTCGCACAAGCTCGTTGACGGGGGTATCTACCGCCGACTGAACGAAATTTTTAACTAAATTCGCAAAATCGCGTACCTTTTCCCTTACTGCGGGAGTTACTTTCAGCTCGTTGCAGTACACTGCGGCGTCGTACAGCGAAAAACCCGTTTTCGATGCATATTCGTACATCTGCGCAATCGTTCTTTCGCCGATGCCGCGGCGCGGAACGTTGATTATTCGCTCCGCCGCTTCGTTATCGTCGGGATTGCTTATAAGCCGCAGGTAGGCTAAAACGTCCTTAATTTCCTTGCGCTCGAAGAACTTGAAGCCGCCGAACACCTTGTAAGGTATGCCGTATTTAGTAAATTCCTGTTCGTACGCTCGCGTAAGCGCGTTTATACGCATAAGCACGGCATAGTCGCTGTAATTTTTTCCGTGAAGCACGCCGTCTGCAATTATGCGCGCCGTATACAGCGCTTCCGCCGCTTCTTCTTCCGCCTGATAGTAAACGGGCTTGTCGCCTTCGCCCGTCTCCGTCCACAGCTCCTTTTCCCTGCGCCGCGAATTATTCTTAATAATGCAGTTTGCAAGCGCTAAAATAGATTTTGTAGAGCGGTAGTTGCGTTCCAGTTTATAAACCTTTGCGTCTGCAAAGTCCTTATCGAACTTCAAAATATTTTCAATTCTCGCCCCGCGCCAGCCGTAAATGGACTGGTCGTCGTCGCCCACGGCAAAAAGATTGCCGTGCTTTGCGGCAAGCAACCTGATAATTTCGTACTGTACGGCGTTCGTGTCCTGAAACTCGTCCACAAGTATGTATTTAAACTTATCGGAAAGATATTCGCGCGTTTCGCTGTCGCCGCGGAGAAGCCGCAACGTTTTCAAAAGCAAATCGTCGAAATCGAGCGCGTTATTCGCCCGCAAATGCTCGTCGTACTTTTCGTAAATTACGACTATATCGTCCATTTTAGGCTCGCGCGCGTACTTTCTGCCGTACTCGTCGGGGTCAAGCCCCTGCATTTTAGCAAGCCCTATGTGCCGCTTTGCTTCTTTTAAAAGATTATCGTCGTCAAAGTCAAGCTCTTTAAAAACTTTTTTTATAACGTTAGCGCGCTCTGTTTCGCTGTAAATGGAAAAATTGGATTTTAAGCCCGCCGCGGTTGCGAACTGGCGCAAAATTTTTACGCACATCGAATGGATTGTGCAAATCCAGCGGCTGTCTTCAACGCCGCCGAGCATAGCTTCAAGCCTTTCGCGCATTTCCCCCGCCGCCTTGTTGGTGAAGGTTATAGCAAGAATTTGCGAAAGTTCGGCTTTGCCTTCGCGCAGAATGTACGCAATGCGCGAAGTCAACACGCGCGTTTTGCCGCTACCCGCACCGGCAAGCACCAGCACCGCGCCTTCGGTATCGCGCACGGGTTTTATCTGCTCTTCGTTTAGCTTTTCGAGTAACTCGTCCATACCGTACATTATACCACGCAAAATACAAATATTCAACAATAAACGCTTTAAATTCCAAGCTCGTTTTCACGGCGGTAACGTTTAAGCGCGCTTAAATATTTTGAAGAAAGCTCTAAGTTGTACCGCTGTTTTTCTTCGTAAGAAAGTTTATCGTAAACTTCCCTGTCCGTAAGCCTGCCGATAGCGTCCGATACTTCGCCTTCGGCGTCTAAAAGTTTTTTAACGCGCAAATAAAATTCGTCAAACTTTTCGCCCTGAATTTCTTTTTTAAGGTTGTTTTCTATCATCGACTTAATTTTGAGTTCGCTTACGCCCTTTTGTTTTGCTTCATCCGTGTTTTTGCTTAAATTTTTCTTGCAGTCGTACCAAAAGTTGCCTTTGAGTCTCTTTTTAGCCGCACGTGCCATATCGATTATATCGTCCATACAGTCCCCTTTTGAAGCCTTAAAAGGCGCATTTTTTTACATTTATCGACTTATTTTATAATGAAAAAAGTCCGTCCGACTTTTCGTCGAACAGACTTTAATTTCAGTTTTTATTTCTCTTTCTAGCGGCTTCCGCTTTCTTGCGGCGCTTTACCGAAGGCGATTCGTAAAATTCCTTCTTGCGAAGGTCGCCGATTATACCGTCGCGCGAGCACTTTCTTTTGAAGCGGCGCAATGCGCTTTCAACCGATTCGTTTTCGCCCACTTTTATGGTTGACATCTCTTTTCACCTTCCCTTGCCTATGCCGTTTTTGCGCGCACTTCCAACGCGCTTTTAAAGTATAGCAAAGTAAAAAATCAAAGTCAATTATTTTTTTCGTCAAATTAAAATTATTTACCCTATAAAAACTATGCATATAAATGAAACGGCGCAAGCAGTTTAACGCTTGCGCTTGATTTTATATTTTAGCCCCCGAAAGGGGGCGACCTGCCCGCTTAAAAATAAGCTAATGCGTGTAAAAGCGCGGCTATTCCACGCCGTTACCGCAAGGACGGTCCAGTTCGCCATGCGTTTTTTTAATGTCATGTTGAGCGACAGCGAAACATCCCATTATATTGTGGGATTCTTCGTAAACTCAGAATGACTTTTATTTTATTGCAAGGCAGGACAAAGTTCCCTTCAACTCATAACTTGTCTGTTCGATTGTCCTTAAACAATCAAATTCCGGTAAACCTGCTTTTTGCAGGTGAGTTCATGCGCGGGCCGCACCGCTTGCCAATAGTAGGTGTCGCTACTACTAAAATTTCCGTCAGGCAAAAACATATGACAATCGTTTGTCCAACGCCAATTACCGGAGCGCAGCGGTGCAAAATTAAAAACGTTTGCCCTTTGCACACATTTTAACATATTAAGTTGTATGTTGCAACTGACTTGAGTTGGAGCGCGGGCCGCACCGTTAGCCAATGGACGGTCCTATTATAGGACCGTCCGCCACCAACGTCGAGATAGAAGTCACTCCACGTGTCAAAGTAGGAGCCGGAGCGCAGCCAGGTTCGGCGCGTAAAAATAAAAAACTTTGCCCTATGCTTATATGGTAGCACAGGGCAAGCGTTTTTTCAAATATTTTATGATATACAAGTTTTAATTCTTTTAAGCGCGGTTTTTTCTAATCTTGAAACCTGCGCCTGGGAAATTCCCACTTCGCGGCTTATTTCCGTCTGCGTTTTGCCTTCGAAGTATCTTAAAAACAGTATCTTCTTTTCGCGCCCTTCAAGCCTTGCAAGCGCTTCGTACAGCGCCGCCTTTTCCGTCCAGACTTCGTCGTTGTTCTTTGCGTCGAAAATCTGATCCATTAAAAGTAACGTGTCGCCCGACTTGTTGTAAACGGGTTCGTACAGCGAAACGGGGTCGGAAATTGCGTCCAGCGCGTAAGCCACTTCCGAAACGGCAACGTTCATTTCCTTTGCTATTTTATCGTAAGTTACGTCTTCGTCGTCCACTTCCAGCTTTTCTCTGACCTTCAAAATCTGGTACGCCGTGTCGCGTATGCTTCTTGAAACGCGCAGTGAATTCCCATCGCGCAAGTAACGCTTTATTTCGCCGAGTATCATAGGCACGGCGTAAGTTGAAAACTTTACTCCCACCGACAAATCGAAGTTATCAATCGCCTTTATAAGACCTACACAGCCCGCCTGAAACACGTCGTCCGCGTTAGCCTTTTTAGCCCAGAACCTGCGCACAAGCGAAAGCACCAAACGCATATTGGCAACAATAAACTTTTCGCGTGCCTGCTTGTCGCCGCCCTTCAACTTTACCATAAGTTCTTCCTGCTCCTTTGCGGAAAGAAGCGGCAAGCCCGACGTATCAACGCCGCAAATTACGACTTTCTGTAACATAATAATCCCCCTTTTTGGTTATGTAAGAAAGTCGTTAGCCCCCGAATATGGCTTGTTTTTGCTTATTGGCAAATATTATTCGGTCTGTTTTGATATGTCCTTTTTAAGTTTTGAAATTATCTTTTTTTCAAGCCGCGATATGTAACTTTGCGAAATCCCCAAGCTGTCGGCAACGTCCTTTTGTGTCATTCCTTCGCCGCCGTCAAGCCCGAACCGCATACTCATAATCACTTGCTCTCTTTGCGGCAACTTGCAGAGCGAAGCCTTTAAAAGCTCCTTTTCAACGCCGCACTCTATGTCCGAATATATGCTGTCGGCGTCCGTTCCCATAACGTCCGAAAGCAAAAGCTCGTTGCCTTCCCAGTCGGTGTTAAGCGGCTCGTCAAAGCTGACTTCCTGTTTAAGTCTGCTCATTCGCCTTAAATACATTAAAATTTCGTTTTCAATGCACCTTGAAGCGTAAGTCGCAAGTTTAATATTTTTGTCCGAGCGGAAAGAATTTATAGCCTTAATAAGTCCTATAGTTCCCACCGAAACAAGGTCGTCGCCGTCGGCGCCAGAACCTTCGAACTTTTTGGCTATGTACACAACGAGCCGCAGATTGTGCTCCACAAGCTCGGCTTTGGCAACGCTGTCGCCGCTTTCCAAAAGTGAAATTTTGTCGCTTTCTTCTTCCTGCGAAAGCGGCAGGGGCAGAGCTTCCGTTCCGCAAATATAGTCCAGCGTATTTCTGCCGAAAATAGATGCGAGAAGCCGTTTTATTTTTTCAAACATTTAATCCTCCAACAGGTCGCAGTGAAGCACCGCGCGGTCTATGCGCCGCGGACTTACTCCCAGCTTTACGCCCTTTAAAACGCGTTTTTTTTCGCCGAAGTCAATTTCCATTCTGTCCGCGGTGAAAACCCCCATTGTTTTACTCCCCGCAACAGTATGTATTTTTACGCCGCTTTCTATACCGCTGTTTGGCAAAAGTTTTTTTGCTTCGGTTTGCGGAATAACGCTGACGGGCGCGCCGCGGCAATAAACTTTGTTGCCGCTATCGAAAAAGCCCTTTATTTCCACCTGCGATTGCCCCGCGAATATGCGGCAAATAACTTCGTTTGCGTGCCGTTTTTTAAGTTTTTCCGCCAGCCGCTTTGCAAATATAATTATTATCAGCGCACCGAAAAGCGGAATACCTATAGGCACTTTTGAAAGAAGGTAACCTTCCCCCGCCGCATAGTCAAGCCCGGTTAGCGCGAATATTCCTATAAGCGCACCGCCGAGCAACGCGGACAGTGCAAGAAAAATTGCGGTAAACTTTAAAAAGGCTTTAAAACTTTTAAACTTGCACGCAATTACGCACAGCACGAGCGCGGAAAGTATTTTTATGACTACCGACCACACCGCGCCGACTTTAAACAGCGGAAACACCACCGCAAAGCACGCTCCCACAACCGCCGCCGCAATCAGCCTTAAAACGCCGGCAGGATTTTTCGCCGCGACTTTTGCCGCGTACAGTAGCGTGAAGTCCATACAAAAGTTTTCTACTATGGCAAGCTCAACGTATACCTGCATTGCAAAAGGCATTATAGCGCATCGGTATTGTCGTAAATTGAAAAAAACCGACGAAACCCGTCGGTTTGTGTAGCAGATTTTAAAAAACACTTGCAAATTCAAGCAAGCCGTGTTAAACTTAAAAGGCTTAATACCTGAATATGGAAAAGTATTAACTTTTCCGCCACGTCCGTATTTTTTTATACGGTTTTATTTGCGTACGCAAATTTGCAAAAAGAAATACACATACTTTAAATAAGAATACGGCATTACTGTATCCTTGTTTCTAAAGTATGTGTTAAAGCAATACGGAAACGTTCAGGTATTAAGCAACCGTTAAGGGTACTGTATGCGGGCAACCTTCAACGGTTGCCCTTATTTTTTTGCCCGCAAAAAGGAGCAAAAAATGAAAAGAAAAAAGACTGTGTTAATTATCGTTTTGGCGGTAGTTATAGTTGCGGCTATTGTACTTGCCGTTTGCCTTACGGTTATACCGAAGCACGAGCATAATTATGTTACACGAATAGTAGAGCCGACTTGTACGGAACAGGGATATACGCTACATACCTGCGAATGCGACGACAGCTATAAAGACACGTTTGTAGACGCAACAGGGCATACCGAAGTTACAGACGAAGCCGTTGCCGCCACCTGCACCACCGACGGCAAGACGCAGGGTTCACACTGTGAAGTTTGCAACGAAGTTTTAGTTGCGCAAACGGTTATTAAAGCAAGCCATACCGAAGTTACAGACGAAGCCGTTGAAGCAACCTGCACCACCGACGGCAAGACGCAGGGCTCGCACTGTGAAGTTTGCAACGAAGTTTTGGTTGCGCAAACGGTTATTAAAGCAAGCCATACCGAAATTACAGACGAAGCCGTTGAAGCAACCTGCACAGCCGACGGCAAGGCACAGGGCTCGCACTGCGAAGTTTGCAACGAAGTTCTTACTGCACAAACGACAATACCGGCATTGGGGCATTCTTATGTTAACGGTAAATGCGTGCGTTGCGGAGATATTAAGCTTGCGACCGAAGGTTTAAAGTATACGTTATCTTACGACGGCACTTATTACAGCGTATCGGGATACGGAACGGCAACCGACATTGACGTGATTATTCCCGAAACTTATGAGGGGAAACCTGTTAAATTTATTAGTAGTAATGCATTCAGCTTGTGTACTTCAATTAAGAGCGTTACAATAAAAGGCGCTGTTTCTATCGGCAGTTACGCGTTCAGTGGTTGCACTGCGCTTGAAAGCGTTAGGATAGGTAGCGGTTCGACTTTTATTGACGACGGAGCGTTCAGCGGTTGCACCGCGCTTACAAGCGCAATTTTTGAAGATACCGACGGATGGATGACTAAAAGCGGAAGCTTTAAAAAGACATTTACAAGCGACGAATTAGCCGACCCCGAAATTGCCGCCGAATATTTGTCAAATTCTTATTGTAAATATTATACCTGGACAAAAACTTAAAAAAACTTATAAAGAAGCGGCGGACGCAATTTTGCGTCC
>CAZQFP010000031.1:0-12894 GCA_964592605.1 uncultured Clostridia bacterium | reverse complement strand
ATTCGCTTAAACAACCCACTTTGTACAGTGCGTTAAAGCGCCTTGAAACTCAGGGCTACATAACCGCTTACTGGAAAACCGACGAAGTTTCGCAGGGCGGCAGAAGAAAATACTACACCTTAACGGACAGCGGCAGAGAAGTTACCGAGCGCAACCGCTCGGAATGGGAATATTCCAGAACGGTTATCGACAATCTTATTTCCGACAGAAATTTCGATTTCAATCAACCCGCTCCCACTTCCGTTGATTTTAAAATTCTTAAAAATTCAACATCGAGAGTACCCGTTATAAAGGACGAAGAAACTGAAGAACCCGTTCGTCCCACGCGCGAAGTTATTTACGAAGAAGAAATAAAGCGCGAGCAAGCATTTACGGCTCAACAGTCTGCACCGGCACCTGTTGAAGCACCCCGTCCCGCTCCGGCTCCCACTCCTGTGGAAGCTCCTGCACCGGCACCCGCTCACGCACCCGAACAGCCGTACGTTCCGCCAGTTATTGAAAGACAGTACGAACCGCGTTCCACAATGACTGAAGAAGAACGCAGAATTGCGCACGAAAACTACGTAAGGCTAGTATCTCCGCCCGTTGAAAATCCAGTTACTGAAAGCCCAGCTTATTATTCCGACGGCATTGATACGGAAAAACTTATTTACAACAACAAGCCAGACACCGAACGCGATTACAGAAATTTAATAAATAATCTGTATATGAACGCTATGCAGTCCGAAGCCCAGCCGTACGTTCCCGAAAAACAGTCTACGCAAGGCATGAACCCCGTTGTCCGATTTGAAGAAGCGTCGATTATGACCGACGGACGGTCAAAAATCAAGGCGAGCGAATATCAATCGACTGGCAAGCGCACAAAGCGTTTTAATCTTAGCGCAATACTTTTAAAATGTTCGTTAATAGTTCTCGTTGTGATGATGCTTGAATTTGCGCTTTGCCTTATATTCAAAGACGATATGGCTATGCCGCTCGGCTACCCCTTCGTAATATTTGCATTAGGCGCAGCGCAGACGTTGATTTTTTCAATACTCTATTTAACTAAAGTTGGTAAAAGCGCCAAAAAGCCCGCAACGATAACTTATTTAACAGCTTCAATAGTTGTAACGGTAATTTTAATAGTCTTAATCTGCGTGCTTTCGCTACTGATAAACGTAAACTTCTCGTCGACAGGCGACATAATGAAAAAAATAGTTATTCCCTGTTTCGTAGCATTGAATATTCCTATATTCACCGTTCTTATGTACGTATTTATTAAACATGAAAGTTCTGATAATCGTTAAATCCAAACACAACGACAATACGCTGAAAATTGCCGAAGCAATGGCTGAAAACGCTCCTGCCACCGTCTGCGACCTTGAACACGCAAAACACTTCAAGCTGAGCGAATACGACGTTGTAGGCTTCGGTAGCGGAATTTATTACGGCAAGCACGACAAAGAGCTTATTAAGTACGTTAAAGGTCTTTGCGACAAGAAAAAGTATTGCTTTGTATTTTCAACAAGCGGTTCAAAAAAGTTTGAAAAGAATAACTCGGCCCTAGTTAAACTGCTTGAAAGTAAAAATAAAGTCGTTTTGGGAACTTTCGGATGCCCAGGGCATGACAAATTCTTTATATTCAGATTGTTCGGCGGACTGAACAAAGGCAGACCGAATTTTGATGACTATGATGCGGCCCAGACTTTCATTAAAGACGTAATAACCAAATACGAGCAAGTCAAAGAAAATTAAGTTAAAATCCCCGAAGCCAAACGGCTTCGGGGATTACTTTATTTATTCTTATTATTTTGCAAATTCACTTGCACGGAATTCACGTATTACGTTAACTTTTATCTGACCGGGGTATTCAAGTTCGTTTTCAATCTTCTTTGCAATATCTTTTGCAAGGAACGCCGCCTGAGCGTCGTCAACCTGTTCGGGTTTAACGATAACTCTGACTTCTCTACCTGCCTGAATAGCATAGCACTTGTCAACGCCGTTAAAGTCGCCTGCCAACGCTTCGAGTTTTTCAAGCCTTTTAACGTAGTTAGTGCCCGTTTCTCTTCTTGCGCCAGGTCTTGCACCGGAAATTGCATCCGCCGCGGCAACAAGCACAGCTTCTATAGTAGTAGGCTCAACGTCGCCGTGGTGAGCGGCAATAGCGTTTATAACCTTATTGCTCTCCCTGTACTTTTTAGCAAGTTCAGCACCGAGCTGAATGTGCGTACCTTCCTGCTCGTGGTCAACCGCCTTACCTATATCGTGCAAAAGTCCCGCACGCTTAGCAAGGTTTACGTCCAAACCGAGTTCCTGTGCCATAAGTCCTGCAAGACGGGAAACTTCTATCGAGTGCTTATAAACGTTCTGTCCGTAGCTCGTTCTATATTTCAAACGACCGAGAAGTTTAATAAGTTCGGGATGAATTCCGAAGATGCCGACTTCAAACATTGCGCTTTCGCCGGCTTGTTTAATCTCTTGATCCATCTCTTTTTTAACTTTTTCAACCGTTTCTTCTATTCTTGCCGGATGAATTCTGCCGTCGGAAATAAGTTTTTCAAGCGTAAGCCTTGCAATTTCGCGTCTTACAGGATCGAAACCTGACAAAATTACAACTTCCGGAGTATCGTCGATTATAAGTTCAATACCCGTCGCGTTCTCGATTGCGCGAATGTTTCTACCTTCTCTGCCTATCAGCCTTGCCTTCATGTCGTCGCTGGGCAACGGCACAACCGAAACGGTGATTTCCGAAGAATGGTCTGCGGCACAACGCTGTACTGCAAGCGATATAATCTTTTTAGCTTCGTTAACCGCTTCATCCTTTGCGGTCTGCTCAATATTTCTTACCTGCAACGCTACGTCGTGGCGCGTTTCGTCCAAAATCTCTGCGGCAAGCAATTTTTTCGCTTCGTCGCGCGTAAGCTGAGCTACCTTTTCAAGTTCTTCAACCATCAACTCGTGCTGGTGATTGATTTTTTCCTGCGTCTTTTTAATTTCGTTTTCCTTGTTAACAAGCTCGCGCTTCTGTTGTTCCAAGGTGTTGTTTTGTTTTAAAAGAGATTCTTCCTTTTTATCTAGAATTTCTTCTCTCTGCAAAAGCCTTTGTTCCTGTTTTTGCAATTCGGATTTCTTTTCTCTGGTTTCTCTTTCAAACTCGTTTTTAAGTTGCAGTTCCTGTTCCTTTGCTTCCAATATAGCTTCTTTTTTCAATGCCTTGCATTCCAAAGAAGCGTCTTCAATCATCTTTTTGGTTCTCGTTTGCACGTCGCCCAATCTCTTGTCAGTATTTTTGCGGTCAAAAACTTTACCAACAAAAAATCCTACTACAAGTGCGACAAGAACAAGCACGCCCAATACAACACCAATTATTATAGTGGTTGTATTGTCATCAGCAAGAAACAGGCTGCCTAATGCCAATAAATTCATTATAGCCTCCTGTATTGTCTGTAATATATTTGCTCTCGTTTAAAGAGCCGTTTATATCTGTATATATTTTACAACAAGGCTAAAAGAATGTCAATTTAAATAACAATATTTAACAATTTAAAATGCGGCGGGCGTTCATACGCCAGCCGCATTAAAATTACATTTTTTCAGTTGAAATACTTTTCCCAAACGTTACAAACTGCGTCCGAAGGCATACGCCAATCGCCGCGCGGAGACAGCGCAACCGAACCGACTTTTACTCCGTCCGGCATGCACGAACGCTTAAATTGGTGTTTAAAAAACCGCTGATAAAAACTTTTAAGCCATTTTTTTATAGTTTTTGAATCAAATTCGCCTTTAAAAGTCTTTTCGGCTATAAACTGCACCTTGTCAGGTGCAAAACCGTAGCGGATTATATAATACAAAAAGAAATCGTGCAAAACGTACGGACCTACTATATCTTCGGTCTTCTGCGCAATTTTTCCGCTCTGTGTCGGCGGCAAAAGCTCGGGGCTTATTTCGGTATTCAAAATATCGTTTAAAACTTTGCCCGCTTCTCCGCCCAGCTTTTCGGCTTCGTACGCAATCAAGTGCTTTACAAGCGTTTTGGGAACGGATGCGTTTACACCGTACATTGCCATATGATCGCCGTTATAAGTCGACCAGCCGAGCGCGGTTTCACTTAAATCGCACGTGCCTATGACAAGCCCGTTCAAGTCGTTGGCAACGTCCATTAGCACCATTGTTCTCATTCTTGCCTGCGCGTTTTCGTACGTTACGTTGCGGTTGTCCTTAGAATGCGAAATATCTTCAAAATGCTTTAAAACCGTATCGCCGATAGGTATTTCTTTTGCCGTAACGCCGAGCGCAGACATAAGTTTTAACGAATTATTTTTCGTTCTGTCTGTTGTGCCGAACGCTGGCATCGTTATTGCAATTATATCTTTTAAATCTTTTTTCAGCGCCTTGAACGCACGGCAGGTTACAAGCAGTGCAAGCGCAGAATCAAGCCCGCCTGAAATACCCAGCACAGCCGTCTTTGCACATACGTGTTCAAGCCTTTTTTCGAGACCTTTTTGCTGAATTGTAAGGATAAGTTCGCTACGCTCTTTAAGTTTAGCGCCGTCCGCAGGCACAAACGGAGTTTTTGCAAATTCACGCGTCAATTTGCTATCGCTGTCAAAAGTTTCAAAATCTTGTATATAGTAGCCGTTCTTTTCCGCCCATTCTCGGTTATAACGTTCATTATCTTCAAAATAGCCGGTTGACGTTCTGCGCCTTTCAGACGAGAGCATTTCAACGTCAATCTCGCCGTACAAAAGTCCGTTTTCAAACAGCTTACTTTCTGAAAGAATACCGCCGTTTTCGGCAATTATGTTATGGCCGGCAAAAACCATGTCGGTAGTACTTTCGCCATTGCCCGCATCACAGTAAATATACCCGGCAACCAGCTTAGCAGACTGAACTTTTACAAGATTTTTTCTGTATTCCGACTTGCCGACCGTTTCGTCGCTACAAGAAAGATTTACTATGATATTCGCTCCCGCTTTTGCGTGCGCTATCGAAGGCGACTGCGGCGCCCACAAATCTTCACAAATTTCCGCCGCAACCGTAAAGTGCGGATTGCAGTTTTTCGCCGCAAATATTATATTTGTGCCGAGCATAACGCCGTATTGATTAGCGAGCACTACGTACGTAGAAACCGCAGGAGCGGGCGAAAAGTGGCGTCTTTCATAAAATTCACCGTAATTAGGTAAATAAGTCTTAGGTACGGCGCCCAAAATTTTCCCGTCGCAAATTGCAACCGCGCAGTTATATAGTTTACCGCCGTCGGCAATAGGCGCGCCGATAAAAACAAGCGTTTTTATGCCTTCAGTCGCCTTACAGATTTCTCCTATTGCGTTTTCGCAAGCCAAAATAAGCGCATACTGATTGAACAAATCGCCGCAAGTATAACTGCAAACGCAAAGTTCGGGAAACACGGTAAGCTGACTTCCCTTTGCCGCGCTCTCTTTTATAGCTTTTATAATTTGCTTTGTATTAAATTCAACGTCGGCAACCTTAATTTCGGGCGTTGCCGCGCAAACTTTAACATAGCCGTAATTCATTTAGTCCTTTTTCTCCAAAGACGCTTTATGCGCTTCTCTTATTTTGCTCTCAACTTCCGCTTTTAATTCAGTATTGGTCTTTAAAAGTTCGCGCAGTTTTTCGCGACCCTGGGCGATTTTGTCTTCGTTGTAATTGAACCAGGAACCGCTCTTTGTAAATACGCCGTATTCCACGCCAAGGTCTATAAGACAGCCTTCCTGTGAAACGCCTTCGCCGTAAATAATATCGAATTCTGCAACTCTGAACGGCGGCGCAACCTTGTTTTTTACAACCTTGCACTTTGCTCTGTTACCGATAATTCCGCCGTCGTTTTTAAGAGCGTCGGCTTTTCTTATATCAAGACGGATTGTCGCAAAGTACTTAAGCGCCTTACCGCCGGGAGTTGTTTCGGGATTGCCGAACATAACGCCCACCTTTTCGCGGAGCTGGTTTATGAAAATTACGCAAGTTTTTGAACGGTTTGTAATTGCGGTGAGCTTTCTTAAAGCCTGCGACATAAGTCTTGCCAAAAGTCCTACGTGCGTATCGCCCATATCGCCTTCTATTTCAGCTTTGGGAGTAAGCGCCGCAACCGAGTCTATAACTATAACGTCAACCGCACTCGAACGCACAAGCGATTCGCATATATCAAGCGCTTGTTCACCAGTGTCGGGCTGAGAAAGATAAAGTTCGTTAGTGTCTACGCCGAGAGCGTGCGCATACTGAGCGTCCAATGCGTGTTCTGCGTCAATAAACGCAGCTACGCCTCCCGCCTTCTGAGTTTCGGCAATAATATGCAGAGCAACCGTAGTTTTACCGGAAGATTCGGGTCCGTAAATTTCGATTATTCTGCCGCGCGGAACGCCGCCCACACCTAACGCCAAGTCGAGCGAAAGACAGCCCGTGGGTATAATTTCCAAATCGGAATTGACGTTTGTATCGCCCAATTTCATAATTGCACCCTTGCCGTACTGTTTTTCAATCATGGCAATCGTTGAGTTTAAAGCCTTCAGTTTTTCTTCGTTCATATTAAACACCCCTGTGATTTTTTCTTACTTAATAGTTTGATATACCAAAAACAGCGCGTAATTTATAGCCGTTTCGGTTATGTTTTCTCTGTCGCCATTGAAATGGTATTCGTGAGTTGAAATGCCGTCTGCCGTGCCAACCGCAATATACGCAAGCCCAACCGGCTTTTTTGTGTTGTCAGACTTAGGGCCCGCAATACCTGTGGTTACAACGCAAACGTCGCAATTACCACTACCAAGCAGTCCCTGTGCCATCTCTGTTGCCGTTTCTTTAGAGACAGCGCCGTATACTTTAAGCGTGTGTTCCTTTACGCCGAGCCGAACGTGTTTTGACTTATTCGAATAAGTATTCAGCCCTTCGACAAATACTTCACTTACACCCGAAACGCTTACAAGCCGCTTGCATATACCGCCGCCGGTAAACGATTCGGCAACTGAAAATTTCATTCTGCGGAGCTTTAAAAGCTCTTTCAACTGCTCGGCAAGCGTAACGTTTTCAAGTGCGTAAACGTATTCGTTAAGTCCGCCCAAAAGCCTTCTCAACACTTCATCAAAATCATTTTTCGGCGCATGAGCCGGGTAAGTAATTTCTATTGTGCAATCGCCGAAACTGTCCGTTACGTTAAAGTAAAAATCTCTGTTTACTTCGCCTGCCGCCGCAACTGAATTTTTAATTTTTTCAGCAGGCGCACCCACCGTTTTTACAAACGCTTTTTCAAACCTGCAGTTGTATTTTTTGTTGAGTTCGCCGCAAATTTCGTTTACCGTAAGCGCATTTTTACCGTCGTAAACAAGCAGATAGACGTCGCAATCGTTTGAGTGTAAAACACAGTTTTCGCCAAACTGCGAACCGCAAAGGTCTTCCAAAAAGCGTTTTAACGTCTGTGCCATCGCGTCGGGACAGTACAGCACAAGATTTCCGTAATGCTTTGCACCGTCCTTTACCGCACGCACAATTTCGTCCGAATTATCGTAAGCAACGTACGAAACTTTATCGAACCAATAGCCGTTGTCGGCAAAAGCACGCAAAAGTTTGCTACTCTTTGAAGATGAATTTATTTTTTTGCTTTTGAACACCAAAAGGCAGTTTTTATGTGAATTTTTCGTCATTTTTTTAGCACTTGTATATTTTTAACTATATAATTGACGCCCGAAATCACCGTAAGAAGAACCGCAAGCGCAAAGAACACAAGCCCTGCGTCCATGATAATCTGTCCCGCAAACAACAAGTCGTTTTCAGGAACGATAGCGGTAAGCTCGCATATACCTGCCGCAATAAGCATTACTATTACGGCAATATACTGACAAACGGTTTTGTATTTACCGAACATATCTGCGGCAATTACCGTACCCGAACCTGCGGCTACCATTCTGAAACCGCTTACAATTATTTCCCTTGCCAAAATAACCGCAACGCCGCAACCGGCTACGATAATCGTCCAGCTTCCTAAATTAGCGTACAAAGTAAACATTTGCGGCACGGTTAAAAACAAAACGAGCGAAGACAAAACGAGTACTTTATCTGCAATAGGATCTAAAAATTTACCCAAGTTTGTTACAAGATTGTACTTCCTTGCAATTTTACCGTCCAACAGGTCGGTTAAACTCGCAATACCGAAAACCGCGAGCGCAACAAAATAGTGCGCCGTAAAATTGAGATAAAAGAACAGAATAAACACGGGAATCATAAAGACGCGGCTTATCGTAAGTTTGTTCGGTAAATTCATTACTCCCTTACCCGCCGCAAACTTGTATGCCCTGCTTTCTTTATCTATTTGCTTTTCGGTATTCTTTTCTTCATTCATCTTCGTAATCTCCGCACCTGCCGTAAAGGTCGTAACTGTCGTTATCTTCAATTAAAACTTCGTAACTTTCGCCCTGAACGGCTTTTTTTGCGTTAAAATAAACTTTACCGTCTATATCGGGAGCCTGAAAATACGCTCTGCCGACAAAACAGTTATTTTCGTAATCTACGCCGTCGCAAATGACTTTTATTGTATAGCCGACGTATTTTTTGAGTTTTGCAAACGATATTTCCGACTGCAACTTATATAGTTGTTCTACGCGCTCTTTTTTAATATCGTCCGCAATTTGGTCGGGCAAATCGTACGCAGGCGTATCGGGTTCGCGCGAGTATTCAAAAAATCCGCAGTTGTTCAGCTTTGTCTGCTTTAAAAAGCTACATAAATTTGTAAAATCTTCCTGAGTTTCGCCCGGGAAACCGGTTATAAACGTTGAACGTATTGCAATGCCGGGAATATTCGCGCGCAGTTTTTTTATAAGGCTGATATACTCAGCACGGCTACCGCGCCTGCCCATGCGCTTTAATACGCCGTCTTCACTGTGCTGGAAAGGAATATCGAGATATTTTATAATTTTAGGGTTGTCCCTTATTTCTGCTATAAGGCCGTCGTCAATCATATCGGGGTAAGCATACAACAATCTTACACTACCAATGTTGACAAGGGCTGTCAGCTTTTGTAAAATTTTTCTTAATTTATTTTGACCGAACGTATCAAGTCCGTATCTCGTTATGTCCTGAGCGACAATGATGAGTTCTGAAATATCACCGAGCGACTTCGCTTCTTCAATAAGCGCTTCCATGGGGTAGCTTACGTACTTCCCGCGGATTTTGGGAATAAGACAATACGTGCAGTGATTGTTACAGCCGTCCGCAATTTTCAAATATGCGTAATGCACAGGCGTTGAAATTACGCGTTCTTTAAAAAAGCACCCCGTACCGCAACCAACGCCGTTAGCTCTTCCTTCCGCATAGGACTTTTCAAGGACTTCGAAAAATTTGTCGTAATCGTTTATGCCCAAAAATACGTCGGCTTCGGTTAAGGCTTCGTAGGTTTCTCCTATAAATTTTTGCGGCAGACAACCCGTAACTACAATCTTTTCAAGGTTTGCGCTCTTGTACTCCGCGCACTCGATAACCGTGTCAATCGCTTCTTCACGCGAATCGTTCAAAAACGCGCAAGTGTTTATTACAAGCACGTTTACTTTGTCAATATCTTCACAAATACGGCAACCTTTCGCCTTGATTATTGCCATAAGTTTTTCGGAATCAACACGGTTTTTATCGCAACCCAATGAAATTATGCCGAAAGTTTTAGCAGTAAAATCAATCATCTACGTCATCACCGTAAATATTTTCAAATTCGTCCTTTGAAAGTATAACTTTTCTAGGTTTTGAACCTTCCGACTGGGTGATATAGTTCATATTTTCCATCCAGTCGATAATTTTGCACGCCTTAATATAGCCAACGGGGAAGCGCCGCTGTATCATTGAAACCGACGCCTGATTGCTTGTAACGCAATATTTCAAGGCTTTTATAAACGTATCGTCTATTTTGGTTTCAACGGCTTCGTCAGAACCTTCGCCGCCCACCGAAGCGCCAGAGCTCTGCTCTTCCTGTTCAACCGTGTTGATGAAGTCGGAAACGGTCTGGTCGAAGTACGTTTCGTTGTTTGCTTTAATAAAGTCGGTTACTTTCTGTACTTCGTGGGTATCAACAAAGCAACCCTGAATACGCGCAAGGTCGGGATTTTCCGCAGAACGGAAATACATATCGCCGCGGCCCAAGAGCTTTTCCGCGCCGCCGATATCGAATATCGTACGCGCGTCGTCGAACGAGTTAACCTTAAAGCCTATACGCGTGGGCAAGTTGGATTTAATAAGACCTGTAATGCAGTCAACCGAAGGTCTTTGCGTTGCAAGAATAAGGTGTATTCCGCAGGCACGCGCCTTTTGTACGAGTTTTATTATTCTGCTTTCTATATCTCTCTTTGCCTGCAACATCAAGTCGCCGAATTCGTCCAAAACGATAAGAATTTTAGGCAGTTTTTCTTCGCCGGCAGGCAAGTGCGCGTTATATTCGTCAAGATTTTTCGTTGCCTGACCGGCTTCGGTCATATCTTTGAACAGCGAATATCTGCGTTCCATTTCCTTAATAGCCCAGTTAAGCGCCTTAATAGCCTTGTCGCACTCATACAGAATTTCGTTTATCATAAGGTGCGGCAATTTGTCGTATGAAATGAACTCAACCTGTTTGGGGTCTACGAGAATAAGCCTTAATTCTTCGGGACCGTATTTGTACAGCAAACTTATAAGAAGCGAGCTTAAGCATATACTTTTACCGCTACCGGTGGTACCGGCTACAAGCAAGTGCGGCATTTTAGTTATATCGGGGCAAACAACGTCGCCTTCAACGTTTTTACCAAGTCCGAACGTTAACGAACCGGGCTTACTGTTCAGGAAATTTCTGCTTGCAAGCATTGTTTTAAGCCCTACAACAGTGCGTTTGTTGTTTGGAACTTCTATTGAAAGCGCACCTTCGGAATAGTTGAGATAAGCGGTAACGTTGTCCTTTCTCAGCTCCATTGCAATCGCGTCTCTGTAATTCAAGGCACGTTTAATTATTGTCTTATCTTCGATTATAACGTCGTAACGGGTGATTGCCGGTCCTACTATAACGTTTTTAATGTGGCTTGCAATTTTAAAGCGTTCAAGCGTTTCAACTATAATGCGCTTGTTGTCTTCTATTTCGCCCGTATTTACGTTTGTATTTTCGGGGTAATCGTCAAGCAAATCGAGCGAAGGCCGAACGTATTTTTTCCATACGTGTTTGGGTTTTTCAGGTTCGGGCGCGGGTGCGGGAACGGTTTTTTCAACAGCTCGTTCAACTCTTGTAACTTCGGGCGCAGGTCTTTCGGAAACGTCGCTCCTACTCCTTTCAGTTGCAACGCTACGCACGCTTCTGCCAAAAACGTCCGTATCGGGGTCGTCGTTTTCCTTTTCGTCGTCAAACAAGTCGGCGTTCGTCCGTCTGCCCAAATTTCTTTCTCCGCGCGAAGAAGCGCCGAAAAGATTGTAAACTTCGTCATCGCTTTCCTGCTTAGAAACGTTTTCGCTTTCACCGAAAGCACGGGGCGCGGGTTCGACTACGGAGCTACGCGGGCTTTCGCCAAAACCAACCGAACTTCTTTCGCTTGACGACGAATAGTTTTCAGGTTCTACTCTTACAGACTGAACACGGTCGGTCGGTTTTTCAATTTCGTAAATATTCTCGTTATATCTTTCTTCGGCGCGGTCAGCCCTTTCTTCGGGAACAAAGTAACTGCTTTGACTGCGCGTTGTAGGCTGTTCAGTCGTATCGTTTACGTACGATTCTTTTTCGTCGTAGCTTGAATAGTCGTTATAGTCGTCTTGCGTATCGGAAGTATCGTAAACGCTTTGAGTTGCACTCTGATAGCCGCCAAGCTCCGATACAGGCTTTTCACCGTAAACGTAGTTTGCGGGCATTGACTGCGCCGTACGGTTTGCAACTTCTTCGCCGTAATTTTCGGTGTAAGTGCCGCTACTTCCCTTAACCGGCTTTTCACCGTCGGCAGTAAAACTGCGCAAATAATCTTCTTCGCTTGCAAGCGCGGCGGGACGGTTGAAATAGGAATTTTCGTCAAAAATCATATTTCTTCTGTAACTTTCCGCGTCGAATTCGCCCCTTGCAAAAAGTATTTTTCTGCCAAGGTTTTGCCTTGAATATTTGTCGTTCTCGGCTTTCGGTTGCTGTTGAACGGGCACAACTTCGTTTGCTTCGTTAACGGTAAAACCGCCTTCTGCCTGCACCGCCGCGGTCTCTTCAGCAACGGCAACCTGCCCTTCGTCTATTTTTGCGGACTTAACAACAGCTTTTTCACTCTTTGCCGAAGTTGCAGTACGACGGCGGAAAGTAAGAAATATAAAATACGCGCCCAAAAGCGCAAGTGCCGAAAACAGTATGTAGCAAACCAAAGGCGACAGTTTAGCCAAAGGGAAAACTATTATTGACGAAACAACGCCGCCGAACGTATAGCCCGAATAGCCGCCGGTTGCCGAAATATAGCATTGCTTTATGTATTCACCGTAGTTTTCGTAAGAGAAATCTCTTGTCGTAACCGTATGGAAAAGCAAAAACAGCGCAACTACAGTAAGCGTTATTGCAAGCGCGCGCTTTACGTTAATTTTTATCTTCTTTTCAAAGGTCAGCCACTCACCGAGATAGGCAAGCACAAACAAGATTAGCCACGAACCGTAACCGAAAGTTCCGTACATAAACGTACATACGGCGCTACCCAGTCCCGCAAAAACGCTACCGCCAGTAAGCAACATAATGAAAACAAGCACTGAAAACAGCATTACCGTCATTCCCAGCGTTTCCCGAGTAAAAATATATGATTTTCTGTCTTTTTTCTTATCCTTCACTTCTAATTCTCCGAAAAAACCTACTATTCAAAATAACTCAATTTATATTATAACATTCAATATAAAAAATAACAACAAAATGAAAGCGAAAAAAATTTTTTATATATAAATATATAAAAAGCGAAC
>CAZQFP010000030.1:0-13233 GCA_964592605.1 uncultured Clostridia bacterium | reverse complement strand
ACGCCTGCGGGGCACTTCTTTTCAAAAATGTGCGCTTCGTATTCGTCAGCAAAATGTTCCATTGTGGAAAGTATAGGGTTGGGTGCGGACTGACCGAGCGCGCACAGCGACGAACTCTTCATATGTTCTGCAATGTCCTTAATATGTTCAAGGTCTTCGGGTTCGCCCTTGCCTTCGCAAATTCTTGTAAGCGTTTCCAAAAGACGCTTTGTGCCTATTCTGCAAGGCGTGCACTTGCCGCAACTTTCGTCGGCGGTGAATTCCAAATAGAATTTTGCGATATCAACCATACAGGTATCTTCGTCCATTACTATAAGACCGCCGCTACCCATCATAGAGCCGATTGCGACAAGGTTGTCGAAATCCATTGCAATATCTAAATACTTTGCGGGAATACAGCCGCCGGAAGGACCGCCCGTCTGAGCCGCCTTAAACTTTTTGCCGTTAGGTATTCCGCCGCCGATTTCGTTTACTATAGTTCTCAGCGTTGTGCCCATGGGAACTTCAACAAGTCCTACGTTGTGAATTTTACCGCCGAGTGCAAATACCTTCGTGCCCTTGCTCTTTTCCGTTCCTACGGAAGCGAACCACTGCGAACCGTTCAAAATTATAGGCGCGATATTTGCCCAGGTTTCAACGTTGTTAAGTACCGTGGGCTTTTTGAACACGCCGCACTGCGCCGAGAACGGCGGGCGGGGTCTGGGTTCGCCCCTGTGCCCTTCGATGCTCGCCATAAGCGCGGTTTCTTCGCCGCAGACGAACGCGCCTGCGCCAAGACGCACCTGTATATCGAAGTCGAAGCCGCTTCCCAAAATGTTTTTGCCGAGAAGTCCTAACTTTCTCGCCTGTTCTATTGCAATGTTAAGTCTTTCAACGGCTATGGGGTATTCGGCACGAACGTATATGTAACCTTCCTGTGCTCCCACCGTGTAGCCGGCAATCGTCATTGCTTCAAGCACGGTATGGGGGTCGCCTTCGAGTACGGACCTGTCCATGAACGCGCCGGGGTCGCCTTCGTCGGCGTTACAGCAAACGTACTTTTTGTCGCCTACCGCTTCTTTGGTGAACTGCCATTTGAGTCCCGTGGGGAAACCTGCGCCGCCGCGGCCGCGAAGTCCCGCCGCTTTGATTTCGGCAATAACTTCGTCGGGCTTCATTTCAAAAAGCACTTTTGCGAGCGCGGAATAGTCGCCCGCCGCAATAGCTTCTTCAATGCTTTCTGCCGCAATTACGCCGCAGTTTCTGAGCGCTATACGCATCTGGTGTTTATAGAAGGGAATTTCGGCAAACGGCATAACGCTTCCGTCGGGAGCAACCGTACCTTCGTACAAAAGCTCTTTAACTATTTCGCCGCCCTTAACAAGGTGCTTTTCGGCAACCGTCTTTGCGTGTTCGGGCGTCATCTGCGAATAGAACGCGCCTTCAGGGTAAACTATCATTATAGGACCGAGAGCGCAAAGTCCGAAGCAACCCGTCTTTACGATTAAAACGTCGTTAATACCGAGTTCTTTGAAGGACTTTTCAAGCTGTTCTATAACCTGCAAAGAATGCGACGAAGTACAGCCCGTACCGCCGCACACAAGCACCTGCTTTCTGTAACCGGTGTTTTCAGCCAGTTTTTCAGCCTGTGCGCGCACTATTCTTCTTACGTTTATAAGGTCCGCTTTTTCAGCGGCTATTTTTTTAAGTTGTTCAACAGTCATATTTGTCTCCGTCAATCCTGTATATATTGATTTAAAATGTCCTTGACGTCCGCAGCGGTGAGCTTGCCGTAAACTTCGCCGTCAATTATCATAACGGGCGCAAGTCCGCACGCACCTACGCAGCGGCAGCTGTCTATTGAGAACATTCTGTCGGGAGTGCATTCTCCGCAACTAATTCTAAGCTCGTGCTCAACTGCTTCGAGAACTTTGTCCGAACCCTTTACGTAGCACGCCGTACCAAGACAAACGCTTATTTTGTGCTTGCCCTTGGGATTTAAAGAAAACTGCGAATAGAACGTGGCAACGCCGTAAACTTCCGCAAGGGGAATATTCAATCCGTCGGCGATAACCTTTTGCACTTCCGAAGGAAGATAGCCGAAAATATTTTGCGCTTCGTGCAGAACGGGCATAAGTGCGCCTTTTTCGCCGCGGTGAGCGGCTATGCACTTATTAAGCGCTTCCATCTGCTCGGCAGTGCCGTCAAAAACAACCTGTGCCATTAAAAACTCCTGAATAATTTTTTTAGTGTTGCATTTAATCAACCGTTGCCTGTTTATTATATCATTGTAAAGACAAAAAATAAAACGTTTTCGACAGATTATTACAATTTTTGTTATGTAATTTTTTACAAAATACCCAAAACTAAAAAGGTTTTATTACCGTTTAATTTAAAACTACTGCCGTTATTCTTGCTCTTACGGGAAAATATCTTGTCTGTTAGTTACATACTTTACACAATTATTGCTTGTATTTCAATATTTTGCGCAAGAATTTCTTTTATATTAAGCATAATATCGGTTTTTCTTGTAAAATGAAACAAAAAAAAGAATTACTTGTATGAATACCAGAATCAGAGAATTACGAATTGAAAAAGGGCTAAGACAAAAGGACTTAGCCGAACATTTGGGCGTCAGCCAGCAAACCATAGGCTATTACGAAAACTGGGTAAATAAACCCGATCCCGAAACGCTTATTAAACTTGCCGATTTTTTTGAAGTCAGCATAGATTATCTGCTTGGGCGCGAAAACGAATGCGGTGTAATTTCATTCAACAGCGATACGAATTATTCCGAAGAAGAAAAACAACTTATAAGCGACTACCACACATTTTCTCAGCCGTTAAAAGAGATTGCGCTTAAAACTTTCAGCTACTGGAAAGCCCTGAATAATAAATAGCGCAAATTTTTAAAATTGTTTGACAAAGCAAAATATATTTAGTAAAATAATGCGGTAAATCGGTTAAACTTAGCGCGCATGCATCTTTAACGGTTTACGGCAAATAACGCACCGTTAGCTCAACTGGATAGAGCGTTGGTCTACGGAACCAAAGGCTAGGGATTCGAACTCCTTACGGTGCACCAAAAAGGGAGAGTTTTTACTCTCCCTTTTTTGCTACGTAAGACTGTGAGAAGCCCTACGGATTCGCGCGAGCGAAGCGACGCCTTGCGTACCTTGTTTTTAAAACTTATAAAATTTGTTGCAAAACTCCTTACGGTGCACCAAAAAACAGGTCAAAACATAAAGTTTTGACCTGTTTTTGCTATTTATTAATTGCCTTGCCCTGTTTTTGTTTTGATTCTAATAATTTTTGCTAGTTTTTAGTAAAAATTAAAGTTTTTGTTCTTTTAAGAATTTTTGTAATTTTTCAATCGCTTCACCATCTCTGGAATCAAAAATAATTTTAATAAAGCATCCGGATATTAAAGGGTTAAGTTTTAAATTCGATTCTAAAGAACGCGTGTCCGTCATAACCCCATAACACCGCTTCCCAAGTGCATATGCATACCCAAGCTCAACACAAGCCCCGTCGTCCGGTACTCTACCGTCCAAAACCATAAAAATTATATCTGCCTTTTCAATCTCCTGAATATCTTTTTCAAAGATTTTTCGGCTTTTCTGTTCTTGCGTCAAATTAATAAGTTTGTAAGCCTCAAGACCGTCCCGTTGCGGCAAAAACACTTCATAACCGGCTTTTTCGAGCACTTCGGTCAATTTCAAATTAAAGTCTTTTTCCGCCTGATTAAAAAGCGGTGCTGAAAAATAAATTTTATTCATAATAACCTCCATCAATCGTAAATAAAAAATCATTCATTTTTAAAGCTCTTATGTCGTTTTGAGAAACAAAATAATTATATTCTTTATCTTTAAGATAATTCGCCGTGTTTTCTATACCTTTACGTAATTCTTTCGAATTTATGCCAAATTCAACCGACATTTTTGCTTCAACAAAAGCCGAAATTTTGTCCATATATTCTATTAATTTGCCAAGGACAGATGAATTAAATCCTAGTCTATCCTCAAATGGCTCAATTACATTTTGTCCACCGGAATTTTCTTCTTTTCCAATTAAATATTCTAAATGTTTTTTCCATTCAGAATCGCCTATTTTTGAAATAATATTATCATTTACTTCACTATACTCAAATTGCGCTATAATATTTTGGTTTGCTTGTCCATTTTTCTGTTCATGGGCCGCAATGCTTTTTTTAATTGGAGATATTACATCTCTAGTTAAACTTTCAGGCAAATCGTGAAATAGCGCAGCGTAAAAGCTATCAACAAGTATTTGCGTATTACTTAAATTAAGTTCTCTTATCGCAAAATATGTTAATACCGCTACGTACATTGAATGCCCGAGAACCGTGGTCTGCGGTAAACGACACGTTTGTGCCCAACGAACTTGTGGACGCAATTTTTCAAAATATGAGAAAATTTTATATATTGAGCTCTCTTTAATTCTTATATCTGTAAAAATTTTTTGGAGTATTAAATTATCGGCGTCTTTACTGTATTCGTCGAATTTTTTTAATGCACTTTCAATTTCTGATTTAACATTTCCGATATCAGGGCTTAATGTATTTAAAGGTTCTAAAGTACAAAATTCCCTATATGTAGCAAATTTGTGACAAAAATAACAAATTTTATGTTCAGGTTTATCAAACTCAATAGATTTTTTTTCAAGATATTCTTTATATTCATCATAACTTATAGTAGAATCAGCAAAATATTTTGCTTTTTTCTCTTCAAAGTAAGTATCTAAAATTAAATTATTTAGAATATTTTTATCAGCTTTCTTAATTCGGGCGTGTAATGTGGATTTTATATCTGACGTTGCTATTTTTGATAGTAGACCCAGAACGTTATTTTTAACTATATAATTCCAGTCCAGGTTGGTTTTTGCCCGTTCTTCATATTCTTTACCGATTATGTAAGTCAAAATTGATTGCGTTGCATGTTTTTCTATTTCAACATACTCTCTCGGCGTTATAAAATCTGTCCAACGCAAAATTGTAAAACCATCAAAAAGTTTAGTAGTAAATTGCCAATTAAACATCTTTTCCTCCGTATTTATACTAATTAAATATTTTATTATTCTACTATCTCTACGCTTAAACCTGAATTAGGACCCGGCGGCAACCCCAGTGCGGTATCTGTCCCCGGATTACTTCTTAAATCATTTAACAACTTTGTTGCATCTATAAACTGACCTATCTTTTCTTCCGATTCAGGTCTCGGATTTTCTGAATACCTAGCCCTATAAATTCGAAGTTTCTTTTTCGTAGCCAATGCTTTACGACAGAGTGCCCTAATATAAAATCTGTTAAACTCACCTTCTGCAAGCGATATATTAGCTGTATACGGCACTTTTGCCATGGTTGTCCCGCCGGAAGGTTTGTTTTTTTCGTAATAAGAATTGAAACACCCGGCAAGAGACACCGCCAAAGTCGCTTCATTTCCGCGTCTGATACTATTGATCAGCAAATCGGGATAAACGACTTTACCATTTGGTGATAAATACTTGCTATAGTACAATAACGCGTTTGAAATATCTAGCTTCACTTCTTCTTCCATATAACGACGAACGTCTTCAGTTAAGTTTTTAAAATCAAATGCCATAAAAACCCCCTTTTTTATTTTTCAGTTAATATGACGATTTCAAATTAATTTTTTTACGCATCTTCAATAAAAATTTTTATTAAATAAATTTTTGTTCTAACACTCCAATTCCCCTACTTTTAAATTTAAATAATATTATAAGTATTCGAACAAAAAGTAGTCAAAAACTGCTTGCTTATTGCAAATAAGCAGTTCGGTTTAACTTTTAATTTAAAAACTTATAGAATAACGGCTTGTAAATAACTTACAAGCCGTTATTCTATTCATATCTACCGTTGTTTGCATTTTCGGTTGAAAGTGATATAATGTAAAAACGCTATGATACTTTCTATTGTTATCTGCTGTATAACCTGTATCGCAATGATACTGAGCATACTGTTTTTTCCGAAACTGAAAATAGGTAAAATTTCGATTGACACGTATTGGATTATAACGCTGATCGGCGCAATAATACTGCTTGCCTGCGGTCAGGCTGATATTGTTAACGTAGGTAAAGCGCTTATTTCCGACAGTGCTATAAATCCCGTAAAAATACTCGTACTGTTTTTGTCAATGACGGTTTTGTCAATCTTTTTGGACGAACTCGGCTTTTTCCGCTACCTTGCGGGAGTCGTACTTAAAAAAGCCAAAACACGCCAGACTAAGCTGTTTTTACTTTTATACTTAACCGTTTCGGTGCTGACGGTATTCACTTCTAACGACGTAATAATTCTTTCGTTCACTCCCTTTATTTGCTACTTTGCAAAGAACGCAAAAATAAACCCCACTCCCTATCTTGCCGCAGAGTTCGTTGCCGCCAACACGTGGAGTATGGCGCTGATTATAGGCAATCCCACGAACATATATCTTGCAACCGCTTGCGGAATAGACTTTATAAACTATTTAAAAATAAGCATTGTTCCTACGGTTCTATCGGGCATAGTTGCCTTTTTAGCGCTGTATTTGCTGTTCCGCAAAAAACTTAAAGCGCCTATCGAAGGCGAAGCCGAAACATTCGTCATTAAAGACAAACTTTCGCTTTGGGTGGGAATAGTTCACCTTGCCGTCTGTACGGTACTGCTTGCAATAGGCTCTTACATAAATATCGAAATGTGGCTGGTAGCACTTTGCGCCGTGGGAAGCCTGTTTATTATATCGGGCGTAATTGCCATTGTAAGGCGGCAAAAGCCCGTAGCATTATTGGGCTGCGTAAAGCGCACGCCGTATCAACTGGTTCCGTTCGTAATTTCCATGTTTGTTTTAATTGTGGTTTTAAACGAACAGGGCGTTACCGCCGCCATAGGCAATTTGTTCGGCGAAAGCCTGCCGATATTAAAATACGGCACGACTTCCTTCCTTGCATCTAATTTAATAAACAACATACCTATGAGCGTACTGTTCTCGTCTATAATGCAATCAACCGGCGGTGCGGCAGGCATCGCGGCTGTGTTTGCAACGATAATCGGCTCGAATATAGGCGCGCTGTTTACGCCTATCGGCGCGCTTGCGGGAATAATGTGGAGCAACATTTTAAACAAGCACGGCGTAAAGTTTAATTATCTCGATTTTTTGAAAATCGGCGTTGTGGTGGCAATACCAACGCTTGCAACCGCACTCGGTTCGCTGTGGCTGATGCTTTTGGTTATATAAGGTCAACACAAAAATTTAATTCAGTGCAATAAAAAAACCGCCGTACGGCGGTTTTGTTTATTTATTGAAATACCCGTCCAAATCGAAATATTCGTCAAGGTATTCGCGCGTGTTGTAACACATTTCTTTAAACAGCTGAAAAGACTGTTCCATCGTCAGCGTATTACATAGCGCCTGGTTTGCAAACGCAAGATAAATCTTGCCCAAATTTCGCTCCTTAATTCCTTCGTAAGTCGTGTCTATATTCACACAGCTTCTGTAAACTAAATTGGCAACCGCCGTAGGCAGCGGCTTTGAAACAACGGGCTTAACCTGATCGTTTGAAAAAACGCAATTTGTTTCAACAATACTGCCGAGCGGCATTTGCGGCATCTGCCCGCTGTTGGGCATATTTACGTTTGAAACGAAGGTATCAAAGCCTAAAATTGCCTGCATAATTTCAACGGCAACTTCGGCGGATTTTACAACGGGAAACTCCTTTTTACCTTCCGCCATTTCAATAGTTTCCGCAACCTTTTCCGCCTGCTGTTTTTCACGGAAGTCAACCGTAGTCAAATTGAACAGCCAGTCCTTTACGGTTTTTTCATCCTTCAAATACCAGGTGTTCGGCATAAACTCGGCAAGGTGTCTGTCGCCGGCGGCGGCAAGCGCGCCGTACTTGTTAAAAAGGTCCATTTTTACTTTATTGCCGTAAGCGAACGGGTCGGTTTTAAAATCGAAGCGCGATTTACCTTCCTGCTCGAAGTAACCTTCTTCGTAAAACTTTTCTTCGAATTCGGGAATAAGCGCAAGCAAATCAATACCGCCGTATTTGGCTTCGGTAATCCAGGTAAAATGGTTTACGCCGCAAGCGTCGGTATAAATTTTACTGCGGTGCACGTTTATGCCGCGCGTTTCTTTAAGCACGCACGCCAAAAATTCCTGCGCGTGGAAAACTTCGTGGCAACAGCCGAAAGCCTTAATTTCGGGGAATATATCGTACAATACCTTTATGCAAACGCTCATGGGATTGGTAAAGTTAATAACCCAAGCGTTCGGGCAAACAGCTTTTATTTTGCGTGCAAAATCTTCGTAAAGGGGAACCGTGCGCATTGCGCGGAGAACGCCGCCCGGACCTGCCGTATCGCCTACGGACTGATATATGCCGTACTTTTCGGGGGTGTGGACGTCGCTACGCATCTCTTTAAACGTGCCGGGCAAAATGGAAAGCACTACGAAAGTTGCGCCGCATAAAGCGTCTTCAAGTCTGTCGTAAACTTTATAATCAAACTTAGATTTTGTTTTCGGGTTTTTGTTTATATAACCGCCTATTTTAGCGTTACGGACGGCGGCTTCCCTGTCAATATCGTAAAGCGCAATTTCGCCGCCAAGGTTTTCGGCAACAGCCAAATCCGACATAAAAACTCTTGCCCACAGCTTGCTACCCCCGCCTATATATGCGATTTTAATTTGTTTCATAGCTAAATTCTCCGAATAAAATTACTCACGCCTAACAAATTATAACATACCGGTTTTGAATTTTCAAGTGCGGTACAAAAAAGCCCCGGCGGTAATTTCGCAGGGCTTTTGTAAGCTATTTTACAAGCTCTTTGGCTTGTTTTCCGGTTACGTGTTCTATATTGAATTTTATAATTGAAAAAGCCGAACTGTATTTTTCAATTTCCCTTTGCAAATCGCCGTCGTGGTCGGGGTTGTATTTTTCACCAAGGGCTTTAATTGCAAACACGGCTTCTTCACCGTCCGTAACAATTTCAACCTTGCCGAAAGCGATTACGCTTTTATAAAACGTAGTATATTTTTCCGGCTGAATATCATCTTTATCTATAATGCAAAAAGTCGATTTAGAACAGTTTTTTACGGCGTCGATTTTATGCCCTGCCTTTGCACTGTGAAAGTAAATTTTTCCGTCCGCATAAACGTAACTCAGCGGAACGGCATACGGGTAACCGTCGGCGTCTATGACCGACAACACGCCCGAAGTATTAGCCTTTAAAATACGCTCAACTTCGTCTTTGAATAATTGCTGATTAAACCTTCTCATCTTCTGAAACATAATCTTCTCCGCCTTCATTTGGTTTTTTTCATTATACCACAAATTAACAGCAGAAAGATACTTATGCTTTTAAAAAATTTTAGCATAACAACAAAAAGCAACAATTTACAGTAAATATATTAAAATTTTAATTAAAAAAATAAAGTAAGCAAATAAAAACAACCAAAAAGTAACAACGCGTAAAAAACCGACGCAAAAAAAACCAAAAAAATTTTTTTAAAGGGTAAAATTGCACTTTCACTTAAATTTATAACAACGCGAAAAATGCCGTTTTTTGTTGAAAAATTTGTAAAGTTGTTATAATTTGTTGCTTTTAGGCGGTTGTTATTGTAAAATAACGGTGCTTTGGCATTAAAAACACGCACAAGTTGCGCCGCATTGCGCGCGCACTATGGTTTGTTTTAAGCCGCGCGGCAATTAAAACACCGTTTAATATCGTAAAACTTTACTTTATTAACGAACGAAATGAAAACGGGTTACACAATATGCGTAACCCGCCTTTGTTTTGTGCATACAAGCAACCGGTTACACCTTAGAACAAGATTGTAAGAGCCCAGTTAAACGCTGCACGAAGCCACTGCCAGAACGACATAATAGTTTCCTCCTTTTTTTTATTTGATTATAAAAAACAAGAAGAAACGTTGAAATTAGTTTAAATTGTTGATTTTTTATTAAAACGGTAATCAGCTTATGATGTTATTTTTTGCAGACGTAATTGAATACCTTGCAATACTTGCAAGCACGCTTTACACGTTTAAAAAGTTAACGGGCAACCGCTTTAAATGGATAGATTTAATATTTATTCCCCTTCTTATAGCGTTTGCCGTTGCGTTGCACTACATTGATTTCTATGCAAAGATGCTTGTGCCAATAAGTATACTAGTATTCTACTCCGTTGTATTCAAAATACGGCACTTAAAAATGCCCTTGGGCGACGTAATAAATATGTCGGCTATTTCGGTTGGAATTTCCATATTCTTCACGTTGATAGCGTTCATTCTTTCACTGCCTTTCTTGTTGCTCATATTTATGATTGAGAACGAAGATTTGCGCAATCTTATAGCAAAAATACCATTAAGTATTTTTCTGCTTACAATGACTTTTATTCTCTTCAAAATAAAGCGTTTTAAAAGTGCGATTACTCCGCTGAAAAAAGACGGCACGTACGACGCGCTTACGTTTGCAAGCATTATAAGCATTTTTGCAATGACGCTTTATTACGTAAGCCGAAACGAAATAATAGGCTTAATGGAAATTTCGTTCCTGTTCCTTGCATTCAGCGCGCTTACGCTTATTATCGGCTGGCGGCGCGTTATCAAAAGAAGATACCGTCAGGAAATTCTGCACAGAAATATGGAACTGCTTGACAGAGAGCTTGAAACGTGCCGAAAAGAGCAACAGTCGCTTGCCGCCAAAAACGAAGAGCTTGCAAAGATTATTCACCGCGATAATAAGCTGATACCTTCAATGATGCTTGCGCTTGAAGACTGCTTGAAGGACTACAACCCTATGCGTGCCGACGAGCTTTTTAAAGAAATAAAGCAACTTTACGACGAGCGCACTCAGGCGATTGAAGATTTTACCGCAGGTTCTAATCCCCTTAAAAAGTCGGGCGATTTAATGCTTGATTCCATAATGCAGTTTTTGTACGGAATTGCGCTTAAACGCAACGTTGCGTTCGACTTCGATTGCGAAGAAAACGCCGTACAGCTTCTGCGCGAAAAGTTCAGCGCGGGTAACGAGCTGAATACCCTTTTATGCGACTTGGGCGAAAACGCCATTATTGCCGCGCAGGGCGGCGGAAAAGTTAAGGTTTTGCTTGATTGCCCCGACAATATGCCGCGGATTTGCGTATTTGATAACGGCGTACCCTTCGATATTCAGGTGCTTACGCAAATGGGTAAAAAGAAAATTACCACTCACATAAACGACGGCGGTAGCGGAATCGGTCTTTATAACACGTTCGGACTTTTAACAAACCACGCCGCTTCCTTTATAATTGACGAAGCGATTATTTCGGAAAATTATACAAAGTGTATTTACGTTATTCCCGACGGTAAAAACCGCCGCTGTATTCACACCGTGCGCGAAAGCGTTAAAAGAATTTGCGGCGAAAAACAGGTGTTTAACGAACTTATTTAACCGTATAAACCCCTATATATATGCCACTTAACTGAATTTAAACACGTTAAAAGCCGACCGCGAAATTTATGCGGTCGGCTTTTTTAATTGCTTTGAATTTAATTTTTAATCATAAGTTTTATAATCTCTTCGTCGGTTTCGCGCATACCGTTGCGAGCCAAATCGCCCACATTACCGATAGTGCCTTCAACGCAGTCGTCCAAAATGCCGTCGCCGCCGGAAAAGTTACTGCCGTTGCGGCTCATTTCAAAACCTACGAGTCCCGCGTCAACCGCACAGGCAATTTTTGCGGCACAGCTAGACTTAGCGCCGTCGCATATAACGCCCGAATCTATTGCAAGCGCGTTTACCACCGTTTCGGAAATTTCTTTAAGTCCGCCGCCGTAAAGATAGCACACTCCCGCGCCGGCGCCGCAACCCGCGCTCACCGCGCCGCAGTATGCCGAAAGCCTTCCTATACCTGTCTTTAAATGCACGGTTATAAGGTTGGAAAGCACAAGCGCGCGGATCAGCTTTTCGTGCGAAACCTTCATATGCTTTGCATACACGATTACGGGAAGCGAAGTCGCCATACCCTGATTGCCGCTACCCGAAACTATTACGACGGGGAGCGGACAACCGTTCATTCTCGCGTCCGAACCAGCCGCCGCCGTTGCTTTTGCAAGGTTATGCACGCCGTCGCCGAACGACTTTATAAGCACCTTGCCTATGCGCGCGCCGTAGTCGTTTTTAAGCCCTTCTTCGGCGATTGCCGAGTTGAATTCAATTTGCCGTTCAATGGTCGATGCAACGTCGGCAATTTCAACGGTATTTGCAAATTCCAAAATTCCGCCGACCGAAAGCAACTGTCTGTCGTTTCCGCCCGCGCTGTCGCTTTCTGAAATGGCGCGGCTTACGATGCTTTTGCCGTTTTTGGAAACTTCTACAACGTTCGTATGATGACCGGCTATGCGCACGTACGCGTGTTCCGCACCGCTTGTAACCTTTATACCGATATCGAAAATACAGCCCGAGTTAGACGCGCAAACCGTAAACTGCGCTTTTTCGGCGTAAGCCGAAATTCTTTCTCTGTCCTTTTGGGTTACGGCTGAAATTACTTCCAGCTTTTTATCGGCAACACCGGCAACTATTCCCGCCGCCGCGGCGCATTTAACGCCCTTCAAGCCGCCCGTATTGGGAACGACTACGCTTTTAACGTTCTTTAAGATATTTCCGCTTACCGAAATTTCAACTTTTTCGGGAACCTTGCCCAGCGTTTCGCGCGCAAGCGCCGCCGCGTACGCAACCGCGATAGGCTCGGTACAGCCCATTGCAGGCAAAAGCTCTTCCTTTAAAATTTTTACGTAGCTTTGGTAAATAGATTTTTCCATAAGTAAACCTTTACAAAAATTATAACACGCCGCAGTTTAAAATACAATATTTTTTAAGCGCAACTTTAAATTGGGGCGTTAAAGCGTTCAGCACGCCGCAAACTTTACCGAAAATATGAAAAAAAGGAAAAATTTGACATTTACCCCTATGCAAAAACAAAATTGCGTGTTATAATGTAAACATACTAAAATATCAGGAGTATTTTTTTATGGAAATGAAAGATTTCAGACTTGACGGAAAAATTGCGTTGGTTACCGGCGCTTCCTACGGCATCGGTTTTGCCATTGCAACGGGTTTTGCCAAAGCAGGCGCAACAATCGTATTCAACGATATAAATCAGGAACTTGTAGATAAGGGCATTGCGGCATACAAAGCCGAAGGCATTAAGGCGCACGGCTACGTTTGCGACGTTACCAACGAAGAAGGCGTAAACGCAAT
>CAZQFP010000029.1:0-13294 GCA_964592605.1 uncultured Clostridia bacterium | reverse complement strand
GCGACAAGTGTCCCGATAACGAATATTACGTTTCCGACCAGTGCCGCAACTGCGTATCTCACGCTTGCATTAAAAACTGCCCCAAGGGCGCGGTTTCTATTGTCAACGGCAGGGCGTATATCGACCAGGCAAAGTGTATAAAGTGCGGCAGATGTAAGGCGGCTTGCCCGTACGACGCCATAGCCCATCACGTGCGTCCGTGCGCGGCGGCTTGCGGAGTTAAGGCTATTTCTTCCGATAGTTACGGCAGAGCGCACATCGATAACGAAACGTGCGTTGCGTGCGGTCAGTGTATGTCGGCTTGTCCGTTCGGCGCAATAGCAGATAAGTCGCAGATATTCCAGCTTATTCAGGCAATAAAAAAGGGCGACGAAATAGTGGCGGCGCTTGCTCCCGCGGTTGTGGGACAGTTCGGCGCTAAGGCTACGCCGGGAAGAATGAAAGCGGCTTTGCTTGCCTTGGGCTTTAATGACGTTTACGAAGTCGCCGTCGGCGCGGACGTCGGCTGTATTGCAGAAGCGCACCACTACGTTAACGAAGTTAAAACCGGCAAATTGCCTTTCCTTTTCACAAGCTGTTGTCCCGCATGGGCGGTACTTGTTAAAAAGCAGTTCCCCGACCTTGCGGCTGAAGTTTCGCAAGAGCTTACGCCAATGGTAGCAACGGCGCGTTCCATAAAGGTTAACCGCCCCAACGCGCGCGTGGTTTTCATAGGACCTTGCGCGGCTAAAAAGTTGGAAGCGTCAAGGCGCACCGTAAGAAGCTACGTTGACTTTGTTATTACCTTCGAAGAGCTTTCGGGTATGTTCGAAGCAAAGGGAATTGTTCCCGACGATATGGAAGAACTTCCCGTAAACATAAAGGCGACGGGCGCGGGCAGGGGTTATGCTTGCTCGGGCGGCGTTGCAAGCGCAATAGAAAGTTGCATAAATGAATACTATGCTGGTACTGAAGTTAAAATTCAGCACGCCGAAGGACTTGCCGACTGCAAAAAGATTTTAACGCTTGCAAAGGCTGGCAAACTTAACGGCTATATGATTGAAGGTATGGGTTGCCCCGGCGGTTGCGTTGCAGGCGTGGGAACAATAATTCCGCCTGAACGCGCAAAAGTTGCCGTTGACCAGATTGTTAAGACAAGCGAAAAAAGCGTTCCGCCTAAGGAAATGGAAGATTTGGCGGCAAAACTTTCAGATATGGACTAAAATTACTTCCGCGCCGCTAATTAAAGCGGCGCGGAAATTTTAAAGCGCTTAAAGTTTAAGTTATAATACCCGCTTTTCGGGTGCAAACTAAAAGTATGTACGATATAGCAATTATAGGTAGCGGTCCTGCGGGTGTTTCCGCGGCGATAAACGCAAAACTTTTAAATAAAAATTTTATTTGGCTTGCAAGCCGCGCTGTTTCAAAAAAGGTTGAAAAAGCCGCGCTTATAAAAAACTACCCGGGGCTTCCGCAGGTTACGGGCGGCGAGCTTGCCTGGACGCTTAAAAACCACGCCGAAAGCATGGGCATAGAAATTAAGGAAGAAGTGGTAACCGGCGTTTACGAAACGGGCGGCAAGTTTTCGCTTTTAACCACGGGCGAAAGCATTGAAGCCAAGTGCGTTATTTTGTGCCTTGGCGTTGAAACGCAAAAGGCGGTTAAGGGCGAAGAAGAGTTTGTAGGTCGCGGAATAAGCTATTGCGCCACGTGCGACGGCTTTTTGTACAAGGGCAAAACGCTTGCGGTTGTTTGCACGGACAAGCAATTCGAGCACGAAGTGAATTTTCTTTGCTCCATAGCAAAAAAAGCGTACGTTATGCCGTTATATAACGGCTACGAAATTAATGCCGAAAACGCGGAAATTGTTTTAAAAGCCCCCGTTGAATATGCGGGCGATAACAAACTTACGCACGTAATCTTCAAAGACGGCAAAATAGAAGTGGACGGCGCTTTCATTTTAAAGGGCGCAATATCTCCATCAACGCTGGTGCACGGACTTAAAACGCAGAACGGGCATGTAGCGGTAGAGCGCGATATGTCTACCAATATTAACGGCATTTTTGCGGCTGGCGACTGCACGGGTATGCCTTATCAGTACGCAAAGGCGGTGGGCGAAGGCAACGTTGCCGTTCATTCCGCAGTTGAATATTTAAGCAAAATACAGTAAAACAAAACTATCGCCCCGAAAGCATTTTGCTTTCGGGGCGATTAGAATATTTATTTTTCGTCGAATAAATCTTCGTACTGCATTTCGATAGGTAGCCACAAAGCGCAGTATTCGTTAAACGAAGCGGCAGGTTTTTTATCAATGCTCTTATTTAAGCATTTGCCGCAAATTGTAATTTGTCCGCTTTCTCGGGCAATACTTCGCACCAAAAAATATTTACAATTCGTGCAATTTACGTTTAAAAGTTTTTTTTCAAGCATTTTAAAATTCGCAACCGTAATATTATAACAAACTGTTATAATTTTGCATAATTATATAGCAACTTGCAATAATTGTCAAGGGAGCAATTGTTGAAATGAAGATTTTTCAAGACAGGTTGCTTGAATTGAGAAAGCAATACGAATTAACGCAAAATCAAATGGCGCAGAAGTTGGGAATAACTCAACCTGCATATATCAGGTACGAAAACGGCACGGCGGAACCTACGCAAACTATGCTTGTACAAATAGCCGATATATTCGACGTTTCGGTTGACTATTTACTCGGCAGAAAAAACGATTTATAATAAACGGTGCGGCGTTTTTTAATCGCCGCGCTTTTTTCTTGCAATAAACTAAAGCGGGTGATAAAATAATAATATGAAATTTACTGAACTTACAATCCGGACAACTAGCGAAGGCAGTGAACTTGTTGCCGACGTGCTGTGGCGGTACACCGTTTACGGCGTGGCAATTTCAGACGTAAACGACGTTATTGCGCTTCAACAAAACAAGGTTATGTATTGGGACTACATAGACGAAAATCTTACAAAAAGGCGAGAAGACGTGCTTGTTAAATCGTTCATACCCTGCGAAGAAGAAGCCGAAACGCTTAAAAAAATCCGTGAAGATTTGGAAGAGCTTTCAATAAATTGTAACGCCGCGGGCGTGCCGCTCGGCACAATGGAAAGCTCGCGCCGCGAAGTTGACGGGGACGAATGGCTTGAAATTTGGAAAACGCATTTCCGCCCCCTTCACATAGGCGAAAAAATTGTCGTTTGCCCCGAATGGATTGCCTACGGCAAAAAGCCGAACGAAGAAGTCGTGCTTTTGGACAGCAATATGGCTTTCGGCACAGGCGAGCACGAAACCACTTCAATGTGCTTAAAGCTGTTGCAAAAATATCTAACGCCGGACAGCGTTTGCGTGGACGTTGGTTGCGGCAGCGGAATACTCGGTATTTCAGCAGTTAAGCTGGGCGCAAAATACGCGTATCTTACCGATATAGATTACGTTGCTGTAGACAGCGCGACACACAATTCGCAGATAAACGGCGTTGCGGAAAAAGTAACTGTTGCGCACGCAAATCTTTTGGAAAACGCAGAAATTAAGGGCGACATTCTGCTTGCAAATATAACTGCGGAAATTTTGTGTTCGCTTGCACCGTCCATTCCCAAAAATCTTAAAAAAGGCGGAATTTTAATTTTAAGCGGCATAATAGAAAGCCGCTTGAATATGGTGCTTGAAGCGTTTGCTACGCAAAATCTTAAACTTAAAGATAGGGTAAAGGAAGGCGAGTGGTTCGCGCTGTCGTTTGATTTATGAGTACGCCCAAAAGATTTTTTGTTGAAAAACTTAATTATTCCGAAAGCGCTGAAACGTATTTGGAAGGCGAAGAATTTATACACGCAAAAACCGTTTTGCGCGTGGAAGAAGGTACGGAAATAGTGCTTTTGGACGGTAGCGGAAAGGAGTATTCCGCAATAGTCGCAAAAGTTGAAAAACACCGTTTACTTGCTCATATCACGGGTGTAAATTGCGGCGATAAAGAGCCGAAAACTCAAATTTACCTGCTATGCGGTGCGCTTAAAGGCGATAAAACAGAACTTATCGTTCAAAAGGCTACAGAACTTGGAGTTTACAAAATAGGCGTATTTTCTTCGCAATATTGCTCGGCGTATATGAACGGAAACAAGATAGAGCGTTTAAACAAGGTCGCGCGCGAAGCGGCAAAACAGTGTCTGCGTTCGCGCGCTCCCGAAGTTGTATATTTTAATGATTTGGCGTCCGCTTTGAAGTCGGCGCAGGACTACGAAAACAAACTGTTCGCATGCGAGTTTTTAAACGCTTCGCAAAGAGATACGTCGAGTTTATCAGGTTCTACCGCAGTTGTCGTAGGAAGTGAAGGCGGCTTTTCGCAGGAAGAATTCGAACTTTCTCAAAAGCTGGGTTTTGACGGTGTATCTCTCGGTAAGCGCATTTTGCGCGCCGAAACCGCGGCAATTACAATGTGCGCGCTCACCGCGTTTGCGCTGGGGGAACTTAAATGAAAGCCGTTGTGTTTACGCTCGGTTGCAAGGTAAACGAAGTTGAATCGGCTTCAATAATGTCGTCTTTGGAGCGGCAGGGCTTTGAAGTATCAGACGAGCTTTCGTACGCAGATATATACGTTTTAAACACGTGTGCGGTAACGCGCGAAGCCGAACGCAAGAGCCGTCAGCTTGTTGCAAGAGTTAAAAAGTTTAATCCGAACGCGCGAATTTTCGTATGCGGTTGCGCTTCCGAAAAGGACGAAAAACCCTTCGAAGAAAAGGGCGCGGTTTTTGTTTGCGGCGCGCGCGACAAGGGCGAAATTATTGCGGCTACGGCAAAAACTTTCTGCGCGGAAGACTGCGGACTGCTTTTTCCCAAACAGACAAAGACACGCGCGTTTATAAAAATTCAGGACGGCTGTAACAGCTTTTGCTCGTATTGCATAATTCCCTATCTGCGCGGACGCGAAAAATCGCGTAAAGTTGAAGATATATTGGGGGAAATCCAAAACTGCGCAAGTCCTGAAATTGTTTTGAACGGCATAAATATTTCTTCGTACGGTTATGAAAACGTTACTTTTTGCGATCTTATTACGGCTTTGAAAGGGCTTGAAAAGCGCATAAGGCTGGGTTCGCTCGAATGCGGAATTATCACAGATGAGTTTTTGTGCGCGCTGAAAGAACTTAAAGACTTTGCGCCGCAGTTTCATTTGTCGCTTCAAAGCGGCAGTAGCCGCGTTTTAAAGGCGATGAACAGGCGCTATACCCGCGAAGAATATCTTGAAAAGTGCAGCTTGATTTATAAATATTTCCCCGAAGCCGCTATAACTACGGACATAATCGCAGGCTTTCCCACTGAAACGGAAGAAGACTTTGAAGAAAGTATTTCCATAATAGAACAAGCGGGCTTTGCGCGCGTTCACGCGTTTGCGTTTTCACCGCGCGAAGGTACTGTTGCTTACAAAATGAAAGACGTTGCGCCCGATATCAAAAGCGCGCGTCTGCACAGGCTTTTAAAGGCGGGCGAACAGTCGCAAACGCGGTATATATCTGGGTTTATTGGAAAAACGCTAGATTTTATTGCCGAAGAATACGAAGACGGCTTCACCACGGGCTATACGGCAAATTATATAAAAATTTACCTGCCGCAAAAGTTGCAGGCGGGTAAGAAGTACGGTATTTTAATTAAGAATTGTTTTAAGGACGGCGCATATGCTGAGCTTGCAAACAGATGAAAACAGTGTCGGCGGAAAGATAAAAAAGTTTTTTAAGGAAACGTTCCGCGCACATACCAAGCAGGAATATAAAGAATTTTTTACGCACAGCGGCGACGGAGAGTACAAAACTTATCCGTTTGTGTGGTTGCGCGTGCTTGTGCTTGAACTTATAATTTTTGCAATAGTTTTAATTGTTTCGGAATTCACAGGGTACGATACGTTTTGGAGCTACTCGGTTTTAACGGGCGGATTGCTTATAAATATTCCCGTGTTTATTCTAGTTTACGAACTGTACCCTAGCCGCGATATCGGCTTTTTGAAATATTTTATTGCGTTTTTCGTGGGTGGAGTGGTAGCCATTGCTCTGTCTCTTTTAACGTACTATGCGTACGAGCCTTCAAACGAATGGCTTTCCGCACTGTGGACGGGCTTTGTTGAAGAGTTTTTCAAAGCCGTTCCCGCGATATTGTTTATAATTGCATACAGAAATAAAAATCCGCTTTTCGGCTTTTTGATCGGCGCGGCGGTAGGCGCGGGCGTTTCGGTTATCGAAGATATGTATTATATACATAACGAAGCCGGTGCTTGGGGTTTTTGGGGCAACAACTGGCAGTCGCTTATAGAAGTTTCCGTCGGCAGGGGGCTTTCTGCCGGTTGCACGCACACGCTTTGGACGGCGCTTATCGGCTGGGCGTTCTGTAAATTCAAAAAGCCGCTAATAAATTTCCGTTTTTATCTGTTTGCAATTTTGTGCATAGCTCTGCACTTTGCGTGGGATTTGCCGCTTGATATTTGGTGGGCTTCCGAGCTTGTTTATATCGGCTGTGCCGTTGTCGATTTGGCTTTTGCCGTAGTAATACTCAAAAAGGAGCGTGCCGCGGTGTTCGGCGTTGGTAACGTTATTCAAGCAGAGCAACTTGCGGTTGAAGAAGTGGCGGCAACCGATACGGTTGCGGTTAAGAGTAGCGCGTTCGGGCTAAGCCATATAGCAAATATAGTTGCGGCTGTTTGCCTTAGCGTAATTGCGGTGTTTATTATAGGCGTTTGCTATTCCGACTGGGGATTTACAAGTTATCAAAATATTTACTTTGAAAGTATACCCGAATTGTACGATTACGTTCAGGACGGTTTGCCGATAGACGCGGACGAAATTCTGAACAGAGAGTACGACGAAAGCGTTAAATTCGAAGATAACTACGCATACGCTTACGAAAACGGCGAAAGGGTTTCCGCAACACAGACGGTTAAAGAAACAAAAGGCGAATACGAGTTCAAATATTTTTATGGGTACGTTTTCAGATATGACGAAGAAAACGACGTTCGCATAGCCGAGATTGATTACGTTTATATGAACGTAAACGGTATTAAGTACCGCCAACACACGCTTTACAATTACAACGGCGATAAACTTGTTTATTTCACCAAAGAAGATCCTGATATCGGCTACGATGACGATAAAGATAAGTATTACGTTATGGAAAGTTGCGACGAGTACTATGAAGGACTAGCGGGAACGGTTGCCGTCGGCTCGGCCATAGGGCTTGTTTTAATAGGCGGAATTGCGGCGTTTACAACGCTTAAAATAAAAGCAAGGAGATTTAAAAATGATTGATAACAACTGCGTTTTCTGCAAGATATTAAAGGGGGAAATTCCTTCGGCAAAGGTTTACGAAGACGATAAAATGCTGGTTTTTAAGGACATAGAACCTAAGGCGAAGGTGCACCTTCTGGCAATTCCCAAGGATCACTTCAAACTGCTTTCCGAAGTAGACGAAAAGCGGGGAAAACTGCTTGCGCACATGCTTGAAAAAATACCGCAGATTGCAAAGGAAAACGGCTGTGGAAACGGGTACAGACTGATTATAAATCAGGGCGACGACGCGGGACAGACGGTGTTCCATCTTCATATGCACATATTAGGCGGCGAAAATTTGCCCTGGTAATTTTAACGTTATAAAATAAATCCCGACGGTTTTTCCGTCGGGATTTTTTATATCAGTTCAATTCGGCAATTCTCTTTGCCGCCGCTTTAACGCTTTCGCGCAGTTTCGGCGGTTCTAAAACGCGCACCGCGCCGCCGTAGCCGAGAATTTTGTTTACAAGAATTTCGTCGTCCGGCAAAGTCATTGTGGCAATAAACGCGTTGCCGCGCGGCTCTATATTGTCAATACCCAGCCATTCTTCGGCGTCGCAAAGCGAATTTTTATCAATTTCAAGCGTAACTTCTATAAGCTCGTCGCCCGTGTACCAAAAGTTTAAATCTATATCGTCGCGTGAAATTTCCGCCCGTTCGAAATTTGTTCCCGTAAACGTTGCCGATTTTATGCGCCCAATTTTAAAAGTTCTGAAATCCTGCTTGGTGTGGCAGAAGGCGTAAACGTACCAAACGTTCTGTTTAAAAATCAAAACGTAGGGGTCTATAACTCGCTTGCTGTGCTCGCCTTCGCGCGAAATGTAATCTATCAACAGGCTTTTGCGCTCGTTTACAGCCTGTTCGCACACGTGCATTTTGTCCGAGAATTTTTTAACGTCGCCCCACGTGCCGCCGTCTATAATAACGTTTCCGCAAACCGAAAGCTCGCGCTTTTCGGCTTTTTGTTTGCTTTCCAGCTTTTCGCGCGCAGAAATAAGGTCTTCGTCTGAAATTTGCTGAGCCATTGCGTTAAGTGCGTTAATGGTAGCCGTGTATTCGCCGCGTGTAAAATAGCCTGTTGGAAGGCGGAAGGTATCCGCAATCGAAATTCCGCCGTATCTTCCGCGCGAAACGTCTACCGGCACGCCGCAAACGGTAAGTTCTTCTATGTACCGGTAAACCGAGCGCACGGAAACGTCGTAGCGCTCGGCAATTTCGTGCGCAGTGATTTTGCGCTTGTTCAAAAGCTGCATCATAATTTTTAACATTACTTCGTATTTCATTTTTTTGTTCCTTTGTCGGCATTTTAATGGTTTTTGCCGCATAGTATAAATCACAATTAAAAAAATTTAAAAAAATTTTATCATATATGACAATCCTTGTCAAGTATATGCTTTAAAATGATTAACGTAAATACAATTTAACCAGAGCATTCCAAATAAAAACCCGCCCAAGTGGCGGCTTTGCAACTCTTTGCGCACTTGTGCCGCTTGCAATACGTCTATGTATTACTTCGCGCCCCAAGCACACAAATCTCTTGCAAATACGCACTCTTGGGTGCCTTGCAATTTTAAGAAATAAATTTTGAGATTAGACAAGGCGAGCGCGCGCAGGCGTGCTTGGTTGCACGTCAAGCGTGCTCAACACAGTATAAGCCAAAATTTATAATTAAAATCGGGTTCGGTTTTGGAATGATCTGGTTCAAGGAGAAAAAAATGAACTTCACAGCATATATCGAAAGACAAAAGAATATAATCCGCAGTCGCCACGAAGGCGAAGTTCTGCTTATGGAAAAGGACGAAGTGGTTGCTTCGTCCAGAACGGAAATTTTGCTTTACGAGCTTACCGAATTAAAGGGGCTCAATAAGCGCGAACGCCTTAGCTTCAACCGCAAAGCGGTGTAATTTAAAAAAGGAGAAGTATTATGATAGAGAACATTAAAAAAGCGTTAACGGTGATAGTTGCGGTTGCGGCTGTAATGATGACGGTTATATTTATGTTTTAAAAGTTTTTGCCGTTTTAAATTTCGGCAAAAATATACGCCGCTTTGCGCATGTACGTGCGCAGAGCGGCTTTTTTAGTTCGTTATTTTGTTAAGAGTTTTTAACTACCCGTTTTTCAATAAGCGCGATAATGGAGTACATTCCGCCGGCAAGCGCGCACAAAATGAACGTCGCCGTCATAACAAGGTCTAGTTTGAATACCTGCCCGCCGTAAACTATTAAATAGCCCAAGCCCGCCTTAGATACTATATATTCGCCCATAATCGAACCTATCCAGGCAAGCCCTACGGCAACTTTTAAAGTGTTCATAAGCGCGGGGAGAGAAGCGGGAATAATCAGCTTTCTAAGCGTCGTAAACTTGCTTGCGCCCATCGACTTCATAAGCAAAAGTTTGGTTTTGTCAACAGCTATAAAGCCGGCAAGCATATTCATTATGCAGACAATTATAGAAACTATGACGGTCATAAAAATTATTGCGTCGTAGCCCGTGCCGATCCAGATAATAATCAACGGACCGAGCGCTATTTTGGGCAAAGAGTTCAGCACAACAATATACGGTTCAAGTACCTTGCGCACGCTTTCACTCGCCCATAGTAGCACTGCAATCGCATAGCCGACTACTACGGCTATTCCGAAGCCTGCAAGCGTTTCCATAACCGTTATGCCTATATGCTTGAACAGCGTTCCGTTGGAATACAGTTCGCCTATCGTTTTGACAACGCGCGAAGGACTGCTGGTTATAAACGGGTCTACAACCTTGCACTGGGCGCAAAGCTCCCACAGCCCTAAAATGAGTATAAGTATAAGACAGCGCGAAACGTGTATTATTATCTTTTTCCGCTTTTGCTTTTTCAGGTACGCGAGATGTTCGCGCGAGTATTGTGTTTTATTGTTTTTCATATGTTTTTCCTTAAATGGCGCAGAGCTGTTAAAGACCCAATTCGGCTCTCAGAGTTTCAAACATTGCCGCAAATTCGCCGCACTCGCGCCGCGATTTGGGACTGTTGCCGCCGAAGTCTATATCGTGTTCGGCAACTACAGTCGCGGGGCGCGTGGAAAGTACTACAACCTTATCGGAAAGCGCAATGGCTTCAGAAATGTCGTGCGTAACAAGTAGCGCCGTCTTTTTTTCGCTCTTTATAATGCTTTGAACGTCGTCGCACACTTCAAGCCTTGTCTGGTAATCGAGTGCGGAAAAGGGTTCGTCTAACAGCAGAATTTCAGGCTCCGCCGCAAGCGTTCGAATGAGAGCAACTCTCTGGCGCATACCGCCCGAAAGCTGCGAAGGCGTCTTTTTTAAAAAGTCTTTAAGCCCGTATTTTTCGGCAAGCATAACGGCGCGTTCGCGCATCTGCGGCGTGTTGCGCTTTTTTACTTCCAGCGGCAGAAATATATTCTGTTCAACCGTTCTCCACGAAAAGAGCGCGTCGCGTTGAAGCATATAGCCGAATTCACCGTCGCCCCTTAAAACTTCGCCCGACGACGGGGCTAAAAGCCCTGCCGCCAGCGAAAGTATGGTTGTTTTGCCGCAACCCGAAGGTCCTATAACCGAAACAAACTGCCCGTTTTCAATCGTAAAATTCAGCTTGGAAACGGCGTTCGTTTCACCGTTCTTTGTGTGGTAGGTGTAAGATACGTCTTTAAATTCAAGCATATATATACCTTACTTTTGCGTGTTTAAGCGTATATTTCTTTGTAAACTCTGTCCGCGGTTTCAGTGAGTACTACGTCGTGGAAACTAACGCGTGTTGTAAGTTCGCCTGCCTGTTCTATAACGTCAAGAAGTCTTTCATACGAAGTTTCTTCCATAGCCATATTCTTAACCCAGGCGTCGATATTTTTATAGCTTTCAACCGAAGTTTTAATACTTGCTGCGCTTGTGCCGTCGAAGTATGCGCTGAGCAGGTTTGCAACGGTCGTGCTGTCGTTCTGATCGATATATTTTATCGCCTTTGTAACGGCGCGGAGCAACGCTCTTACTTTTTCGCCGTTCTTGTCTATATAGCTCTGTTTTGCCATAAAACAGGTATAGGGAATTTCACCCGATTCCTGACCTACGGAAGCAACTATATAGCCCTTGCCCGCCGCCTGGTATTCAGAAGCTACCGGTTCGAACATAGTGCAGTAATCGCCTACGTTACCTTCGAAAGCCGCGGTCATAGAGTTGAACGCAACGCTGGTAATGCAGTTTGCGGTAACGCCGTGGTTTCTTAAAACGTACTGGAAGGTCATAAGGGGAACGCCGCCGCTTCTGCCAGCAAGTATATCTTTGCCCTGCAAACTTTCCCATTCGAAGTCGGGTTCGCTTTTTCTGCTTACAAGGAAACTTCCGTCGCGCTTTGTAAGCTGACCGAACACCATAGGCGCGTCGTCGCTTTCACCCGTATGCACGTAAACGGCAGCTTCGGGTCCGCAGAAACCTACGTCCGCACTGCCCGAAAGCACTGCAGCCATGGTCGCGTCCGCGCCGCCGCCGTTGGTAAGCTCTATTGAATAGCCTTCGTCTTTAAAGTAACCCAGCGCGTCCGCAAGATAAAGCGGAGCGTAGAATACAGAGTGGGTAACTTCGTTAATTCTTATTGTTTTGTTGTCCTTGTCGCAACCGGTTACGGAAAGCGGAATCATCAGCGAGAACACCGCCGCAAGGACTAAGTACATAAATTTTCTTTTCAATTTAAAAAATTTTAACTCCTTAAATTTTGATAATACATTTTATGCTTACCCCGCTTACGTTTGACAACGGCGAACCTTTTGATTTATAATAAAAAAGTATAAATTTTAAGGTTTTTTATTTATGATGGAAAAAACGTACAATCCCAAAGATTTTGAAGACAGACTTTACAAGGACTGGGAAGAGCGCGGTTGCTTTAAAGCCGTGCGCGACGACGACAAAGTTCCTTTCACTGTAATGATGCCTCCGCCCAATATAACAGGTCAGCTCCATATGGGACACGCCATGGACGAAACGTTGCAGGACACCGTTATACGCTTCAAGCGTATGCAGGGCTATTGCGCCCTTTGGTTGCCCGGCACCGACCACGCGTCTATCGCCACCGAAGTTAAGGTTGTCGAGCAGATAAAAGCAGAAGGGCTTTCCAAGGAAAGTCTGGGAAGGGAAGGCTTTTTAGAGCGCGTTTGGGCGTGGAAAGAAAAGTACGCGGGAAGAATTGTAGAACAGCTTAAAAAACTCGGCTCGTCCTGCGACTGGTCGCGCCTTACTTTTACCATGGACGAAAAGTGTTCCAAAGCGGTAAGGGAAGTTTTCGTAAATTTATACAATAAAAAACTCATATATAGGGGTAGCCGCATAATAAACTGGTGCCCTAACTGTAAAACCACGCTTTCTGACGTGGAAGTTGATTATGCCGAAGAAGCGGGCTATTTTTGGCACATTAAATACCGCGTGGAAAACTCGGACGAAACGCTTGAAGTTGCCACAACACGCCCCGAAACCATGTTCGGCGACACCGCAGTTGCGGTAAATCCCGCCGATAAACGTTATAAGCATTTAATAGGCAAAAATGTAATTTTGCCGGTTGTAAACAAACCTATTCCGATAGTAGGCGACGAGCACGCAGATATGGAATTCGGTACGGGCGTCGTAAAAATTACGCCTGCGCACGATCCCAACGACTTTGAAGTTGGACTTCGCCACAATCTGCCCGTTGTCCGCGTTATGAACGACGACGGCACAATGAACGAGATTGCAGGCAAATACGCCGGTCTTGACCGCTACGAATGCAGGAAGCGGCTCTTGGAAGACTTGAAGGAAAGCGGAAGCCTTGTCTGCGCTCAGCCGCACACGCACAACGTAGGACATTGCTACCGTTGCGGCGTTACGGTAGAACCCCTTGTTTCAAAGCAGTGGTTCGTAAAGATGGAAGGGCTTGCCCGTCCTGCGATTAACGCCGTAATAGATAAAAAGATTTCTTTCGTTCCCGAAAGATTTGCAAAAACTTATTACAACTGGATGGAAAACGTAAAAGACTGGTGCATTTCGCG
>CAZQFP010000028.1:0-13923 GCA_964592605.1 uncultured Clostridia bacterium | reverse complement strand
GGATCGCCTTCCTGCGCTAAAATAAATTCGGCAAGCGGCTGTAAGCCCGCTTCGATTGCAACCGAAGCTCTTGTCTTTTTCTTCTGCTTGAACGGACGGTAAACGTCTTCTATTTCGGTCATTGTCTGCGCGCCGTCGATTGCCGCCTGAATTTCTTCCGTCATCTTGCCCTGTTCGGTGATGGCGTTTGCAACTTCCTGCTTGCGCTTTTCAAGATTTTTAAGGTATTCGTATCTGTCGTTGAGCGCACGCAAAACCTGATCGTCAATCGCGCCCGTCATCTCCTTGCGGTAACGCGCGATAAACGGAATAGTGTTTCCTTCGTCCAGAAGTTTTAAAATGTTCTGAACGTGGTCGGGCTTTAAATTGAATTCGTCGGTAAGCTGCTGTGAAATGTCCATTATAATTTAATACCTTTTAATAGTTTTTTTTGGGTGTCGGAAAGTCTGAAACTTTCGCACGCCTTTTGAATTGCCTTGTTGTGAGTTTTTTTATCTAAAAAATTTCCGTCGACGTTTGCCGAAAGAAATTCAAAAGTTCTGTCGAAAAATTTTACAAGCATTTCGGCAACAAGCCAAGCCGCCGCCATATGCACGTAATACAAACCGGTGTCTATATTTGCTTGCAATAAATCTAAAATTTCTTGATAATACTTTTCTTCAACGTAAAAATGCAAAAGCGTAGTTAATGCAAACCGCTGATAAAATTCGCCTTCGCACTCAGAATATTTTTTTATGTAAGCTAAAAACCCGTCTTTATGTCTTTCAATACATTTGGGAGCAAAACAGTCGCAAGTAGCCCAGTTATTTATAAGCGGAACGCATTCGTCAACGTAATTTAAAAACTGTTCGTAAGGCAAAAGTGCAACTGCGGAAAGTTTTACAAAAGTTACTTCGTAATACTCGTCCGGAAAAGACGTTAAATCTTTAACCTGCGGTTTGTACTTTTTTGCAAGTTTACGCAAAATCGGAACACGCACGCCCAGTACGTTGATTTCATCGTTTTTCAATAGTTTTTTATGGAAATTGCGGTAATTTTCGTCCGCGTAGCTTTTAAGCTCTTCCAAAAACTCTTCGTAACGCATTAAACCATTCTTCCTTTGAAAATCTTGTATTTGCAGGGCTGGTAGACGGAAGTTTTACGTACGGCACATCAATATTTGAAAAATGTTTTTCAAATATGGAAAAAGCCGTACTGCCGTTTAATATTATAAACTCGATTTTAGAATTTTGCAATAGCTTTTTTATATCGGCAACTTTAAAATTTTTAATAGTGCTGTCCTTAGATGCCACTATCTCGCACTCGGTAACAACGTCCCAAAGAGCAATTTTATTAGAATACAAAAATTCCTTTTTACCTTCAACCGTTGCGGGAACTGCTTGTCCGAAATAACCGCAAACAGTTTCCCAAAACCTGTTGCGCTCGTTTCCGTAATAGAATTCAATTTTTCTGCTCTTTACCGAAGGAAAACTTCCCAATATCAAAAGTTTGCTAAATTCGTCAAAAACAGGCTCAAAACCACATTTTATATCTGGCATAGTACTTCGCATTTTTGTTATAACGGCTTGTCCGCAGCCCCAACAACCGCGCAAGCCTTGAATTTATCGTTAAAATTGCAGTCAATCGCATCCAACACGTCGGAAAGTTTTACGGAAGAAATTTTATTTACGCGCTCTTCAAAGTCGTAAACTTTTCCGCTATATAAAAGCTCCTTTCCGAAAAGAAGCATTTGCGAGCCGGTGCTCTCCTGCGCGAATATAGACGAAGAAATCAACTGTTCCTTGCCGCGCACAAATTCTTCTTCGGAAACGTTTTTCTTTCTTATTCCGTCAATGCAGTTATAAATTGCTTCAACAGACTGAAGATATTTTTCGGAATTTACGCCCGCGTAAACCGACAGCGCGCCGCACTCTGCATAAGTTGAAATATACGAATAAACCGTATAAGCAAGCCCCAGCTCTTCGCGCACGGTCTGAAAAAGCCTTGACGACATACCGCCGCCCAAAATTGTATTCAATATTTGAGTTGCGTCGTAATTTTTGTCGTAGCGCTTTACCGAAGGAAAAGCAATTCCCAAATGCACCTGTCCGATATCTTTCTTTTTTATAAGGGATTTGGCTTTTAAATCTACTTCTATTTTGCCGAACGTACCTTTTCTTGAAGTAAATTCGCCGAAATATTTTTCAACCAGCTTTTCCGCAAGATTTACGTCTATATTGCCCGCCATAGAAATTACCATATTTTCGGGCGTGTAATACTTTTGCATATAGGCGTCGACGTCTTTCTTTGTAAAACCCGAAACGTTTTTGCGCGGTCCGAGAATATTTCTGCCGTAGCCGCGCTCACCGAAGTATGCGTCTGAAAGCAAGTCAAGGCACAAATCGTCAGGCGTGTCTTCGTTCATATTTATCTCTTCTATAATAACGCCCTTTTCCTTGACCATTTCTTCTTCGGGAAAAGTGCTGTTCAAAAACAGATCGGAAAGAATTTCAAACGCTTCTTCTGCGTGCCCCGTCGTCGACTTGCAGTAATAGCAAGTCATATCTTTGCCGGTAAAAGCGTTTACCTGCGCGCCTATTCTGTCCATTTCGTCGGAAATCTGAAAAGCAGTACGCTTTTTCGTTCCCTTGAACATCATGTGCTCTATAAAGTGTGAAATTCCGTCTTCCTTGTCGCTTTCCGAAGCCGCGCCGGTATGCACAAGCACGCCCATAGTAACCGACATTAAACCCGACATCTGGTTTATAACCAGCCTTAATCCGTTGTCAAACGACTTAAAATGTACCATTACTCTCCTAAATTTTGTGAAACCGTAGCGGTTTTAAGACCGCTTTCACTTATGTAAGATAATATTTTCGGCAGAGCCTGCACCGTTACGTCCTTGGGATGCATCAGTATAAACTCTCCCGCTTTTAAATTCTGAGTTGCGCGTTCGTAAATCTTATCAACGCTTTTGTCGCGCCAGTCAATCGTGTCTCTGCTCCACATTATAACCTGAAGTTCAAGCGCTTCGCAAGCTGTAAGCGTTTCTTCGCAAAACGCACCCGAAGGCGGTGCAAACACGTTGACTTTGTTAAGGCAAATCATTTCAAGCAGTTTTACGCTCGGGCGTATCTCTTCAAGGTTCGCCCCGTACGACATTTTTGAATGGTCCTTATGGAAATAGCCGTGGCTTCCCAGCTCGTGTCCGCGCTTGAAAATTTCGCGCACGCCGTCAACGTTATCGTCCGCCCAGCAACCGCCTATAAAAAACGTGGCTTTTTCGTTGTGTTCGTCCAAAATATCAAGTATTTTTATTACGTTTTCGGTATTTTCATACACGTTAAACATAAGTGAAACCGAATTTCCGTCTTCTTTGCCGCAGTAATACAAATTAGTGTTTTCGTACGAAACCGCGGCGGCGTTTCCACTGTAAACTCCCACCAGCGAAACGCAGGCAACAATTAAAATTAACGCAACGTTTGTAACAATGGTAATAATCTTACTTTTCAATAGTTTACCCCTAAAACAAAATACTTATTTATATAATATTACGTTTTAGGGCTTAACTTAACTTTACTATTTAAGTTTTATAAAAGTAACTCCCGTTTCACCTTCGCCGTACTTGCCTGCGCGGTAGCTTTCAACGTTTTTGTGGCGCTTTAAATGTTCGGCAATCGCGCTTTTAAGTTTACCCGTACCAACGCCGTGAATAACTTTTATCTCTTCCAGATTGTCCGTAACAGCTCTGTCAATAAAATTGTCTACTTCGTACAGCGCTTCGATAACGGTCATGCCAAGCACGTTTATTTCCAAAACGGGCTGTGATTTCGGCAATTTTTTAACTACCTTAACGTTTTGCGGCTTGGTTTTTTGTTCTGAAACTATAAGCAAATCCTTGAATTTAAGATGCGTTCTTATACTACCGCACAAAATTTCGGCTTCGCCTTTTTTGGGCGAAATTCCAACAACCTGACCGCGGCACTCCATAGGCTTTATAAAAACCGTACCGCCGACTTTTAAATTTTCCGCAGTTGCAACAGCGTACTCGTCAGGCTTTTTTATATCTTCTTCGTCGTCGAAAGCCGCATCTTTAAGTTTATTTTTAAGCGTACGGGCGCGAATCAGCTCGTTTTGCGTTATTTCTTCTTTTTTGAAAATTTCTTCTATTTCCGAAAGCATTTCTTCGGCGCGCTCGGTCCGTTCGTTTATAATTCTACGGCTCTCGGCACGGGCTAAGCGGTTGATTTTTTCCTTTTCGCGGTTAACCTGCTCTATCTGCTTATCTAAACCGTCTAATTTTTCGCGCCATTCGCGTTGCATAGCGCTTATTTCTTCAAGTTTCTTCTGCGCTTCAAGCCGGCTTTCTTCCGCCCGCCGCATAACGTTTTCAAAGCTCTTTGCGCCTTCGGAAAGATAGTTTTCTGCATTTTTTAAAATTGCTTCGTCCATGCCCAAACGCCGAGAAATTGCAAGCGCGTTACTTGCTCCGGGCAAACCGGTTTTCATTGCGTAAAGCGGCATAAACGTCTTCATATCGAATTCCATTGAAGCGTTTTCAATTCCTTCAACCGTGTACGCAAACTCTTTCAGCGGCGTAAAATGCGTCGTTACTATACCTTTAGCACCGCAATCAAGCAAATGCTTAACAACGGCTTTGGCAATCGCCTGACCTTCGTCGGGATTTGTGCCGCCGCCAAGTTCGTCAATCAAAACAAGGCTTTTCTTGTCCGCGTTACGGCAAATTTCGTTGACCGTAACAATATGCGAAGAAAAAGTTGAAAGGCTTTCTTCTATGCTCTGGCTGTCGCCGACGTCGCAAAAAATGCCGTTAAAAACCGCCACGCTACTTCCCTGCGCCGCAGGAATAAACAGACCGCACGCCGCCATAAGGCAAAACAGCCCCGTCATTTTAAGGGTAACCGTCTTTCCGCCGGTATTTGCGCCCGAAAGTAATAAAAAGTCGTAATTTTTACCGAGTTCAAGCGAAACAGGCACAACTTTTTTGGCGTTAATCAACGGATGCCTACCCTTAATTATATTGATATAGCCCTTGTCGTTTACCGAAGGTTCAACACACTTCAGGCGGTAACAAAATTCCGCGCGGGCGTACAAGCTGTCTATTTCGCACAAAATACCGCAAGTTGTAATAAGTTTTTGCGCAATTTTACCGACACGTACTGAAAGCGCCTTTAAAATTGCTTCTACTTCTTCCCGCTCGTCCAGCGTAAGCGCAATAAGTTCGTTATTTAACTCTAAAACGTACTCCGGCTCAATAAAGAACGTTGCACCCGTCTTAGAGAGGTCGTGCACAAAGCCTTTAACGCGGTTTTTGTATTCGGATTTCACCGGCACAACGTACCTGTCGTTGCGCATAGTAACAATGCCTTCCTGCAAAAATTCGGCATCCTTACCCGCCGAATATTCTGCAAGCGTCGACCTTATTTTAGAATTCAAGCTCTTTATTTTGGAACGTATAGAATACAGCCGCTCGCTCGCATTGTCTGCAACTGCGTCAACGGAAATTATCTTTTCAAAAATATCGTCTTCGAGATTTTTATCGAAATAAATATTTACGGCAAGCTGTTTTATAAGTTTAATTTCGACGTCGTCGCACTTTTCTATATCGTTGTATACGCACCTTGCAGAACGCAACAGCGCGGCGGTATTCAAAAGCTCGCCGCACGAAAGCGCCGCCCCCTTTTCCGCACGCTTTAATACGTCGCCGTCTTCCGTAAAATGCTGTACGCCGCCAACGCCATAAGTAAAAAGCAGTCTGTCGCATTCACGCGTCAGCGCAAGCCGCCGCTTGACTTCGGTTAAATCGCTTGAAGGCAAACAGTCCAAAATCAGCTTTTTACCACCGTCAAGCGAAGCGTATTCCGCGCATGCGCACAATATTTTATTAAGTTCGAGTTTTTCCGAGCTTTTCAAATCCATATTTCATAAAACCGGGCGGTCAGAATGTCCGCGCGTGTAATTTCCTTTAAAATAGCTACGCACCGCGTCTGAATTATCTGCAATTTCAATTAGCGACTGAGCGCGGTTTTCCAAAGTACAATCCAACAATTTACCCGTATACTTCACGTTAGCCGCAAGCGGAACGCAGTTGTACAGTTCAAAACGGCATTCTCCAGTAACGTACCGTCTTAGTGTAAAAATTCTGCCGCTGTCGTCGGTAAGCGAATACAGCCGCCTTTTATCACAGCTTGCGCACTTTTTTTCAAACGGGCAATAAATCAAATCCATTACTTTAAGCGCACCGCAAGTTAAATAAAACGAGTTGTTTAATGAAATTTTTTGAGCTTCGTCGGTTGTAAGTTCCTTAGACAACGCAACGTACTTGCAACTTGTTTTTGCGCCTATGCGGTTGGAAATATTCAATCCTGTTCCCGCAAATAGCGGCTTTTTCAGTTCTTCGCAAAGCTCAAATCCGTAAACGCCGGCGCAATAAATTCCGTCGAATAAAGCCGTTGCAGGCTTAATTTTATCAATCTCATCCGCCGTTAAATAAGGTGGCAAAAACAAATATTTTTCACCCGAAAATCCGCGTGTAAGTTCTTTGAAATCCGCGTTAAAATCTGCTTTAAGTATTCCTATATCGGCGGTAATTCCGCGCAAATCGGTACAAATTGCCGCAGTTTTGTGATTACTTTCAACTTCAACAGAAGGCGGCAGTTGAATATAATCTGCACTTTTATTCAAATTTTTTGTAACCGAATTAAAATATGTTTCGTACGCCGAGCGACGGAAAGCGTTTAGCGCCGAAGCCGCCATAAAAACGCCGTCAGTTTCGATATTTTTGAATACTACGTCAAACGGGTATTTATCGACTTTTTTAAAGCGATTTTCAATATTTTGCGCCGTCAACGGTTGATTTTGCGCCTTTTCAAGAATATTTTCGTCAACAAAATTAATTCCGTTGATATTTACTGTCGCTTTTTGCCCGTCTAAAAAACGCGCGCTAATTTCAATTTTTTTAAGCCGCTTTGCAGATAAAAGCCTTTCGTTCAGCGCATTGTCTGTGGTAATAAACGCCTTATCACCGTTTTTCAAACGCTTAGCGGCAAGAGTTACGCCGCCGCGGACTTCACCTTCAACCACCGCACCGCAAATTTCTTTTCCGTCGCGCAGAATTTTAAAACCGTCGCCTTTGGAAAATTTTTGAGCGGTTTGCAAAATGTATTTGCCCGACTGTACCTTAACCGTACCGCAATACTCGCCGATATGTCCCTGCACTGCGGACGATATAAAATTTTTGTCCTGCCCGAAGATAAGCCCTTTTGTATAATTTCCGCGGTTGTAAGTGCGCTTCAACGCGCTTAAATCTTCTGCCGAAGCACTTTCGCACAAAATATTTTTATAATACTTAACCGCCGCCGAAACGTACTCCGGACGGCGCATTCTGCCTTCGATTTTAAACGAACTTACGCCCGCTTCTTTTAGTTTTGCAATATCTTCGCCGACCGACAGATCGGAAAGCGAAATTCGGTACGCCGCCCCTTCCAATCCGCGTCTGTCAAGCGTGTACTGTTTCCTGCACGGCTGCTTACACTTGCCACGGTTGCCGCTGTTACCGCCCGCAAACGACGAAAGATAGCACTGTCCCGAAAAGCACGTGCATAGCGCACCCTGAACAAAAACTTCGGTTTCGATAATTTTTGTAATTTCCGCAATATCGGCAAGCGGCGTTTCTCTTGCAAGAATTACTCTGTCAAAGCCGCACTTTTTGGCAAAAGCCGCGCCGTATCTGTTGCATACGCCTGCTTGCGTTGACAAATGGATTTTAATCTGCGGACAAACGCTTTTAATATATTTTCCAACGAAAATATCGGAAATGATTATAGCATTACAACCCAAATTCCATACGTCAACTATGCTCTTTAAAAAGCCTTCAAGTTCGTCGTCCTTAATGAGCGTATTCATTGCAACATAAACTTTTATGCCGAAGAGCCGACATAATTTCAGTATTTCTTCAAGTTCGGCATAGTTAAAGTTTTCCGCAGAACTTCTTGCAGAAAATTGCTTCAAACCTAAATAAATGGCGTCCGCACCGGCGTTTATTGCCGCTATTGCACTGTTTTTATCTCCAGCAGGGGCTAATATTTCACACATAGTACTATGCAAAACCGTATTTTTTAATTATTTGGGCTACCGCGCCCTGATTATTTGTCTTTGAAACAAAATCAGCCGCACCTTTCAGCTTTTGTGCGGCATTACCTACGGCAACGCCTATTCCAGCCGCTACAATCATTGAAAGATCGTTTAAATTGTCGCCTATTGCAACGCTCTTTTCCAGCGGTATGTTGTAATGCTCTGCAAGGAATTTCAAGGCTTCACCCTTATTATCGCAAAGCGGCGAAACTTCTATAAGCGATTTCGCACTGCACGTAACGTCAAATTTATCGCCGAGTTTTTGCGTTAAAGTTTTAAAAAGTTCTTCCTGCCTTTCCGGCATAACTAATACGGCAATTTTTTGGCAAAAAAGTCTTTTTGAAAGTACGAATTCAGATATAAGTCCTTCAACGTATTCCGCCTGAACGTTTACAATGCTTTCATACAGTTGTAGATACTTATTGTCCTTTGGAATATTAGTGTAAAGCACGTCGTCAGCATAAACGTTAATAGGCTCGCCAAGCTCTTCCAAAGTTTTACATATCTGCACCGCGCCGTCGCAGTCCATACCGCCGAATTTAATTATTTTTCCGCTTTCGATTTCGGCAATTACCGTACCCTGATAAGCTATAACCAGGCCCTTTAAGCCAAGATTACGCACCTGCGGCAAAATGGATTGCAACATTCTTCCCGTACATACGGCAAAAATGCCGCCGCAAGCCACGTATTCGTCAATAGCGGCGCGCACTTCGGGCAAAACCTGCTGTTTATCGTCGATAAGCGTTCCGTCAAAGTCGGAAACGATAAGTTTGCAATTTAGTTTCTTCATAAATTTTCGCTTAAATAGTTTTTTATCTTTTCGGCAAGCGCGCGGCTGATACCTTCACACTCCGCAAGGCTTTCCACATCCGCGCTCATAATTTTATCGAGTGTGCCGAACTTTTCCAAAAGTGCAAGCCTTTTTACCTTGCCAATTCCGTCAATTTCGCTTAAAACGCTTGAAAGATTGCGTTTTGAGTGAATGTTTCTGAAATAAGTTATTGCAAAGCGGTGCGCTTCGTCGCGTATTCTCTGCAACATTCTAAGCGCGTAATCCCTGTGCGGAATTTTCACACTCTCGTCGCTGTACAGCGTAAAAACTTCTTCTTCGCGCTTAGCAAGCGAAATCAGCTCTATATCGTCCACGTTGCGTTCGGCAAAAATTTCGCTTACAGCAGAAAGCTGACCCTTACCGCCGTCTATAATAATTAAATCGGGCTTAGGGAACTTTTCTTCTTCGTCAGTACCAAGCTTATCAAGCCTACGTGTTAAAACTTCCTGCAAAGACGCAAAATCGTTTGCGCCTTCAACCGTCTTAATCTTAAAGCGGCGGTAACTGCTTCTGTCGGCTTCGCCGTCAATAAAAACTACCATCGAGCCGACCTTATCTACGCCACTGATATTCGAAATATCGTAGCACTCCATTCTGCGCGGGTACGATTTTAAGCCGAGAATGTGTTGCAACCGCTTGCACGCGTTCACGGTCATATCGTCCTTGTGCTTTATTTTATCAACCGATTTTTCAAGATACTCGCGCGCGTTTTCCTTAGCCATATTCAATAGCCGCGCCTTATCACCCTGCTTTGCGAGCGTAATTTCCACGTTTTTATCGAACTTTTCTTTAAAATAGTTCTGTAAAAGCTCTTTTTCGCAGTCTTCGCAAATTATTTCAGACGGAACTTCGTGATTGGAATAATACTGAATAATAAAGCCGGTAAGCGCTTCCGCATCGCTCAAATGTGCTTCGTCAAGCGCAAACGAAGTGCCGCCCTGCATAATGCCATTGCGCGTAATCAAAACGTTTACGGCGGAATACAGGTTATTTGTTGCGTACGCTATTACGTCTGCATCAATAAACTTATTGAGCGAAGTTATACGCTTTGCTTCAAGTTTATTAAGCATTGCGAGTTTGTTTTTATAGTCGAGCGCAAGTTCAAAGTTTTCGCCTTCTGCGGCGCAAAGCATCTTTTGCTTTAACAGCGTTTCCGCTTCGTGCAGATCGCCGTCAAGGAAGGCAATAGCTCTTTTTACCTGTGCGGCGTAGTCTTCTTCGCTTACCTTTCCCGCACACGGAGCGGTGCATCTGCCTATATGGTAATTTAAACATTCGCGCTTTTTACCGGTTGTTGCTGTATGGCAAAGCCTTACACCGAACGTAAGCTGAACGGTATCGAGCACGTCTTTGCAGGTTATGCCGCCCATAAACGGACCGAAATACTTGCAACCGTCCTTATAAACGCGGCGCGTAATATAAAAATTTGGGAATTTTTCGCGCAGATCAACCTTAATATAGGGGTAAGTTTTATCGTCCTTTAAAAGAATGTTGTACTTTGGCTTGTACTTTTTTATTAAGTTATTTTCAAGCGCAAGTGCGTCTATTTCTGTTGCCGTTATGATATAGTTGAAATCGCGTATGTTTTCAACCATTTTCATAACTTTTTCTGGCTTAGGCGAATTATGAAAATACTGGCGCACTCTGTTTTTAAGCACGCGAGCCTTGCCGACGTATATAACGTTTTTATATTCGTCAAGCATTATATAAACGCCCGGATTTTCGGGCAAAAGTTTTAACTTTTCAGAAATTACGTCCATAACCGCTATATTTTATTATACCACAACAGATAATTGTTTGCAATATTTATAAGCATAAAACGCGCGCAAAATAAAAGCGGCAACAACTTGCCGCTTAAAATTTTAATGTCCTAAAAACTCCACGCCTTTTAGCATTACGTCGTTTACCGTATCGTTTATAAGGCTGTAAAAAATTATTTTTCCTTGCCTTTCGCTTTTAACAATTCCCAGATTTTTCAAAAGCCGCAGCTGGTGTGATACCGTAGTCTGGTTCATATCGAGAACGCGCGATAAATCGGTTACGCACATTTCCGAAATTGCAAGCGCTGAAAGCATTCTTACTCTTGTAGGGTCTGCAAATATTGAAAAGAAGCAAACTATACTGTCAAGAACGTCGCCGTCGGGCACGTACTCCCTTACCAAATCCGTTGTGCGTCTGTCTAAAAGCATTGTGTCCTGCATACTTTCACCTCCGCTTTAATTATAATGCCCCGTATGCAAATATGTCAAAGCGTTATCATGGCGTATACTGTCACAATGAGACTAAGTTTGTCGCAATATTTATTTTAATTCTATTGCGGTCACCGTGTATCCGGCGTCGGTTACAAGCGTCTTAATTTCTTCGTCGGAAACTTCTTCCCTGCTACGAATTACAGCGAGTTTTTTCTTTAATTTAACGTCAACCGAAACGACGTTTTTTGCCGTGGAAAGTTTATCTTCCACGCGCTTTGCGCAGTGTTCGCAACACATACCGTCAATGTAAACAAGTTTTTTCATACCGTTTTCCTTTACAAAATTTTTATTTTTATATAGAAGCAACCGCAATGCGTTGCAAACTACAAACAAAGAACTTAAACACATGCACGCCGCAGCAATCCACGGCTGAAACGCAAACCCCAGCGGCGCAAACGCGCCCGCCGCAACGGGTATCATTACCGTATTGTAGAAAAACGCCCAGAAGAGATTTTCTTTTATATTCCGCACTGTTTTACGGCTTAAATCGCATACCGTATCGAGCGTGCGCAAATCTTCGCTTACAAGCACCACGCCGGCAGAATCTATAGCAACGTCTGTACCGCTGCCCATGGCAATACCTACGTCGGCTTGTTTAAGCGCAGGCGAATCGTTTATTCCGTCGCCCACCATTGCCACACAGCCGCCCGCCGCTTGCAAATTTTCAACGGCTTTAAGTTTATCTTCCGGCATAACTTCGGCAAGATAATCGTCAATCCCAACGCTTTCGGCAACCGCTTTGGCGCACCTTTCTTCGTCTCCCGTAAGCATAGCAACTCTGAAGTTGCGCGCTTTTAATAGCCGTACGGCTTCCCTACTGCCTTCTTTCAAAGTATCGGCAACGGCAATTAAGGCAAGAACTTTTTTGCCGTCCGAAAGATACATAACCGTTTTGCCGCTTGACGAAAGATTTTCCGCCGTACTCTTAACTTCGCCGCTTACCGTTGCGCCGCCCAAAATTTTGGCGTTTCCCAGAAAATAAGTTTTTCCGTCGTATTTAGCGCTTGCGCCTTTACCTACGAAATATTCGAAGTTAGAAACTTCAAATCCTTCGCCTGCATATTCAACTATGCACTTTGCAAGCGGATGATTGGAATTCTTTTCAATACCGCATGCAAGGCTAACTGCCCACTCTTTTTCACAACCGAACGTTAAAATGTCGGTTACGCGCGGCTTACCCTGGGTCAAAGTCGCAGTTTTATCAAGCAGAACAGCGTTCAAGTCGCACACTTTTTGCAGGCTTTCGGCATCCTTATACAAAATACCAAGCGAAGCCGCCTTGCCTGTAGCCGTCATAATCGCAACCGGCGTTGCCAGTCCAAGCGCACACGGGCACGAAACCACAAGCACGTTAATTGCGTACGTTACGCAGTGGTCGGGATTGAAACCGCCGTCCGCAATAAGCCAGATAACCAGCGTTAAAAGCGCGGCAAGTACCACAAACGGAACGAAAAATCCTGCAACCTTGTCGGCAAATTTCTGTATCGGCGCTTTGCTTGCACCGGCGTTGCGCACCATTTTTATTATTTTGGAAAGCGTGGTTTCTTCGCCGACCTTTTCGGCGCGCATCTTTATAAGTCCGCTCTTTACAAGCGTTGCACTTGTAACCTTGTCGCCGACCGTAACCTCTACGGGCAAACTTTCGCCCGTAATGGCGCATTTATCAACGAACGACGATCCGAAAACCACTTCGCCGTCAACGGGAATATACTCGCCTTGCTTTACAACTACGGTATCGCCTTCTTTAACTTCCTTTACCGTAACGTTGTGCTGTCCGTTTTCGTCTTCTATCGTAACGTTATCGGGCGCAAGTTTTAACAGCTTTTCAATTTCGTCGCCCGTTCTCTTCTTCGATTTTTCTTCAAGCCATTTGCCTATATCTACAAACACCAAAATCATGGCGGCAGACTCGAAGTGCAGGCTCATATGCAAACCGCTCCACGCTGCGTTGCCGTTATACGAGCCTATAAATATCAAAATTGTAAGAACAAGCGAATATATGAACGAAACGCCCGATCCGAGCGCAACCAAAGTGTCCATATTGGGCACTTTTTTTATGAGTGCAACAGCGCCGTTTTTGAAATACGCATAGTTTACGCCTATAATTACGGCGGCGAGAACACACTGACACAGCGCAAGCCACTGCGGTTTTAAGAAATCGGGTATCGGTGCGCCGAACATATGCCACATAGAGATATACATTAGCGGCAACAGCACGCACAGCGAAATTATAAAGCGCACAAAAAGTTTTTTGTTTGCTGAAGTCTTCTTTTCTTGCGGCTCTTCACCTTCGTTAAAAATTCCGTAACCGAGCGACTTGACGGTTGAAAATATTTCGCTTTCGGCAAGAATTTGCTCGTCAAATTCAACCTTCATACTCTTTCCCATAAGGCTGACTTCGCAAAACGTTACGCCGTTCAATTTTTTAACGCCGCGTTCTATACCAGAAGAGCACGCCGAACAAGTCATTCCGCTTATACTGTATGTTTTAATCATTAAAACTCCAAAACGTTTTGTTCCGAAAATTTTCGGTACAATAAACTCAATAAAAAAATATTCTTGACAATAATCTGTATCGGAATATATAATAGCATACAGTTTCGTTTTGTTAAGAACGCACTTTAAAGTGTTATACTTACCTTTTAGGAAGTACGTAAGGATCGAAATATGGAAGAAAAATTATTAAAATCGTGCAGTTGCCTGTTA
>CAZQFP010000027.1:0-14215 GCA_964592605.1 uncultured Clostridia bacterium | reverse complement strand
GACGGCGAAAGAAAGACCGACTTTTTCAACTGCGTTGCATGGCGCGGTTTGGGTGAAAACGTAGCGAGATTCGCTCGCAAGGGTAACAAGGTTGCGGTTTCGGGTTCGGTGGAACTGAGAAACTACGAAGACAGCCAGGGTATTAAGCGCACGGGCATTGACATCGTTTGTCAGGACGTAGAGTTTTTAACTCCCCGTTCGGGCGGCGACGAATTCGATGCGCCCGTACCTTCGCAGAAAAGCGGCGGCGCAAAGCCCCAGCTTCAGCCCTTTGACGACGACTCGGACATTCCCTTCTGATTATTAAAGGAGATTAGTTATGGAAGAAAATAAAACGGCGGCTGCGCCCGTAAAAAAGACTTATAAAAGAATTCCGCGCAAAAAGGTGTGCGTTTTCTGCCAGGAAAAGGTAGAAGTTATAGACTACAAGGACGTAAACCGTCTTAAAAAGTTCGTAACCGAAGGTGGCAAAATGTTGCCCCGCAGAATGAGCGGCACTTGCGCAAAGCACCAGAGAGAGCTTTCAAAGGCAATCAAGCGTGCAAGAATTGCGGCTTTGCTTCCCTTCAAGGCAGAGTAATATAGCTTTTTGAAATTACAAAAGCTATTCAGCAAATAATAAAATTAAAAGACCTTGTAAGAACAAGGTCTTTTTTCATTGAAACAGCCCGACGTTTTGCGTCGGGCTGAGTGCTTATTATAATTTTACGTTCGGCTGAACGAGCAACGCGTTCAGAAGAGTGAAGAAATTATAAAGGTGTTTCTGGGGACGACCGGGGAAATACGTTTCTATATAATCCAAATAGTCGTTTTCGGTGTTCATCAGCATACCAACAAGATAGGTTTCGCCGTAGCCGTCATATTCGTCGTAAGGTCCGGGAATTTCCCAGTTCGTAGCTTCGAAGTATACGTACATAATTCCCTTGTTCTTAAATCCTACGTGATCGCTCCAATCGCCGGTAGAAGGGGAAGCGTAGTCGGGGGTATCGTAGCCGGGTGCGGGTTTTTCGTAAGTCCAGGGATTGGTTCTGAAATCTAATCCGAGCGACTCGGCAACAGCCATTGCGTTTTCAAATGCCGCCGTTTGTGTTACCGTTTGGGTTTCGTCGTTCTGCACGCCGCCGTAAAGATAGCAATAATCGCCGCAAATCAGCGAATCCATATTTATCATATACAGTGTATTTGCAACTTCTTCGTCGGTCATTGCATTTGCGTAGGCGGTTGAGCCGTAGCAACCGTATTCTTCTGCGGTGAAGAATACAAACACTATTGTGTTGGGTACTTCTATTGTAGCAAGCCTTTCAGCCATAGTCAGCGCAAGTGAAACACCCGAACCGTTGTCGCCCGTGCCGTCGCCGTCGTAGTGCGCTCCGACTATAATCTGCTTGTCGCTTTTACCCTGTTTTGTAACAATTATATTATCTGAAGTAACAGTCGCCAGCGCGTGGGTTGCTTCGGCTTTTTCAACTTCAACGTAATTGCGGCCGTTACGCTTATAGTACTTGCCGTCAGTTGTGTAGCTTGATACTGCGCTTTCAAGCGTTGTTAGCGATACGTATTTAGAAAAAGAAACTTCCTGTGTGCTTACGGTCGTATATCCCGCATTCGTGAGTGTGGACTTTATCCATTCCTGCGCGTATACGAACTGTTCGCCTGCAATACAGTCGCGGTCTTTAACGTTTTCGTCTATGTACTTAACTTTGTCGTAACATTGCTGTACGTAATCGTTTTCGTTGTTTCCTGAATTGGTTGCGCATCCTGCCGCCATACCCAGCGCAAATACTGCCGCAATACACGTTGCGGCTATCGCTTTTTTTGATTTCATTTTTTTGCCTTCCTTGATTTGATTTGTGTTTAATTATACGAAGGTTTTTTAGATACGTCAAGCAATTTTGAGCATAAATATACATTTTTTTGTATTTTTATAATCAAACTTTTTGAAGGGAATTTTATGCTGTTCGCGCAGGATAAACGCATATTGCTATATTTTAATTTTAGTTATTAAAAAAGCGGCGTGTGCTAAATGCACACGCCGCTTTTATTTTAAAATTTAAGCCCCCGAAAGGGGGCGACCTGCCCGCTTAGAAATAAGCTAATGCGAATAAAAGCATATCTTTATACGCCGTTACCGCAAGGACGGTCCGGTTCGCCATGCAACAAGGCAAGGCAGGACAAAGTTCCCTTCAACTCATAACTTGTCTGTTCGATTGTCCTTAGACAAATCAAATACTGGTAAACCTGCGTTTTGCAGGTGAGTTCATGCGCGGGCCGCACCGCGTACCATTGCAGTGGCCAGCCATAGCCGCTAGTGCCACCGATAGTTATAGCGTAGACATTGTCCGTACAACTATCGTAACTGGAGCGCAGCAGTGCAAAATAAAAACGTTTGCCCTATGCACGCATTTTAACACGTTAAGTTTTACGTTGCAACAATTTCGAGTTGAAGCGCGGGCCGCACCGAATACCAACTGTACATCTCGGCGTAAGTGCCACCACCGCCAGCCAATAATGCGTAAGTAGTGTCAGTCCACATAACGCGGCCGGAGCGCAGCCAGATTTCAGTGCGTAAAATAAAAACTTTGCCCTTTGCTTGAATTCTAGCAAAGGGCTTAAAAATTTGCAATTAAATTAAACGTTATAATTCCGCTGACCGAAAATGCTAGTACCCAAGCGTATCATGTTGCTTCCTGCTTCAACGCAGATTTTCCAGTCGCCGCTCATCCCCATAGAAAGGTACTTAAAATTTTTATTTTGCTTTTTCAACTCTTCGTACGTAGCCCGCATTTTTTTTGCAAGGTTTAAAATTCGGCTTTCGTCGGCTTCTAGCGGCATCATTGCCATAAGCCCGTCGATTTCAAGCGACGGCAAAGCCGAAATTTTTTCGTGCGCCGCCATTGTTTCTTCAAGTTTAAATCCGCCTTTTGTGGCTTCGTTGCCGATATTTATTTGCAACAGAACGTGTGAAGTTACGCCAGCCGCCGCGCTCTTTTTTGAAAGCTCTTCGGCAAGCGAAAGCCTGTCCACCGAATGGTACAGGTCAACTTTTCCCAAAAGATATTTAATTTTGTTGGTCTGCAAATGCCCTATAAAATGCCTGCGCGGATTGCCGTAAATTTCTTCGTACTTGTCGCGCAGTTCCTGAACGTGGTTGTCGCCGATATCGGTTACGCCTGCGCCGATTGCGCGGTTAATTGCTTCAACCGTCTGTGTTTTTACGGCGGCAACAAGCGTTATTTTTTCGCCGAAGGGATTGTTTTGCGGTATTTCCGCAAGCAGATTTTTTACGTTTTCTTCAATCATAAGCGCCTTAAAAATAAGGTTTGTTTTCTTTAAAATTTATTTTAAAGTAATACCGCGCCCGTGTCAAGCGAAAGTTTTTTAAATGCGCGTGCTGAAAATTTTGTTACTGTACGCATAGTTTCCGGTAAAGCGCCAAGTATGACGGTTGTAATGCCCGATTATGACAAATTTTATGAAAATAAGTTAAAAATAGCCAAAAAAACTCAAAAAAATGCAAGATTTTAAGTGAAAGTATATAAAATATATCATATTCTTTCATTACAAAGTTGACAAGTTGTCATAAAAGTATTATACTTACATTACTTTACAATATATATAATCGGGGAATGCGGCGGCTTTTCGGCTTCCCCGTAGGGAAAATATTCAATAAATGGGTAACAAAAACAGACACGGTTTAACCCGTGAAAAAGGTTTTAAAATAAATAAACTTGCAGGCTACCGCGCAAGCAGAAAGTTAAAGCGCGACAGCGCCGTTAACAAGCGCGCCGGTCTTCACTATAAGAAGAAGAGCTTGCAGGAAGGCGAAAGCCGCATTTACCGTTGCAAGCCGCTTGCGATAAAACACAAGCGCAGAATACGCAAGGTAGTGCTGGCTTTTTCTGCCGTTCTCGTTGCAGGGCTTTCGTACATAGGTTTGGGCTTTTTGGTTACTAAGGAAAACTACGGCGTTGAAGATTTGGGCAATGCTACTGTATGCTACCAGGCTCCAACGGACGGAAGTTTGCCCACCGAACACACTCTTGTCGAAAACGTAGGTTATTTGAATTACGTGCTTCAAAACAAGGAGTACTGGTCGTCTTCAATGCAATCGACGGTACATACCGTAATGGACCAGCACGTTTATACGTATAAGAAAATGTACGACGGAAAACTTATTTCCGCCGATATGGCAACGGGCGCTTCGAATACCGCGCGCCAGTTCTGCGTTACCGACGACTACGTGCTTTGGCGCGAAGCCGAAGGCAAAATTACAATAGACAGTATGGATTCCGAATGGTCTACGGGTACGCCTTACGGACATACGACGGAAAGATTCCGCCGTTACCGCGGTTTGCCGCCTTCGGAATTTTCGGTATACATTTTAGACGAACTCACAATTAAAAACGCGCAGGAAAAATCCGTTACCGATAACGGCGACGGCACGTATACGATGACGCTTGATTTGAACGTTCATCAAAGCGGTCTCGATTCCGCCGTGCATTACTATAAACAGCAGATGCTTGTTACGGGCGGACTTTACGACTGGCCCACTTTCGAATACACGCGCGTAACGTACGTGTTCACCGCGGACTGGACGCTGTTGGAGTTTTCAATAAACGACCAATATACCGCTAAAATGGGCGCGATTGCGGCGGGCTGTTCTTCCGAGTCGCGTACGGTTTTCGATTACGGCGAAGAAAACGCGGTAAACACATATTATAAAGATTATTTTGAAAGCCACGATAACCCCAACGGCTTTACCGACCCCAGACCCGATATGCCGCCTGAACCCGACGCGGCAACCTACCTTTCAAGCGCGTTCGGTAGCGTTTTGACTGAAGGCGCGGTATTCAAAGCCGATTTCGATATAAGCGGCAAGCCCTTGTCCGGCACCGTTTACGTGGGAATGGACGACGGAAACTTTGCGGATTTGCGCGCTCGGCTTGGAAACCTTGGCGTTTATCTCGAAATAGAAGACGGCAAAAAGTGGCTCTATATTAAAATAGGCGACGATAAACTTAAAGTCTGCCTTGATAGCTTTGCTTCCGAAAATACTCAGACTTTGGCTGAAACCGAAGAGAGCGAGAAGACTGCACTGATAGATGCCGACGAGCTTTTGAAACAGCTTTTTGCAGGTGAATTTACTTACACCGATACCAGTGCAACGCTTAAATCTACGCTTGAAATTTTCGGACTTAAAGCAGACCTTGCTTTCAATTTCCTTGTAAACGAAGGCGACGTTTCTCTCGACAACGTAGCGGCTAAAATAAATTTGGGCGGCTCCGATATTTCGGCGCGCCTTACGTTCGGTACGGAAGCCGATAGGCCCGCGACCCTTACCGCGGCAGACAAAACGCAGTATGCAGACGTTCTGAAGGACGGAATTACGCTCGGCTTAAATGCGGCGATAGGAAGCGGCGAAAACAAATTCGCGCTTGACGGCGCTGTGCGCATTGAGATGACGGACGGTACGTTTGACGGCGTAAGCGCAGTTCTCGGCGACATTGCCGTTTATTACGTTGCCAAGCAAAATACGCTGTATCTCGATTGCGGCGAAAGCGGCAAATACAAACTCAATTTAAACGATATAGATTTGGGCGGCGGTGCACTTCCGCAGTTGAATTTGCAGGATTTGTTGCCCAAAATTATAGGCGGACTTTCCACCGACGGAAGCGGCATATCTTTCGATAGCGGCAATTTGTTCGGCGATATGCTTAGTCTTGCGCTCAACGTGAATTTGAGCGGTAAACTGAACGTTTCGGCAAACGCTCAGTTATACGGCAAGGAAGTAGAGCTTTCCGTAGGAATCGGCAGTGAGAAAGCTATTCCCGAACTTAGCGATACGCAGGTCTATACCAACGTTTTGAACGGTGAACTGAATTTCGGCGTAAACGTTAAGATTGACGAACTGGCTTTAAGCGGCGTTGTTAGCATTGTAATGACGGAAGGTAAACTTACCGCGGTGCGCGTTGATTTGGCAGGCGGCGGAATTGCCGTTTATTACGATTCGACCGAGAATATGCTTTATATAACGAGCGTAAACGACGTAAAGGTAAAACTTCCGCTTTCGGCTCTTTCGGGCGAAAAGGCAACAACTTTTGCAGACGGCGGTTTTGATTTTAAGGCAATTCTTAGCGATATAATAAATAATTTAGTCGGTACCGACAGCGGCATTTTGACGGGTACAACTATTACGTTTCCCGAAAATTCACTTATGAGTGCGGCTCAGATAAAAGCCGACGTTGCGCTCAACATTCTCGGCGGTGTAGGCGTGCATGCAAATGCGGACTTGTTCGGTAAAAATATTGCCGTGAATTTAACGCTCGGCGGCGAATCCGCATCATCTTTAAGTGCCGAACAAAAAACGCAATACGCCGACATATTCGGGGACGTATTGAAGATAAGCGGCAGTTTAACCGTTGATTTGGGCAATACTTCAGTTAAACTTAACGTAGAAGAACTTACGCTTAAATTCGACCTTGTAACGGCTGAACAGCAAACAAAACTTAACGTTGAATTTGCGCTTAAATCGCAGATCTCCATAGATAACGTAACGTTAGATATATTCGTATCATACATAGACGGCAAGGTAACGCTCGTATACGGCGCGGACGAAAATCAGGTTGCCGTATGCCTTGACATTGCAAACGGCGACATAGACGCGCTTAAAGCCGCGCTGGTTGACGTTTACAACAGAATTTCGGTTGTGCTCGACGAAATAGTGCTCAACAATCCCGTAGGGCAGATTGAAAATCTCGGCGATATAACCTTGCTTGATAACCTGTTGCAGAAAATAAGCTCGGGCAACGCCGCGGCTAACGCGCTTGACGGAATTGCCGAAATGCTGGGTATAAGCGGCGAAGGCAAACTTGTAGACAACGTTTTGAATTCGCTTGTATTCGAAGCGCCGCAAAACGCACTCTTCGGAATAAGGCTCGGTAATTTAGCGCTTGAACTTTTCACCGCAACGCAGGAGCAGGATTTCGGCTTTAACGTTTCGCTTGCAAACTCTTCAATGTACTTAAACCTTAACATATCATCGGTTGTAAAGGGTGATAGCCATGCAAGCGTAGAGTGCACCGAACTTCTCACCGCCGCAGATTTTACTGATATGCTCGACTATCTTGCGGCTACGGCGGAGCTGCTTGTTGAAAAGGAATATTCGCTTGATTTAGATACTTCAATTTATCAGGACGGCGAAGCGCTCATGAACGTGGGCGTGGTGTTCGAGTACGTACAGGGCGACGGCTTCCCCGTTGAAATCACCTTGCCCGAAAAGGACGAAGACGGCAACGAAATAAGCGGAACGAAGATTACTTTTAAGGAAGATATGTACTTCCATCTCGGCGTAGACCTTGAATATAACCGCGACAACGCCGCAAACTTAGCAGTTGACGAAAACGGCGTAAAAACGTATAAAGACGATTTGCATCTTGAAGTTTACATTCTTGACGCTAACCCCGAAGTTCAGTCAGGCAAGACGACGGGCATAAAGAACGGTATTACGGCAACCGGCGAAGGACTTGACGTGTATTTCTCGATTTCTAAGTTCGCCGAAGGTAGCGAAGGCTACGCGCCCCTTAAAGTATACGCGCCCGTAAACGAACTTCTCACCTTGCTTGCGGCCGGTGTTGCTGTGTTCGATTTGCCGAATATGGACGTTTCCGAAGCGTCGGCTGAACTTCAAAGCGTAATAAGTTCAATAGCAAAAATACTTGACGACGCTCTTGTAAAGGCTAAATTGCCCTATACGCATAGCCAGTTTGCTTCGCTTGGCGGAAGTCTTATACCGCAGTTTATAGGCTCGGATTTATCTACTTTCGTTATAAAAATGCTCGGTTCTTTAGAAGTTAAAAATCAGGAAGAGCAGGAAAAACAGGAAACCGAAAAAGAACCCTTACCGCCCGCTTGCGGCAACTACGTGAAGAGTGTGGGCTTAGAAACTTTATTAAACGGCGACAAGGCGTTTAAAATAGTTTTGAACAGCGCGGCTGTATACGGCGAAGGCTTTGAAGATATCACCTTTGAAGTGTACAAAAATTACACGTACTCCGACGTTGACGATACTCTCGTTCAGGGCGAGCCTAAGTCGTACATAACTGGCGCAAGCGTACGGAATATCTATTTCGGCGGCAACAAAAAGGTTGACTTAAATCTTGCGGTTAGCCGTGAAGTTCCCAAGCTCGAAGATTTTTCAAACTACTATGATTTAAGCGGAATAGACACTCTGCTTAATGCAACAATAAATTCGGCAACGCATACCAAAGAGAATGCGACCGAGCTCGATAAAGAAATTTACGGCGACAATCTTACCGATTATCTGCTTAACCGTTACTATTACCTTGACGGAAAAATTGATTTGCACATTCCCGTTGTCAACAGCGATTATCAAATAAGCGTTGTTGCTTCGTTCAATATCGATAAGAACAACGACGTAAAGATAAGCGCCGGTCTCGATATTCCCGCCATACAGGAAGTAATGCAGGTTGTTACAAACGGTAAAACTAAAACCGATTTAACAATTAAAAACGGTATGGTATATATCAAGCGCGTGCAGTATTCGTATTGGAAGAAGTCGGGTCTTATATATTCCGAAAAGAGTTATGCAGAACCCGTAACGATTTACCGAGTAATGCCTGTAAGCGAGTTTACTGCCGAACTTATGAACAATATCGTGTTCCTGTTGAATTTGGGACCCGTAGTTACCGACAATATTAAGGACAACGGCGAAACCGCACAGACTGAAAGCGTTGACTTCGGTACTGCGGTTGGAAAAATATTGAAGAGTTTTGAAAGCAAATCTACTGCGAACTCTGCAAGCTGGGCGTTGACAATTAACGGCAGTGCGATAGACTTCGGTACAAATATGGTGGGTTTGGACGATATAGTTATTACGCTTAACGCAAGCAGTCGTTACGACGCGAACTCTAACAGCAACGCATATCTTTTGACGGGCATAAATATCAGCACAGGTTTAAGCCTTGCAAATATTTTAACTATCTCAGTCGACGGCGAAATAAATTATTGCAATCCCCAGCTGGTTATGGGCAAGCAATATACAGATACCACGGTTGACGGCTCGCTTAAATGGGAAGAGCTCTTCGGCTGTTCGTCGCAAACGCTCGGCATAGCGGCAAGCGGACTTAAAGACGGCGTTGAATACGACGAAGAAGTTTTGAAGGCTGCGGAACGCTGGACGAAGGCAGTTTCAAATCTCAATAACGGCAAGAATTATATTGAAATTGTTTCAAATGCTTCAACCGGCGTAAATCTGGGCGAAATTTCCGTTTACGCAAACGACGATAAGCTCAGCACAATTACAATACTGTACGGTGCGAATGACGGATTGCTTTCTATCAACCCCGTTGCGCCCGATTTGGGCGACTGGGTAGGCTACGATAAGCACGTTGTTTATAGCGGCGTGGAACTTAATGAAGACGGCACGCTTTCGGTAACCGAATTTACAAATCCCGCCGTATACTTCAAGTATTCGCCCAAAAAGTTCACCGTTACAATTTCAAGCGAATTTGCGCAAATTTTCAGCGACGAATTAGAATACGTATACAATACCGACCTTGAACTTGCAAATTACTTCGACGGCAGAGAAGTGGAAGTGGACGGTGTTTACTACACAATCGTCGCGTTCGAGATGGACGGCAACTATTACTTCGGCAATATAAGTAATTTCAACACTCTTGAAGACGTAACTTTCAACGTGGTTTGGGACGAAGTTGATACAACCAGAGAATTTGAGATAACTTACGTTGCGGGCGATACGGTTGTTGAAACTCTTACCGCGGTTTACGGCAGTGAGTTAAATCTCGCCGTCGTTCCCGAAGCTCCGCAGGGCTATTACTTTGAAGGTTGGGACTATAACGGACTTATAAACGTTTACAGCAACCGTATCTTGTCGGCAATATTCAAACCCGTAACTTATACGGTAACGCTCGATTTGAGCGGTTACGATTGCGCGGAAGAAGCAGTTGAAGCCGGCTTTACCGGGCAGAACGGCAACTACGTGCTTTATTACACGTACGATACGCCATGCGTCGAGTTTGTAGGTCTTGGTGAAATTCCTGGCTTCTCGTTCCTTAGTTATTATTATGTGGACGGCGAAGATAAGGTTGAAATTTCCGAGATTTACAACATTACTTCCAACCTTACAATTTACCCCGAATTCGAAGATATAAGAATACATACCACGCTTACAAGCGATATAGCGTTCACCTATAACGGTCAGCAGTCGCAGGCGGTTGTCGGCGAAGACGGAAGCGAACACTACGAATTGCTTGTTCACGTCGTGCGCGAAGACAGCACTCTGTTGCAGGGCGAAAGCAACGGCTACGCTTTCCTTGGCTGGTGGTATTACACGGTAGACGAAAGCGGTGAAATATCTTATATCAAACTTGAAGACGTGCTTAGCGTGGCTCACCCCGGTGATACGATAGAATTTGAAATACGTGCTCTTTGGGGCAAAGTCGACTTGCAAAGCTACGGTACTTATAAAGACGGTTGGGACCGTACTTATAATATGACCAGCACGGTTAGCTACGAGTTTAAAGGCTACGACGGCTTGATTTCGAAAATCGACCGTACGGGCACTTCGTATACGTGGCATATGGACGACGGCGCCGCACTCGACTACGAAAGCGGTGATAAGGACGGCAATAACGAGTTGAGTTATAAGTTTGAACAACAGAAGATATCTTTCTATAAAGGCTGTATGACCAACTGGAAGACGACGGTTACCGTTACGTTTATAAACAACGCGGACGGAAGCGAGATAGTTCTTTCTCAGAACGCATCGGGTAAACTTGCAAAAGCATAATAAAAAAGGGCGCAACCTTAAAGGTTGCGCCCTTAAATTTAACTGCGACGGAAACGTTCCGCCGCAGTTTTATTATTCTTTGAACAGCGCTTTTATCATGGTGTTTACGTAAAGCACTGGCACTATTGAAATTTTATCGGCAAACTTTGTAACCGACTTCATATTTTTTGCGGGCACAAGCACTTTTTTAAAGCCCATTTTCACGCATTCGGAAACGCGCTTTTCGCAATAAGATACGGCTCGCACTTCGCCGGTAAGTCCTACTTCGCCGAAAACCGCAACGTATTTGTCGATAGGTTTTCCCAAATAAGCCGAAGCGAGTGCGGCGCAAATTGCCAAATCCGCCGCAGGCTCCTGCAGTTTTATGCCGCCCATAACGTTTGCGTAAACATCAAAGCCGCCAAGCCCCAGTCCGCAACGCTTTTCAAGCACGGCTATAAGCACCGCCAAACGGTTGTAGTCTATGCCCAGCGTCATTCTGCGCGGCAGTCCGAACGCCGTTTTGGAAACAAGGCTTTGAATTTCAACGTTCATACAGCGCGCGCCCGTCTGTGCGGGAGTTACGGCGGAACCGGCTTCTTCGCCGCGGCTTTCAGAAAGGAATACCCCCGAATAATCTGTTACGGCGATAATTCCTTCGCCCGTCATCTCGAATACGCCTACTTCGGCAACGTTGCCGAACCTGTTTTTAACCGCGCGCAGTATTCTGAAATTTTCCTGATTTTCGCCTTCGAAGTAAAGCACGGTGTCCATAATGTGCTCTAAAACTTTAGGACCTGCCAGCGCGCCTTCCTTGGTTACGTGTCCTACTATAAAGAAAGTAATGCCGCGGCTCTTTGCAATGCGCATAAGTTTAGAAGCGCATTCCCTGACTTGCCCGACCGAACCCGAAGAAGACGACAAATCGTCGGTGTATACCGCCTGAATACTGTCAATCACGCACAGATCAACGCCGTCGAGTTCGCTTTCAAGTCCGTCAATGCAAGTTTCGTTTAAAATAAGCAGGTTGTCGCATTTCAAATTCAGCCGTTCCGCGCGCATTTTAACCTGCGAACAACTTTCTTCGGCGGAAAAATAAAGCACTTTTTTCGTCTGCGAAAGGTGTGCGGCAATTTGAGTGAGAAGGGTAGATTTACCTATTCCCGGATCGCCGCCGAGAAGAATGAGCGAGCCTGCCACAATTCCGCCGCCGAGTACGGTATCGAATTCCGAAATACCAGAAGGCGTACGGTTATAGCGCTCGTACGTAATTTGCGAAAGGGGCTTTGCCCGTTCGCCCGTAAACTGTTTTGTGGTTTTTGTTTGCGGCGTTTCGGGCGCGACGGCTTCTTCAACCATAGTGTTGAACTTTCCGCACGCGGGGCAACGACCGAGCCAGCGCGGGCTTGCGGCGCCGCACTCGCAACAAACGTATTGTGTTGTAATTTTAGCTTTTGCCATAAGTAACCTTTTAGTTTTTTATTTTATCAAGTGTTGCGGCGCAGTAGGCGGCAATGCCAAGACCTTCGCCTACAAATCCCAAATGCTCGCACGTGCCAGCCGCAACGGCGCAGTTTTGCGTAGGTATGTTGCAGATGCGTGAAATATTTTCGCGCATTTTTTCTATGTGCGGTGCAAGGCGCGGACTTTCAGCCTGAACGCTTACCGACAAATTACCCGCGGTATATCCCGCGGTTTTTATTATTTCCACCGTTTTTTCAAGCAGTTTGCCGCTGTCCGCATTCTTCAACTTTGCGTCGCTGTCGGGGAAGTAGTGCCCAATATCTTCAAGCCCCGCCGCAGAAAGCAGTGCGTCGATAATTGCGTGATACACTACGTCGCCGTCGCTGTGTGCGATAAGGCTTTTGCCGCAGTCTATTTTTACGCCGGCAAGGGTAACGCGTTTACCTTCGCCGAAGGCGTGAACGTCTACGCCGAACCCTACTTTTTGCCCTTCACTTGCCGAAACTTCGGCATATTCGCGGGGGAAGTCGCGTTTATAAGTAAGTTTAACGTTGTTTTCGTCGCCTTCCACAATGCGCGGCGGCGCAATAAACTCTCCGTAAACGGCGCTGTCGTCGGTGTAGGTTTTATCGCCTGCAAGTTTATATGCCTGAATAATGTCCTGCGTAAAAAAGCCTTGCGGCGTTTGCAGTTTGTATAAACTTTCCCTGTCAGGAATATCGCGGATTTCGCCGTAGCTTACAACTGCGGCGGTATCGGTAAATTTAACCGCGCAAATACCGCTTGAAAACTTTTCAACCGAAGATATGCACGAAATAATCAATTCTTTGCTAACGAAAGGGCGCGCGCCGTCGTGAATTAAAACTATATCGCCCGTAACTTTTGCAAGCGCGGCTTTAACGCTTTCCGTGCGCGTTTTGCCGCCCTGAACAACTCTATACCCGAAAGGTTTTGCAAGCGCGGAAATTTCGTTAAAATCTTCTTTTGAAGCGGCGACGACAACTTCGTCAATTTCGTCAATGTTGAATTTTTTAAAGGTGTGGTAGAGTACGGGCGCGCCGTAAAGGGGGGCAAGCAACTTGTTTTTGCCGAAGCCCGCGCGCTCGCCCTTACCTGCGGCACAGATTATAGCGCTAATTTTATTCTTCATTTGCGTTCTCCGTATCGCCGATAATTTTGTAAAGCGAAGCCGCTTCGTCTTTTTTTACCGTTTCCTTAACGTTAAGAATTTCGAATTTAAGCGAACCGCCGAAAAATTTAAGTTCAACCTTGTCGCCGACCTTAATCTGGTGGGCGGGTTTAACTTCTCTGTCGTTTACAAAAACTTTCCCTTTTTCGCACGCTTCTTTCGAAAGTGTGCGCCGCTTTAAAATGCGCGAAACTTTTAAAAATTTATCTATTCTCATAATGCGTTTTCAAAATTTTGAAAAATTTATTTTTTATTTAACTTTTTAACTTGACTTTGCTTTTACCGTGAATTATAATACTATACTGTATTAAAATGCGTATTTTACGCAAAAATGGCATTTTTACCTTATTTTTAAGTAAAAATTGCGCTGTTTTTCGTCATTTTTAACTGTTTTCTTCAGCTAATTATACTATGTAAAAGCGCATTTGTAAAGAGCGAAACCAAGTAATTTTCGATTTTTTCCGGTGAAAAGATATACACGGAAAATCGCCATATAAATATAAACTGCCCGAATAAGGCAAAAAGGAGTTCTCGTTTAATGAATTTACCTATTCACAAGTATGGCAAAACCGAAAGAAGGAAGTTCGGTAAAATAAACGAAGTTATCGATATTCCCGACCTTGTAGAAATACAGAAGTCGAGCTATAACGCGTTTATCGAAGAAGGCATAACCGAAGTTTTCGAAGACTTTATGCCCATAACCGACTATTCCGACCACTACGAGCTGTCTTTCCTCGAACATTGGTTCGACGAAA
>CAZQFP010000026.1:0-15368 GCA_964592605.1 uncultured Clostridia bacterium | reverse complement strand
AACCTGTCAGGACGAGCGCAGTCAGCTTAAAAACAAGGACAAGGCGTTCAAGGTTTTGCGCTCGCGGCTTTACGACTATTACAACAACCAGAACCGCTCCAAATACGACGAGCACAGAAAATCGCTTGTAGGCACGGGCGACAGAAGCGAACGAATACGCACGTATAACTTTCCGCAGGGTAGAGTTACCGACCACAGAATAGGGCTTTCGCTTTATAATTTAAACGAATTTATTATGGGCGACATAGGCGAAATGATTGAAGCGCTGGCGGTAGCCGAGCGCGAAGCGCAACTTGCGGGCGAAGTTGAATGATTTTTTACGGGAATTACTTAGATGATTAAAGATTTACAGCAGGAAATATTACGGCTTAAAAAACAAAACGGCGTGTGTATTCTTGCGCACAGCTATATGTCGGAAGAAATTTGCGAAGTTGCCGATTTCGTCGGGGACAGTTACGCGCTCTCCGTAAAGGCTAGGAGTGCGCCGCAACCTATCGTTGTTATGTGCGGCGTGCGCTTTATGGCGGAAACCGATAAAATGCTTTCGCCCGATAAAAAAGTTATTCTTTCCAATCCGCAGGCGGGTTGCCCTATGGCGGAACAGATGGACAGGGAAGTTATTGAAGAAGTTAAAAAAATGTACCCCGATTACGCCGTCGTTGCCTACGTAAACACCACCGCAGAGCTTAAAACTATTGCCGACGTGTGCGTAACTTCGTCAAGTGCGGTTAAAATTTGCCGCGCAATGCCCGAAAAGAACATTCTGTTCATTCCCGATATAAATTTGGGCACTTACGTGCAAAGACAAGTACCCGAAAAAAACTTTAAACTGCTTTCGGGCGGTTGTCCTACGCACGCGCGAGTGGAAAAAGAAGAAGTGCTTGCCGCAAAGCGCGCGCATCCTAAGGCGCTGTTTTTGGTTCATCCCGAATGCCGTCCGGAAGTTGTGGAGCTTGCCGATTACGTGGGCTCTACTTCGGGTATTATGGATTTTGCCGAAAAATCGCCGGCAACGGAATTCATTATAGGTACGGAAAATTCAATAGTTCAGCACTTGCAGTTTAAGTGTCCGCAAAAGCGTTTTTATCCGCTTTCAAAGGACTTGGTGTGCCACAATATGAAGTTGACGACTCTTGCCGACGTGTACGACTGCGTTCGCGGCGTCGGTGGGGAAGAAATTGTTATGGACGAGCAAACGCGCGTGCAGGCGGTTAAATGCATAGAAAGAATGATAGAGCTTGGCGGCTGAAAATCCGCAATTTCAGGTGAAAATTATGATGATAACCACAAAGGGGCGCAACGCCCTTAAAGTTATGATAGATTTGGCTCAGCACGAAGGCGAAGGGTATATTTCGCTTGGCGATATTGCAGAAAGGCAAAAGGAGTCGCTTAAATATTTGGAAGCGTCGGCAAAACAGCTTTCAGCGGCGGGGCTTGTTATAAGCGCGCGCGGCAAAAGCGGCGGTTATAAACTTGCAAGAAGAGCAGAAGAATATACCGTTGCGGAAATTTTGCGCTCGGGTGAAGGTTCGCTTGCGCCCGTAAGCTGTCTTGAAAACGGCGGCTGTGAAAATGCGGGAACTTGTATGACTTTGCCGCTTTTTAAAGAGCTTGACGAAGTTATAATGAGCTTTTTAAATTCAAAGACGTTAAAAGATTTAATCGGCTGAAAATTTTTCAAAATACAATTTAATTCCTATTGACAATATAGGAATTTATTTTTATAATTAAATCATACTTAGAAAGTAGGAATTTGAAAGTGAAACAAAGGACAGTTTACGTAGACAATGCGGCTACGACCGCGATGAGCGACAAGGCCATTGAAGCAATGTTGCCCTATTTAAAGCAAAACTTCGGCAATCCGTCTTCTCTGCATACGGCGGGTCAGACGGCAAAGGAAGCGCTTGAAGGCGCTCGCGAAAAAATTGCGAAGTGTTTGAATTGCGACGCGCGCGAAATTTACTTTACTTCGGGCGGTAGCGAAGCCGACAACCAGGCAATACGTTCGGCGGCTTTGTGCGGCGCGCGCAAGGGTAAAAAACATATTATAACTACGGCTTTCGAGCACCACGCGGTTTTGCATACCTTGAAAAAGCTAGAAAAGGAAGGGTTTGAAGTAACCTATCTTGACGTTCATAAAAACGGAATTGTAAAGGCGGAAGAAGTTGCCGCGGCAATAAGAGAAGATACCGCGCTTGTTACAATTATGTTTGCGAACAACGAAGTGGGAACAATTCAACCGATCCGCGAAATCGGCGCAATTTGCAGGGAGCGCGGAGTTGTATTCCATACCGACGCGGTGCAGGCGGTGGGGCATATTCCCGTAGACGTTAAGGCGCAAAACATTGATATGCTTTCGCTTTCGGCGCATAAATTTCACGGACCTAAGGGCGTGGGCGCGCTGTATTGCAGACGCGGACTTCAGCTTTTAACATTTATCGACGGCGGCGCGCAGGAGCGCGGAAAACGTGCAGGCACGGAAAATATTGCCGGTATTGTCGCTATGGCGGCGGCGCTTGAAGAAGCGTGCGAAAATATGCAAAAGAACAACCAAAGGCTTGTAAAACTGCGCGACAAAATTATTGAAGGTCTTTTGAAAATTCCCTATTCCAAGCTGAACGGCGACAGGGAACAGCGACTGCCTACAAACGTGAACATGAGCTTTGAAGGCACCGAAGGCGAAAGTTTGCTTTTGAATTTGGATGCGGTAGGTATATGCGCATCGTCCGGTTCGGCTTGTACGACGGCATCGCTTGAACCTTCGCACGTGTTGCTTGCGCTCGGGTTAAAGCACGAGATTGCGCACGGGTCGCTGAGAATATCTCTTTCCGACGAAAACACCGAAGAAGACGCCGATTATATCTTATGCGAAGTGCCTATAGCCGTTGAAAAGGTAAGGCAAATTTCTTCGCTTTGGGACGACTTGCAGTCCGGCAAAGCGGCGCATTTAATATAATTGTAAAGACGTAAAACACGCAAAAGCACGGCATATATGCGGGGCAATTTAACTTAAAACCTTAAAAAAGGAGAAAATATGGCACTTTACAGCGAAAAAGTTATGGATCATTTCACTAATCCCAGAAACGTAGGGATTATTGAAAACGCGGACGGCGTGGGCGAAGTAGGCAACGCAAGATGCGGCGACATAATGAAGATATATCTTAAAATAGAAGACGGCATTATTGCCGACGTTAAGTTTAAAACTTTCGGTTGTGGCAGTGCGATAGCGTCTTCGTCTATGGCTACCGAACTTATTAAGGGCAAACCCCTTTCTCAGGCGCTGGAGCTTACTAACAAGGCGGTTGCCGAAGCGTTGGACGGGCTTCCCGCACACAAGTTGCATTGTTCGGTGCTTGCCGAAGAAGCTATAAGAGCGGCTATAAAAGATTACTACGATAAGAACGGAATTGCGTACGACAAGGCGCAGTTTCCCGACCCCCACGACGAAGAAGAACACACGCACGAAGAAGATTGATGCGGCAATATACCGCACTTTTACGTAAAATTCAAGGCTACGGAGAGTATTTATGCCCCATAAGGAACTTACAAAAGCCCAGAGTGTGGAGCGCTCTATAATAACCAAATTCCGCAAGGGCATATGGTCGCGCTTTCTGGAAGCCATAAAGGTTTACAACCTTATTTCCGCGGGCGATAAAATAGCCGTGTGTGTTTCGGGCGGTAAGGACAGCTTTTTGCTTGCCAAACTTTTTCAGGAGCTTAAAAGACATTCCGAAATTGATTTCAACTTGGAATATATTACGATGAACCCGGGCTACAACGCCGCCAATGCAGAGTGCATAGAGCGCAACGCAAGGCTTTTGGGAATTCCGTTGAAAGTGTTTAAGTCGGACATATTCGAAGTTACGGACGAAATCGGCGGCGCTTCGCCGTGCTATCTGTGCGCCAGAATGAGAAGGGGCTTTTTGTACGCAAGAGCAAAGGAACTCGGTTGCAACAAAATTGCGCTCGGTCATCATAAAAGCGACGTAATAGAAACTACTCTTATGGGAATGCTGTACGGCGGACAGATACAGGGAATGTTGCCCAAACTGCGCGCAAATAACTTTGAAGGGATGGAGCTTATTCGCCCTATGTACTGCGTTTTGGAAGAAGACATAATCCACTGGCAGAAGTACAACGGGCTTGAATTTATTGCCTGCGCTTGCAAAAAGACGGAAGGTTTGGCACAGGGCGAGCAGGCGTATTCTTCTAGACAAGAAGTTAAGGAAATAATAAACCGCGTAAAAGAAAGAAATCCCGACGTTGAGAGTAGCGTGTTTAAATCGCTACATAATGTGCAACTCGATACGCTTGTCGGGTACAAGGTGGACGGCGAATACCACTTTTTGGAAAAGTATAATAAAGGCAAATAATTTGTCGGCGGCACGGGCAATCAAACCTGCGCCGCCGAATTTTTATTAAAGGCTTATGGTAAGGCTCAACAGCGGTAAATTTTTTTAAAAGGGTTGAAAAGCCGATTTAACTGTGATAAAATAAAAAAGACGGCGAAGTTTGCCGCAAAATTTAACGTAAAGAGAAAATTTCGGAAAATACGCTTTATGAAACTTGTAAGTTTTACCGTTCCCTGTTATAATTCGCAGGACTATCTGCGCGGCTGTTTGGACAGTATTCTTGTTGCGGGCGACGATATAGAAATTATAATCGTTAACGACGGTTCTACCGACGGCACGCTTGAAATTGCCGAAGAATACCGTAGCCGCTTTCCTTCGGTGGTAAAGGTTATAGATAAGCCCAACGGCGGACACGGTTCGGGCGTTAACGCAGGCTTAAAGGCGGCGGAAGGGCTGTACTTTAAGGTTGTGGACTCCGACGACCATCTCGACGGTGAAGCGCTTACAACGCTTATGAATACAATCCGTGCGCATTACGAAAGCGGCGTTTCGCCGGATTTGTACGTTACCAACTACGTATACGACCATGCCTACGACGGCACGGAACACGTAAGCGCCTATAAAGACAAAATTCCCGTTGAAAAATTGTGCGGCTGGGAAAAGATTAAAAAATTCAGATATTCCAGAATGATGCTAATGCACGCGCTTTTGTACAGGCGCGAAGTGCTTTTAAAAAGCGGCTTGGTTTTGCCCGAGCATACCTTCTACGTAGACAATATTTATGCTTACCAGCCGTTGCCGCACACAAAAAATTTGTATTATCTAAACGTAAACTTATACAGATATTTCATTGGCAGAAGCGACCAGTCGGTCAACCGTGCGAATTTTGTAAAGCGTTACGACCAGCAGATACGCGTTATGTTACGTATGACGGACGCTTACAAGTGGGAAGAAATAAAAAAGATGCCGCGCGGTTTAAAGCGCTATATGCGCCATTCGCTTGAAGCTATAATGATGACGACGCTGTTGTTTGTATGCGCGGAGTGTTCCAAAGAACGCAAAGCCGCGCTTAAAGACATGTGGCGGCACATTAAGCAAAACGACAAGAGTATGTACGCAATGCTAAGGCACCGTTCTTACGCCGTGGCGGTAAACTGGATGCCGTGGCGGTTACGCGGCGCAATGCTGATATTCGGTTACAATATACTTTGCAAAAAAGTCAAGCTGGGGTAAATTTATGGCTAAGTACGATTATCTTATAGTCGGTAGCGGGCTGTACGGTGCAGTATGCGCGCACGAGCTTACAAAAGAAGGCTATAAATGCCTTGTTATAGAAAGACGAGCGCACGTAGGCGGCAACGTATACACTGAAAATATTGAAGGAATTAACGTGCACCGTTACGGCGCGCATATTTTTCATACTTCCGACAGGGAAGTTTGGGAATATATCAACACTTTTGCCGAATTTAACAATTACGTAAACTGCCCCGTTGCAAGGTACAAAAACGAGTGCTACAACCTTCCGTTCAATATGAATACGTTTACAAAACTTTGGAGCGACGTGTTTACGCCGGAAGAAGCGGCGCGCCGCATAGAGAGCGAGCGCGGTGAGCACTATAAAGAAAATCCCGAAAACCTTGAGCAGCAGGCTATAAACCTTGTGGGCGCAACCATTTACGAAAAACTTATTAAGGGCTATACCGAAAAGCAGTGGGGCAAAAGTTGCCGCGAACTGCCCGCGTTTATAATAAAGCGTTTGCCCGTGCGGTTTACCTTCGATAATAATTACTTCAACGACCGCTGGCAGGGCATACCGATTGGCGGCTATACTAAAATTATTGAAAAGATGCTTGAAGGCATTGAAGTGCGCTTAAACTGCGACTTTTCGGCGCAAAGACAGGAATATCTTTCTCTTGCCGATAAAGTTATTTATACCGGCGCAATCGACGAATATTACGGCTATAAATTGGGCGCGCTGGAATACCGTTCGGTGTGCTTTGAAACCGAAGTGCTTGATATGCCGAATTATCAGGGCAACGCTGTTGTCAATTATACTTCGGCGGACGTGCCGTTTACGCGCATAATAGAGCATAAGCATTTCGAGTTTGCCGAAACGCCCAAAACGGTAATTTCGCGCGAGTATTCGTCGCAGTGGAAAGTCGGCGACGAACCCTATTACCCCGTTAACGACCAAAAGAACGGAGAGCTTTACAAAAAATATTGCGACCTTGCCGCACGTGAAAAGAACGTGTTTTTCGGCGGCAGACTGGGGCTGTACAAGTACGCCGATATGGACGATACAATCCGTGCCGCGCTAGATTTTTTAAAGTCGGTTAACGCAAAAGTTTAATATATATAGGGGGTAAAATCCGTCCGTACAAAACCGTACGGACGGATTTTTGTTTTTTAAGCGTGTTTTCGGCATAACGGAGCGCGCGGTGGAATATCTTTAAAAAGAGGTATTTCATGGACAAACTTCGTAAAAAAAAGACGGGACAAGCTGTACAAAGCAGTAAAGTTTCCGTCGGTAATTTTTGTTTTGAAGAAGCGGGACAAACTCTCAACCGTTTAAAATCTTCTATCGCGGGGCTCAGCGGTACGGAAGCGGCAAAGCGGCTTGAACAGTACGGCGCAAACACAATAGAGTCGGGTAAGCGTTCGGGCTTTTTAAAGCTGTTCATATTGCAGTTCAAGGACTTTATGACGGTTTTGCTCATCGTTGCCGCGGCTGTTTCCGGCGTAATAGCTTTCTTTTCCAGGGACAAAAACGACTTGACCGACACGTTCATAATCTTGGGAATAATTTTTCTGAACGCCGTTGTCGGTACGGTTCAGCAATACCGCGCGGACAAGGCCATAGAAAACTTGAAAAAACTTTCAGCCGCAGTCTGTAAGGTGAGAAGAGACGGCAAAGAGTTCGTTATAGACTGTTCGGAGCTGGTGGCGGGCGATATTGTTTTGCTGGAAGAAGGCGACGTTATACCTGCGGATTGCAGGGTGATTGAAGCAAACTCGCTGTTTTGCGACGAATCGGCACTGACCGGTGAAAGTATTGCCGTTGAAAAATCGGTAGGGCGCATACGCGGAAACAGTGCGGCGCTCGGCGATATGCACAATATGCTTTTCGGCTCGTCGTTCGTGGTGCGCGGTAACGGTACGGCGGTGGTAACTTCCACAGGAATGAAAACCGAAATGGGGAAAATCGCCGCAATGCTTCAGGGAGACAAAGCCGAAAAAACTCCGCTTGAAAAAAGTTTGAATAAACTCGGCAAAATACTTACGGCGTTTGTGCTTGCCGTTACGGCAGTAATTTTTATTGTAGGTGTTTTTGCCCGTCAGGACGGTGTGCTTAAAAACTTTATGACTTCGGTAGCTATAGCCGTTGCCGCCATTCCCGAAGGATTACCCGCCGTGGTTACAATAATAATGGCAATGGGCGTTCAGCGGATGAGCAGGCGGGGCGTCGTTATCCGCAAGCTGAAATCGGTAGAAACGCTTGGAAGTTGTACGGTTATATGCTCCGATAAAACGGGTACGCTGACGCAGAATAAACTTAAAGTTGTTGAAGTGTTCGAAAGCGGCAAACAGCGCTTATCGGATGATATTGCGGGGGCAAACGTAAAACTTTTGCATTGTATGACGGCTTGCACCACCGTTAAGGGCACAAACGGCAATTATTTGGGCGATCCTACCGAAATTGCCCTTAGAATATGCGCCGACGAATGTAATTTCAAGCTGAATTTTACGCGGCTTGACGAAGCGCCGTTCACTTCCGAAAGAAAGATGATGACGGTTGCCGCGGCTATCGGCGGCGAACGGTTTTCATTTACAAAGGGCGCGCCCGATATTCTTTTAAATAAGTGCAACCGCGTTTTGACTGAAAGCGGGATTAAGCCGCTAACCAATGATACTAGGCGGTTAATTGAAGAAAACAACAACAGAATGAGCGACGACGCACTGCGCGTACTCGGTTTTGCTTACAGGGAATTTGACGGCAAAATCGATGAGAGCGGGCTTATTTTTATAGGGCTGTGCGGTATGACGGATGCGCTTAAATCGGGGGTAGAGCAGGCGGTTGCAGAATGTAAGACCGCTGGCGTTTCAACCGTAATGATTACGGGCGACCACGTGAGAACGGCTTTTTCTATCGCAAAAAAACTTGGCATTGCAACCGATATGGACGAAGTAACAACGGGCGCGGAACTGGACGCTCTTTCCGACGCCGAACGCGACGATAAAATTGCGCAGTGCCGTGTGTTTGCGCGCGTTTCGCCTAAGCATAAAAGCATGATTGTAAAAGCCCTTAAAAAGCGCGGCGAAGTTGTTGCAATGACGGGCGACGGCGTCAACGACGCGCCCAGCATAAAGAGCGCAGATATAGGCATATCTATGGGTATATCGGGCACCGACGTTACTAAAAGCGCTTCTGATATGGTCATCTGCGACGACAATTTTGCAACTATTGTTTCCGCCGTGCGCGAAGGCAGAAGAATTTCGGCAAACATAAAAAAGACCATTCAGTTCTTTTTATCAACCAACCTTGCGGAAGTGCTTGCAATACTTATAGCTTCGCTGTTTTTGTTTAAGTTCGATTTTCTTTTGTCCACGCAGCTACTTTGGTTGAACCTTATAACGGACAGCTTCCCCGTACTGGCGCTGGGATTGGAAAAGGAAGATCCCGACGCTATGCAACGACCGCCTGAACGCGCGGAAAAGAGTTTGTTTTCAAAAACTTCGCTTGCGTCTATTGGCGTTTACGGGCTGTATATGACGGCGGTAACGGTAGGAGTGTTTGCTCTGGGACTTGCAGTTTGGGGCAATAAGGTGGCAACAACTCTTACGTTTATGACTATATCGTTTTTGGAGCTGTTCCAAGCGTTCAACATACGCACGGAAAGACGTTCGGGTTTCGGCAAGGGAATGTTTGCAAACAAGGTGTTGCTTATTACGGTAATAGTGGGCGTTTTGGTCAACGTTCTGCTTTGTATAAGTCCGCTGTCATCGGCGTTCGGGCTTGTAAAACTTTCGGCAGGGCAGTGGGCGATTGTGTTCGGGTTGTCGCTTTCGGTAATACCGTTCGGCGAGCTGTACAAGCTGTTAATTCGCACATATTCGCGCACCAAACGCAAAAAAGTTAAGTAAATTGAAGCGCCGCGCGGGCAAAATTTTGCCCACGCGGCTTATCATTTATTGCGCAATATTTTTTAAATTGAATTTTGTGCGTAAAAAGTTTTGCTTTTTTAAATTTTTCTGTTAAAATAAAAACGCAAAATTTCATATGGGGATATAGCACAGTTGGTAGCGCGATACGTTCGCAACGTATAGGTCAGGGGTTCGAATCCCCTTATCTCCACCAATACGAGCCTAAAACGAATCAATTTTGTTTTAGGTTGTTTTTTATATCAAGTGCGCGGTTCTTTATATCAAACACCCTACAGTGCCATTCTATAAATGTCTTTTGTAAAAGCATTGATTTTACTTTGAAATGTGGTATAATAAACAAACCAAGGGAGAGTAAATTATGGAGCAGTTATTCGACGATATTTTGGAAAAAGACGAACAAATTGTAAAAATAATCAAACCGTCAAAAAGCAGGTATTGGAAAATTTTTCTTGTACCGCTTATAATTCCGATATTTTTGCCGCACTTTATTGTGATAATGGCTTGCACATTGTTTTTTACCATTCCGTTGCTTTATGCGCACAGCTACAAAAATTTGTATTATGCCTATACAAATAAGCGTTTGATTGTAAGGAAAGGAACGATAGGCGTCGACTATAGAACACTTGATTATAAGTTTATTACCTCAACGGCTGTTGACGTCGGTTTGTTAGACAAAGGCAAAACAAAGACCGGCTCGTTATCATTCAAAAGCCCTACCGCTTCCATACGGTTCGATTACGTTGAAAATCCCTATGATTTGATGAGAGAAATCAAAGAGTACATAAACACAGTAACCGTAGAGTAGTTCGGCGTTGCTAAAGTTTTACTATGTTCTAAATGATGCGATATATTACTCGCAAACGTAATAAATTTGAATAGCAATTAACATTAAATTCGTATTATTTGTTTTAGTTTACAACTGTTTCGCCAAATTAAAGCGCAGGTTTAAACCTGCGCTTTTTTGTTTGTATGTTTAAGCGGTAAAATTTTCAGTTCTTACTTTAACGCCCGATATAGTGTTAAAGACTTATTTATATATTCTAACGCTTGAAATGTTTTTATATTTGTGATATACTTGTGAAAATTTTGACAAAGCACATTTTGCGGCAATTCAAATAAATTGTTAAAATGCAGTACAAAAGTCTGTAATTTATTAAAACTTGTTAAACCGTTTATAAAAAAGTAAATAGAAGTTATTTATGAAATTCAGAAAAATAATTTTAACATTAGCGGCGGTTACCGTTTCCGCCATGTGCGTATTTGTTTCGGCATGCTTCAATAAACAGCAGCCGCAAAGCTACGTTCAGCAACTCAATTACACGGAAAGCACAGCAAAAATCAACAATCCCGATCAAGGCTTTTACCGCCCTATATATGTAAGAATTAACGAAGACGGCGTTTCTTACAATAAAAACATAGTAAATTCGTCAACACAGCTCTATCACTTGCGCATAGATATCAGTGCGTATTCAAAGGCGGTAAACGGCGACAGCGACAAGCAATTAACGCAAGAAGCGCTGGACGGGCTGGACGGGCTTTTTTCTTATCTTAAAGAAAAAGATAAAAACGCCGTGGTGAGATTTGCTTACGACCCTTCTTATGGCGGAAGTGCGGACAAAGAACCTGCCTTGCAGACCATTTTAAAACATATTGAACAGGTTTGCCCCGTTATAAACGGCTATGAAAATACCGTTACGGCGGTGGAAGCAGGGCTTATAGGTCCTTGGGGCGAAATGCATTCAAGCGCGATTGCAAACGCGACGAATATTGTGCCGATAATAGAAGCGTATCTTGCGAACACCGATAAAATTCCCGTACTTGTTAGAACTCCCAAAATGATTTACGACTATCTGGGCATCACGGTAAAAGATATCGATAACTACGCTATATCTGCGGGCGAAAAGGCTTATAGACTGGGGCTTTATAATGACGGATATCTCGGTTCAAGTAGCGATTTGGGGACGTATTCAGACCGTCAAAGAGAGATTGAGTTTTTAAGCGGGCAAACCGAACATTTGCCGTACGGTGGTGAAGTTGTTATACCTTCAAGCAACCTTCACGACATAGAAACTTGCTTGCCGGAAATGTTTAAAATAAATTTAAGCTATCTCAACGTGGAGTGGAATAACCAGGTAATAGATAAGTGGAAGAACAGTTATTACACAAGCGTTTGCGGTGCGGACGAAAACTATTACGGCAAAACCGCATTTGAATACATAGAAAACCGAATGGGTTACCGATTTGTTTTAACTAATTCCACGTTTAAATATTCAAAAGCTCTTGACAAGTTAAACATAGAATTAACGATTAAAAACGTCGGGTTTGGAAATCTTAACAGAAAAAAGCACGCTAAACTTATTTTTATGGACGGGAGCGGCAACGTTGCGTTTACCAAAACGGTGCAGGACTTTGTTGAATGCCAAAACTTTAATTGTTCGGTAGAGCTGAATTTGCCCGTCGGCAAGTACGACGTGTATTTGTGCATTTACGGCGAAGAAGTAAGCGGCATTCCCTTATACTGTGTACAATTTGCCAACGACGGCTTATGGAACGAACAGCTTAAAGCCAACAAAATAGGCAGTATAGAATATTCAGAATAAATCAATTCGCTTAATAATGATATTTATAAAAATCCGAGAGCCGTAAAAATAGTTTAAGGTTATTTACAGCTGTTGATTTTTAGTATTAAAGGGTATATAATATTACAAAAGTTATCAAGTTAAATAATAAGCACGGCTTTAATGCGCCGTGGACTTGTAGGAAAATTACTAACGATATGAAAGTTTTACTTATTTCGATGACGTGCGGCGAAGGGCATAATCAAATAGCTAAGGCAATTAAAAATTCGTTGGATACGCGTAGTATCGAAAACAAAATTATTCAGCTTTTCGGCTATTCCGAAAAGGAAACCGAAAAACAGAACAAGTTGTTTTTACGCACGTGTAAACTCATTCCGCACTTGTACGATGCTATTTGGCGGCATATGCGCAACAAGCCGCTTAAAATTCATATGGACGGCGTAATAAAGCAGTGCAAAGATTACGTTTTAAACCAGATTACTGAATTCGATCCCGAAGTTATAATCTGCACGCACAATTATTCGGGCGCCGTGGTTGCACACCTTAAAGAGCAGGGGCTTATTAAACCTGACGTAAAGACGTATACGGTGGTGTTTGATTACTGCCTTTGCCCGTATTGGGAAACCAACGCAAAGCTCGACTACGCTGTTCTTCCGCACGAGTTGCTAATTCCCGCTATGAAGGAAAAGGGCTTTACCGAAAGTCAACTTCTCCCGTTCGGGTTCCCCGTAGATAAACGGTTTACGGTAAACTGCGATAAGGTGGCGGCGAGAGAAGAACTTGGAATTGACCGTGAAAAGTTTACCGTTGTATTATACAGCGGCGGTAATTGCGTAAGCTCGGCATACAGCGTTATTAAAGAGTTGCTTAAATGCAAGCACGAAATTCAGATAATAGCCGTTTGCGGCAGAAACAAAAAAGAGTTTGAAAAAATTCAAAAACTTATAGAAAAGGAAAACTTAACAAATATTTTAAATATAGGCTTTTGCACCTATCTCGATAAAGTTTTTTCCGCGGGCGACGTAGTGTTTACGCGCGGTGGCGGCGGCGGACTTACGGAACAAATCAACAAGCATATTCCGTTGGTACTGCGCGAAAAGCTAATTATAAACGAAAAAATCAACAAAGAACTTTTTGCCGAGCTTGGCTTGGGTATGGCGATGAACAAACTCAATGAAGCCGCCGGCATAGTGGACAGGCTTATAGAAAATAAAGAATTGTTGAAGAGAATGAGCGAAAAGTCGAAAACTTTTTGCAAGCCCAATGCAACCGGCGACTTTGTTGAACACGTTTTGGCAAACTGATATTTGCTTGCGTTTAACATAATTGGTGCGGTAATATGCAGGACTTTTTTAAGTATAAGACCGTAAATTTCAATAAACTTACAGGTTTCGGCTTTGAAAAAACCGAAGACGGTTACGTATACCGAACACCGATTGCCGAAGGGCAGTTTTACGTTAACGTAAAGGTGGACTGCGAAGGAAACGTGAGCTCGCATACGGTGGACGCGACAACGGGCGACGAATACTCGCTGCATCTTGTTGAAGGCGCAAGTGGTTCGTTCGTGGGATGCGTCAGAAGCGAGTACGAAAACGCACTGGCGAAAATTGCGGAAAACTGCTTTGAAACGGACGTATTCAAGGGGCAATGCGCACATACCGTAATAGATTACGCACGAGAAAAGTACGGCGACGAGCTGGAATTTCTTTGGGAAAAATTTTCCGATAACGCTGTTATTCGCCGAAAAGACAATAAAAAATGGTATGCGGTTTTTATTAAGGTCGCAAAAAGTAAATTAGGCTTGAACGGCGAAGATAAGGTCGATATAATAGATTTGCGGGCTGACGAACAAACCGTAAACAGTTTGGTTGACGGCGTGCGTTATTTTCCCGCATATCACATGAACAAAAAACACTGGTTTACTATTTGTCTTGACGGAAGCGTGCCCGCGAAAGAGATATGCACGTTTCTCGATGCAAGTTACGAGCTTGCAAAAAAAAGTAAATAAGGTTTCCGCCGTAAATTCAGCGGCAGAGCAACTTAAGTATAAACACAAAAAGGCGGAAGAGTTTATTATGTTTAACGTAACGCAAGATATAAAATACGTAGGCGTGGACGACGAAGACATTGACCTGTTCGAAGGGCAATATGTTGTACCTAACGGTGTTTCGTACAACTCCTACGTATGCCTTGACAAAAAAATTGCGGTATTCGATACGGTTGACAGCCGCAAGACAAAAGAGTGGCTTAAAAACCTTGAAAGCGTTTTAAACGGCTCACAGCCCGATTATTTAATAGTTTCTCACGTAGAGCCCGACCATTCGGCGAGTATACCGGCTTTTTTAAAAAAGTACCCGAACGCAACCGTTGTCGGTAACGAAAAAATATTTTCGTTAATAAAGAGATTTTACGGAGAACTTAAAGTAAAAACGCTGACCGTTAAAGAAGGCGACGAGCTTTGCCTTGGCAAACATACGCTTACGTTTACGTTTGCGCCCATGGTGCACTGGCCCGAAGTAATGATGACTTACGATAAAACCGACGCCGTGCTGTTTTCGGCGGACGCGTTCGGCAAATTCGGTGCGCTTTCACACAGCGAAGACTGGCTGGACGAAGCCAGAAGATACTATATAAACATAGTTGGAAAATACGGCATTCCCGTTCAGGGCGCACTTAAAAAAGCGGCTGGGCTGAATATTAAAACTATTTGCCCCTTGCACGGACCTGTTTTAAGCGAAAACCTTGCATACTATCTGGGCAAGTACAACGTTTGGAGTACGTACCAGCCCGAAGAGAACGGAGTTTTTATTGCTTACGCTTCGGTGTACGGCAATACGGCAAGCGCGGCAAAACAGCTTGCAAAAGAGCTTAAAGAACGCGGCGTTAAGGTTGAAATTGCCGATTTAAGCCGCTACGACGGAGCCAAAGCGGTTGCAAACGCTTTTAAGTATTCCAAGCTGGTTATGGCAAGTATAACTTACGACGGCGGCATTATGCCCTGTGCGGAAGCGTTCATAAACAAGTTAAAGGCAAAAAATTATTCGAACAGAACTGTAGCTTTCATACAGAACGGAAGCTGGGCGCCCGTTGCCGCAAAGACTATGCGCACGTCGTTTGAAAATTTAAAGGAAATAAACTTCTGCGAACAGATTGTTACCGTAAATTCGGCAATAGACGCGGCTTGTGAAGAGCAAATTAAAAATTTAGCCGCAGAACTTGCAAAATAAAAATTTGAATTATAAATAAAATAAGCCCGCCGCGCTTTAAGCGCGGC
>CAZQFP010000025.1:0-15426 GCA_964592605.1 uncultured Clostridia bacterium | reverse complement strand
CTCTTCGGGGAATTCAACGCCCGTGTTTTCCATAACCAGCATAAGCCGTTCTATGCCCGCGCCGAAACCGATTGCAGGCAATGCGGAAGCGCCTAAATCTTCAAAAAGATTGTCGTATCTGCCGCCGCCGCAAACGGTGCCCTGCGCCCCGATATCTTCGGAAACAAACTCGAAAACCGTCTTGGTATAGTAATCTAAACCCCTTACTATGCTAGAATCAACCGTATATTGAACGTTACATGAATTTAAAATGCTTTTAACTTTTTCAAAGTGCGCCTTGCAGTCGGGGCAGAGATAATCCAAAATTTTGGGCGCGCCCGCCGTAATTTTTTTGCACTCTTCTTCCTTGCAGTCCAACATTCTCAAGGGATTGCTTGCAAAACGCGTACGGCAGGTAGCACACATTTTATCAAGGTGCGGCTCAAAGTATTTTTTAAGCGCTTTATTGTATTCGCCGCGGCATATGCGGCAACCAATCGAATTTATTTTAAGTTTTACGTTTTTAACGCCAAGCCTTTTAAGAAAGTCCGAAGCCGCAAAAATTACTTCCGCATCGGTTTCGGGAGCGGCAGAGCCGAAAACTTCTATACCGAACTGGTGAAATTCTCTCAGCCTTCCCGCCTGCGGTCTCTCATAGCGGAAACACGGCGTTATGTAAAAGGACTTAAGCGGCATGGGCGTGCTTGCAAGTCCGTTTTCAATAAACATTCTCGCCGCGCCCGCAGTGCCTTCGGGTTTTAACGTAACAGAACGGCCGCCCTTGTCTTCGAAGGTGTACATTTCCTTATTAACAACGTCGGTAGTTTCGCCGACGCCGCGCAAAAACAGCTCGGTGTGTTCGAAAACGGGCGTACGGATTTCTTTAAAATTGTAAACCTTTGCCACTTCGCAAGCAATATTTTCAATGTGGTGCCACTTTGCGCTCTGTGCGGGCAAAACGTCCTTAGTGCCCTTGGGTGCGTTAATCATAATTTCTCCTGCACGGATTACAGTACGTATTTTTTCAAATCGCGGTTTCTTACTATTTTTTCAAGATGCTCTTCAACGTATTTTTTGTTGACTTCCACAGGTATTACGGGGTAATCGTTGCCGCCCGCGTTGAACGAAATATCTTCCAACAGATATTCCATAACGGTATGAAGTCTGCGCGCGCCGATATCTTCAGACGTGTTGTTTATGTCTTCCGAAATTTCTGCTATTTTTTCAATAGCATCTGGCATAAAATGCAAGTCTATATTATCTACCGACAAAAGCGCGGTATACTGTTGCGTTATCGCGTTTTGCGGCTGAGTTAAAATATTTACGAAATCTTCCTTGGTAAGGCTCTTAAGCTCTACCTGAATGGGGAAACGGCCCTGAAGTTCGGGAATAAGGTCTTCCACCTTGGAAACGTGGAACGCGCCTGCCGCAATAAAAAGAATATAGTCGGTGCGTACCGGTCCGTACTTCGTCTGCACGGTGCAACCTTCTACAATGGGCAATATGTCGCGTTGAACGCCTTCGCGCGAAACGTCCGCGCCGCCCCTGTTTTCCTTACCTGCTATTTTATCTATTTCGTCTATGAAGATAATTCCGTCGTTTTCGGCGCGGCGGATTGCTTCGGTGTTTACCGCGTCGTTATCAATAAGTTTGTCGGCTTCTTCGGCAATGATAAGCGTCTTTGCTTCCTTTACGGAAATTTTGCGCTTCTTCTTTTTGTGCATGCCAAGTCCGCTGAAAACCGAGCCTAAATCTATTGCCGCACCGCTACCGGGCGAAAGCTCCATAGGCTTGGGAATGTCGTCGACTTCAATTTCTATAACTGCGTTATCGTACTTGCCCGCGTGAATATCGTCAACAAGGTTCTGTTCGAAAACTTCCTTCGAAAACTCGCCGCGCTCGTCCTTTTTCATTTCTGCAAGCACTTTTGCAATGCGCCTTTCGGCAACGGCGGTTGCTTTAAAACTAACTTCCGCCGTCTTTTCTTCCTTTACAAGACGGATTGCGCACTCAGCCAAATCGCGCACCATAGATTCAACGTCCCTGCCAACGTAACCGACTTCGGTATACTTTGTGGCTTCAACCTTTAAAAAGGGCGCTTTTACAAGTTTTGCAAGTCTGCGCGCAATTTCGGTTTTGCCGACGCCCGTAGGACCTTTCATAATTATGTTTTTGGGCGTAATTTCGTCCTGCAATTCGGGGGAAAGCTGACTGCGGCGGTAACGGTTTCTTAAAGCTATTGCCACCGCCTTTTTAGCATCGTCCTGACCGATGATATATTTATTTAACTCGTGTACAATCTGTTTGGGTGTTAAATCCATTGAAAACCTCTTATAACTAATTTAAACGGATTTTAAAGTGCAAAGAAGCGAGCAAGACAAGGAGCGCGAGCATTTTCGACGGGGAGTTTACTAATCGTAAACGACCCGAGAAAAGCGGAACGCAACGCAGTATTGCGACGCTTCTCTGCGCTTTAAATAACTTCGCACTTAATATTGTCGTTAGTAAACACGCAAATTTCGCTTGCTATTTTAAGCGATTTTTTTGCAACTTCTTCGGCAGAAAATTCCGTGTTCTGATAAAGCGCGCGCGCAGCCGCTAAGGCGTAGTTGCCGCCGCTACCTATTGCCGCAATTCCGTCGTCGGGTTCTATCACTTCGCCCGTGCCCGAAACTATAAGCAGCGTTTCGGCGTCCGCAACAATCATAAGGGCTTCCAACTTTCTTACAGCCTTGTCGCTACGCCAAAGTTCGGCAAGCTCCACAGCCGAACGCATAAGATTGCCCGAAAATTTGTTCAACATTCCTTCAAACTTTTCGCTGAGAGAGAACGCATCCGAAACCGAACCGGCAAAGCCCAAAATAACCTTGCCGCCGTAAATTCTTCTTACCTTCTGCGCACTGTTTTTAAAAATTACGCTTTCGCCCATGGTAACTTGTCCGTCGCCCGCGATTGCCGTTTTGCCGCCGCGTTTTACGGCGCAAATTGTCGTTGCGTGAAATTCGGTCATTTTAAATACTCCTTGCCGACTATTCTCAAAACTATTTTCTTGGAATAATTTACGTTATTCATTTCGTCGGAAACCAACGCGCCCAGCGCGCCGAACCAGAACCACACCGCTCTCTTTTCTCTGTCTGCACCGAAATGCTTTTTAACAAACGTTACTTTGTCTGATACAAGATACTTACTGTTTGCCTGAAAATCTATTTTTACGCCTTTTTTCAAAATGTAGTTGTATAAAGCGTTGTCAACAATGTGTTCCGCAATAACAGCACCCTTCACGTTGCTTATCTGAATTATGGTGAACAGCTTAGTATAAATATTTGCGCTGTGTACGGTAATTTTAGCTTCGCCGAAAGGCACAACAAGTTTGCCTGCGTATTCGCCGATATTTGCAACAAAGCCGTGTTCGGATATAACGTTTCTTTCGGTGAGCGCGGCTGTTGCATCTTCAAACGGCATATCAACGAATTCGTCTATTATTTCTGTTGTACGCTGAGTGATAATGCGGTTTTTGAGTTTTACCGAAATAATCAAAACGACAATTAAAATAATTAATAATACTACAACCCAAACTATCATAGTAATATAAGTTATCATGTCTTCGCCCAAAAGCAAGCCTACCGTTATAACGGCGGCAAGTCCCAAAATTAACCAGCACAACATTACAGTAATTGAAGGAACGTTTAACTTGCTGTAATACTTGGGCGTAAATTTGCGGCTTAATTCTCTTTTTTCTTTTAATGTCATAATAATCTCCTTTTGTATTCGGTTATATTATTCAGCGCTCTTTCGGCAAGGCGCGCATACCTTTGCTTTTTATCTCTTATATTTTCGTCAAGCGGTTTCAATATTCCGAAATTGGCGTTCATGGGCTGAAAATCTTTATTTGCCCGCGATATATGTGCCGACAACGCACCTATAACGGTTGTTTCGTCTGGAACTTCGCTCTGCCTTCCGTTCAACTTTTCATACATATGAAGCGCGGCAACAAGTCCGCTCGCCGCCGATTCCACGTATCCTTCAACGCCGGTAATTTGCCCGGCAAAAAACACTTTGCCGTTACTCTTTAACGAAAAATCAGCGTTAAGGCAATCGGGTGAATTTATAAACGTATTGCGGTGCATTACGCCGTATCTCAAAAATTCCGCATTTTTAAGAGCGGGAATTATCGAAAATACGCGCTTTTGCTCGCCCCATTTAAGGTTAGTTTGGCAACCGACCAAATTGTAAGCAGTACCCGCCGCGTTTTCCTTTCTGAGCTGTAAAACCGCGTAATATCTCTTGCCTTCCGCGTCTTTCAATCCTACGGGTTTGAAGTTTGCAAAGCGCAAGCTGTCCTTTCCGCGTGCCGCCATAACTTCAAGCGGCATACAGCCTTCGAATATTTCTCCGCGCTCGAACTCGTGCAATACCGCCCTTTCGGCAAATAAAAGTTCTGTTACAAACTCGTTGTACTCGTCCTTTTCAAGCGGGCAGTTTACGTAATCGTCGCCGCCCTTGCCGTATCTGTCGCCGAAAAACGCATGCGCAAAATCAATACCTTCTCTTGCAACTATAGGGGCGGAAGCATCGTAAAAGTGTAATTGCCCCCCGCATATGGCAGAAATATCGTCCGCAAGCGAATGTGTAGTCAGCGGCCCCGTAGCGACGATGCACCAATCGTTCGGCACGCTATCTATTTCTTTGCAAACAATTTCAACGTTTTTATGGGCGCGCAGTTTTTGAGTTATAAACCGAGCGAATTTATCTCTGTCAACGGCAAGCGCACCGCCGGCAGGCACTGCGGCGAACTCCGCCGCCTGCATTGTAAGCGAACCTAAAATGCGCATTTCCTGCTTTAAAAGTCCGCAGGCGTTGCCGTAAATATCGTTGCTTTTAAGCGAATTCGAGCATACTAGCTCTCCAAAATCCGCGTTTTCGTGCGCAGGCGTAAAGGCTTTTGGCTTAATGTCGTACAGCTCTACCTGCACGCCGCGTTCGGCAAGACAATACGCCGCTTCGCTACCCGCAAGTCCCGCGCCTATTACTTTAACTTTCACTTTGCGCTTTTTCGTCCGTGCCGGGTTCGGGCGGAAGTTCTTCGCTGTAGTCGCACTCCTTCGACGAACACTTTATTTTGTTATCTTTTTTAATTAAATACTTGCCGCACTTAGGGCATTTTGCGCCCGTGGCAACGTCCCAGCTCTTGAAATCGCAATCGGGGTAACCCGTGCAACCGTAATAAATCTTGCCCGATTTAGAGCGCATTCTTCTCATCGGCTTGCCGCATTCGGGACAAGTTCCTTCCTGCTTTTCGCCGTCGGTATCAAAGGGCTTTTTAAATTCGCACACGGCGCATTCAAGATATTTTCCGTATCTGCCGTTTTTAAGGTACATATTGTGTCCGCATTTGGGGCACTTTTCGTCCGAAAGTTTTGCGTCTATCGGCAAAATAGACGAACACTCGGGGTAGTTGGGGCAAGCGAGAAATTTTCCGAACCTGCCGCTCTTTACAACCATATTCGCGCCGCATTTGGGGCAACGCATTTCCGAAATTTCCTGTTCGCTTTCGCCTACTATGCACGAACATTCGGGGTAGTTTGAGCATGCAAGGAATTTACCGTACTTGCCCATTCTTCTTATCATCATACTGCCGCACTTGGGGCATTTTTCATCGGTAGGCTCGTCGCCGTCGGTGGATGCGAATTTCAACTGTTCGGCAAATCCGGGGTAAAAGTCCGCAATAATTTTGTGCCAGTCAACGCCGCCGTCTTCTATTTTGTCCAAATCGCTTTCCATACGCGCGGTAAAGCCGACGTCCATAATGTCCGTAAAGTACTTAACAAGCATATCGCAAATTTTGTACGCAACGTCGGTAGGCGCCATATATTTGCCGTCCTTTACCACGTACTTGCGCTTTGTAAGCACCGAAATTATAGAAGCATAGGTAGAAGGTCTGCCTATTCCCTTTTCTTCCATCGCCTTTACAAGCGAAGCGTCGGTATAGCGGAGCGGCGGACGGGTAAACTTCTGTTCCTTAGTAAATTCCTTAAGGTTCAAAATATCGCCTTCGCTAAGCGTCGGCAGAAGTTTTGCACTCTCTTCTTCTTCGTTTTCTTTTTGAACGTCCTGATATGCCGCGGTATAGCCTGCAAACAAAAGCGCCTTGCCGCTCGCCTTAAACGTATAGCCGCTTGCTTCGGCTTCAATCTGCATAGAATTGTACTGCGCTTCCGTCATCTGCGAAGCTATAAATCTGTCGTAAACGAGTTTATATATGTTGTAATGCTTTCTGTCTAAACTGTCCTTTACGCTTGCGGGCGTAACCGCAAGATTTATGGGACGAATGGCTTCGTGCGCGTCCTGCGCGCCCTTCTTCGTAGCATAAAAATTGGGCTTAGCCGGGGCATATTCGGCACCGTAAGTACTTTTTATAAACTCTATCGCGTTTGCCTGCGCTTCCGCCGAAATGCGTACGGAGTCCGTTCTTATATACGTAATGAGCGCAATATGGTCGCCGCCGACGTCCATACCTTCGTACAGATGCTGTGCAATGAGCATGGTTTCGGGAGACGACATATTAAACTTGTTTGAAGCGTCCTGCTGTAATGAAGAAGTTGTAAACGGCGCGGGCGCGTGCTGTTTCGTTACACCCTTTTTGACCTTGGTTACCTTGAACGTGCCTGCCTTTACCTTTTTTTCTACTTCTTCGGCAAGCTCTTTAGTTATGCTTTCGCCTGCTTTTTTATACTGGTAAACGGCTTTGAAAGGGGAATACTTTGCGTCGGTGTCCTGCAAAAGCGCGTTCATCGACCAGTATTCTTCGGGGACGAAAGCCGAAATTTCGCGCTCTCTTTCAACTATAAGCCTTAACGCAACCGACTGCACTCTGCCGGCGGAAAGCCCGTTCTGTATTCGGTTATTTAAAAGGGGCGAAAGTTTATAGCCAACAAGTCTGTCAAGCACTCTGCGCGCCTGCTGTGCGTCGACCAAATTTATATTTATTTTGCGGGGGTGCTTTAAAGCGTTCTGCACCGCCGCGGGAGAAATTTCGTTGAATTCTATTCTGTTTGCGCCGTCTTTATCAAGACCCAAAACCTGCTGTAAGTGCCAGCTTATAGCTTCGCCTTCGCGGTCGGGGTCGGTTGCAAGATAAACGTTACCGCACTTTTTAGCTTCTTCCGAAAGCCTTTTTATTATTTCCTTTTTGTCGGCAGTAATTTCATACTTAGGCTCAAAATTCTGCGTTATTTTAACGCCGAGCGTGCGTTCGGGCAAATCTCTTACGTGTCCGCGCGAAGCGTCCACCTTGTACTTACCCTTTAAGTATTTTGAAATTGTTTTTGCCTTTGAAGGAGATTCTACTATAATTAAATCCATAATTTACCTTGCCTTATACTACTGCGGAATATCTGTTTCCGCCAAGCCGCACCACAAGTCCCTTTATTTCAAGCGACGAAAGTAGCGGAATAAGCTGAAACGGCTGTTTGCCGAGTTGTGCGGCGACGTCCGGTACGAACGCACTGCCAGCCGACTTTATTAAATCAAGCAGTTTTGCTTCGTCTTCGGGTAGCGCCAACTTTTCAAGTATTTTAAAGTCTAAACCAAACACAGAGAATATGTCAAGTATATTTTCCGTCAATATTCCGCCTTTTTTAAGCAGTCCGTTACAGCCTTCGCCCGCTTTAGCGCCCAGTCCGTACGGAAAAGCGAACACAATTCTGCCGTATTCGAAAGCGTATTCTGCGGTTATCAACGCACCGCTCTTTTTACCTGCGGAAACTACAAGAGTGCCTTCCGAAAGCCCTGCTATTATGCGGTTTCTTACGGGAAACATATATTGTTTGGGCGGAGTGTTCGGCGGAAATTCGCTTATTACAAGCCCGCGCTTTTCGACTTCACTTAAAAGTTTGCGGTTGAACGACGGGTAGCAGTAATCACTGCCGTGAGCGAGAACGGAAATAATTTTTCCGCTTTTAAGCACGCCTGCAACGGCCGCGCTGTCCGCCCCGTCGGCTATACCCGTAACTACGGTAAACTGTTGCGTAAGCTCGCCGCATATCTTTTTACACGCCGCAACCGTATCGGGCGGAGTGCGCCTTGAACCCACCACCGAAAAGCACCGCGAAGAAAGAAGCGATACGTCGCCTTTGCAGTACAAAACGAGCGGCGGAAAGGGCGTGTTCTTCAAAAGCTCGGGGTAATTTTCCGAAAAAAGCGTAACGCATTTAACGTTTTTTGCTTCAAGCTCTTCGAATACGCTTTTGCGGTATTCGGTGCTGAAAAATTTGCCTTTCACTTTATTATATACTCCGCTTGAAAGGCTTTTAACCAAAAATTGTCCGTATTTTATAAAATCGGGCGTTTTGCTTTGCAACCCCGAAAGTAGCATGTACCGCAATTTATAGGTAAGCTCTTCCAGCGAGCACAGCGTTATTAAATCTTGTTCTTGTTTAGAATACATCTCTTTTCCTTATTATAAATAGGCATTTTAATTAAGCGGAAGCCGCGTGGCTACAGTGCCGCGCGGCTGTAAATTATATTGAGTTTGTATCGTAACTGCGGTATGAAGCCGCTTCCAGAATGTGTTCGGGCTTAATGTCCTTGCAAAACGCAAGGTCGGCTATCGTTCTTGCAACCTTAATTATTCTTGAACGTGCGCGTGCGGAAAGATGTAGCGTTTCAAACGCCTGACGGAGCACGCTTTCGCACTCGGGCGAAAGAGAGCAATATTTTTTAAGCTGTTTTTCGCCCATATTGGCGTTGACCTTTACGGTATCGCCGAAAAACCGCTCACGCTGAATTGCACGCGCTTTTTCAACTCTTTCTTTAACCGCGGCGCTAGGCTCTTCCCTGCTTTCGCCCGTTAAATCTTCGTACTTTATGCCGTCTACTTCAACCTGCAAGTCAATTCTGTCGAGAAGCGGACCCGAAATCTTGTTCCTGTACTTATGTATCTGTGCGGGCGTGCACGAACAGGTTAAATAAGCCGAACCGTAGTTGCCGCACGGGCAGGGATTCATACTTGCGCAGAGAATAAAGTCGGCGGGAAAAGTTACCGCGCCGCCGGCTCTGGCAACTGTTATAACTCTGTCTTCAAGCGGTTGCCTTAGCGATTCTAAAGTACTGCGCGAATATTCGGGCAACTCGTCCAAAAACAATACCCCCTTGTGCGCCTTAGAAATTTCGCCCGCGTGAATGTGCGCGTTCCCGCCGCCGCAAAGCGAAACCGTTGTTGCCGTGTGGTGCGGTGTTCTAAACGGACGGAGAGAAACTATGCCCTCTTCGGTAAGCTCGCCCGAAACCGAGTGAATTTGCGTAACTTCCAACGCTTCTTCAAAAGTCATATCGGGCATAATTGTGGGTATGCACCTTGCAAGTAGCGTTTTGCCCGTTCCGGGCGGTCCCGCAAGCAAAATATTGTGCCCGCCTGCAACGGCTATTTCAAGCGCGCGCTTGGCCACCTTTTGCCCGCGCACGTAGCTTAAATCGTAATTGTAGTTCTGCGCGCGGCGGGTAACCGCAAAATCGCGCCGTTCAACGGGGCGGAAAGTTCTTTCACCCTTTAAAAAACTTACCACGTCTTTCAGGCTTTTAAGCGCGTAAACTTCCGTTCCGTCAAGATAGCTCGCTTCGTTTGCGTTAGGCGCTGGAATTATGAACCGCGTAAACCCCTTGGCTTTTGCAGAAATTAGTATGGGCATAATTCCCGAAACGGAGCGAAGCGTTCCGTCCAGCGCAAGTTCACCCAAAAACACGATACCGTCTGTTTCGGCAACAAGCTGGTCGCTTGCCTTTAATATGCTTATTGCAAGCGGCAAGTCGTAGTGCGAGCCTTCCTTTTTCAAATCGGCGGGCGCAAGGTTTATCGTTATTCTGTTTACGGGGAAGTACATTGCGCTGTTTTTAATAGCCGACTCCACCCTGTCCTTGCTCTCTTTTACCGCCGTTGAAGGCAGTCCTACCAAATCGTAGGCAACCATACCCTTGTTTATGTCGGTTTCCACTTCAACCGGTACGCCTTCTATTCCGCAAAGCGCAAAACAGGTAATTTTAGATAACATAATCTCTCCGTGCGCGGTCGTGCGCATTTTTTGTTATATTTTGTTTAATTATGTAAAACTTTCGTTATAAATCGTTAGTGCGCATAAAAATTCAACGGCTCCCGCTTTTCGGCGGGAGCCGTTGTCATTATTTGATTTCCTGAATTTTTGCAGCCTTACCTGTAAGTCCGCGCAGGTAGTACAGCTTAGCTCTTCTTACCTTGCCGCGTTTTACAACGGTTATCGAAGCAATCTTAGGCGAATGAAGGGGGAACGTTCTTTCCACGCCTACGCCGAACGAAAGTCTGCGCACCGTGAAGCTCTCTCTTATGCCGCCGTGCTTTTTGGCGATTACAACGCCTTCGAAGTTCTGAATTCTTTCCTTGGTACCTTCTATAACCTTGAAGCCTACCTTAACTGTGTCTCCTACGGAAAACTTGGGGACTTCCGTCTTCATGTTTTCCTTTTCTATGGCTTCTACCAAACCCTTTGTCATTGTATAACCTCCCGTAAAATTAGACATTCATGCAATGTTTTTGCAGCGGACTGCCCGAAGTCGGATTTTATAATATCAAAACAATTTTCAAATTGCAACTCATTTAAGGGGGTGTGTCGCAATTTTCACAATTAAATTTTATCTTACAAAATTTTGCTGTAACCGTAAGAATTGACAACCGCGTCAACCTTTACGCCCTGTTTGCACAGCGGACAGTCTGCAGGCGCATACGAACAGTAATCGGGCAGGCTTTCCATACCGAAGATTTTGTATACGGGTACGTCGCAGTCGAATTTGCCGCCGAACACGGTTGCCGCGCCCACCGTTTCACCGCCGTAGTAGCGTATGCCGTCAACCACGTTCTTTACGTCCTTACCGGTAGTTGCGGAAGCCGTAAGCAAAACCACGCGTTTATCTTTTATAAACGGCAGAAAGTTATCGCGGAGCAACAGCTTATCGTTGGTTATTTCTGGAGTTATTACGGCAATGTCCTTTTTGTAATTGACGTGCGTTTGCGCAATGTATTCCGCCATAAACGCACCGACCATCTTCATTCTGTCAAGCGAGATTATGGTATCTACGGGCATTGAAGCAAAGTTTGCGGCAAGCAGATGCGCCGCCGCCTTTGCCGACTCTAACTGCGACTTTATTTTAGTCATATCTATGCAGTAGTTTACGTGCGAATGGCGAGTGGCAAAGTGCCCGGGAATAATTTTTATAGAAACGTCCTTATTCGCCGTAAGAGAAATTTCGTGAATATTTTTACCAATCATAATTTCTGCCCCTTTATTTATAAATCGCGTTCGCTATAAAACGCGTTTTCTATGTGGTTTATCTGACCGCGGAAAACTTCGATAATATCGAACCGCACAACGCAGTCTATCTGCCGCCCCGTAAAATAGTACCTTGCGGCATTTACATACCGCCTTTTCCGCTCGCGAGTTACCGCCTGCGACGGCGAACCGTAAATATATGAAAGCCTTGTTTTAACTTCCACAAACGCAAGCACGTCGCCCTTTTGTGCTATTATATCAACTTCGCCGAACGGGCACTTGTAGTTCTTTTCAATAATTTTATAGCCCGCGCGTTTTAAAAACTTGCGCGCTTTATTCTCGCCAGCCGCGCCCAGCCGTTTATTGTGAAGGGTATCTTTTTTTGTATCTTTTATTGCCATTTCGTTGTAAAACTTTTGCGGTGAACGGGACATATACCCGCACTTATTATCGCCTGAATGTGTTTTTTACTGCCGTAACCTTTATTGCTTGCAAAGTCGTATTCGGGGTAAATTTCGCCAAGTTCGCACATCAACCTATCACGGTATACCTTTGCAATTATGGATGCCGCACCTATAGAATAGCTAAGGGAATCGCCCTTAATTATACTCCTTTGCGGAGCTTTTATATCGAGCGTCATATTTCCGTCGGTCAGCACGAAATCGGGTTTAACCGAAAGACTTTCAACCGCGTTCTTCATACACAGCCTTGTAGCCTGAAGTATGTTAATTTCGTCGATAACTTGCGGTTCAACGCGGCATATAGCGTAGGCAACCGCGCTTTTTAAAATTTTTTCGGAAAGCTCTTCACGCTTTTTTGCGGAAAGTTTTTTACTGTCGTCAATGCCTTCTATGTAACCATCTTGCGGCATTATCACCGCCGCGCACACAACAGGACCGGCAAGCGGACCCCTGCCTACTTCGTCCACGCCGCAAACGTATTTACAGCCCTTTTGCCAAAGCTCTCTTTCGTATAAAAGTTTGTCCATATCAAAATTTCAAAGCGGCTACGTCCGAAACGCCGTCAAGCGTAACTTTGCCTAGCCTGCCCTTTCTGAAATCGTCCAAAAGCGCACGGTAGGCGCGCTCGTAATCCATATCGCCGCCGCGCAGTAAAAATCCGCGCGATTTGCACACTAAATCAAGCATATCAAGGGGCGTACCGCCTTCTATGCCGTAACGCTCTTTAAGTCTTTCGGGGTATTTTGCGTACAGCTCTTCCAAAAGACAAAGGGCAATTTCGTCCATTGCCAGAATATCGTCGTTAACGCTTCCCACGTACGCAAGTCTGCGCGCAAGCGTTTGATTTTCAAACGCAGGCGGCATTGTACCCGGCGTATCTAAAAGCTCAAACGAGCCACACCTTATCCATTGTTTGCCGCGGGTAACCCCCGCCTTGTCGCCCGTTTCTGCGCGGCGCGAACCTGCAAGTAGGTTTATTAAAGTACTTTTGCCGGTATTGGGAACGCCCGCAACCATAAATCTGAACACGGGCGTCTGACCGCGTTCCGCCGCGCGTGCGCGCTTTTCCTGCACGAGTTTTTCGATTGCCCCCGCAATATCACGGCGCGACGACGAATTTATTGCGTTGATTTTAACGGCTTCCGCGCCCTGTTCGCGTATGACTTTAAGTAGCGCGTCGGCACGCCCGTCGGCAAGGTCGCCCTTGTTCAAAACATATAAAACGGGCTTAGCGCCCGCAAGTTTTTTAAGTTTGGGATTGAAAGAAGCCGCCGGACAACGCGCGTCCAGCACAAAAACAACGCCCTGAACCAGCGCGATATTTTGCTCCATCATTCGCATTGCCGCGGTCATATGCCCCGGAAACCACTGTACCGTTCGCATTTTTAATCTTCTCTTTTTCCTTTAATCAAGTCAGGGCGGCGCTCTTTTGTCAGCTTTTCGCTCTGGCTTTTACGCCACTCGTCTATCTTTTTATGATCGCCCGAAAGCAAAACTTCGGGCACCTTAATTCCGCGGTACTCCGCGGGGCGGGTGTACTGCGGGTATTCCAGTCCGCCGCTCGAAATACTTTCGTCAACGAGCGAACCCGCCGAAAGAACGCCGTCAATCTGCCTTGCAACGCAATCGCAAACCACCATTGCGGGCAGTTCGCCGCCCGTCAGTACGTAGTCGCCTATTGAAATTTCTTCGTCGATAAACAAGTCTATCGCGCGCTGATCAAGCCCTTCGTAATGTCCGCATACGAACAAAAGATTTTCGCACGCGGAAAGCTCCACCGCCTTGTCCTGCGTGAAAATTGCGCCCTTGGGCGAAAGATAAATTCTGCGCGCTCTGTGTTCGGGGTCGTGGGCTTCTATCGCCGAACCAACCGGTTGCGGAAGCATAACCATACCCGCGCCACCGCCGAAGGGGTAATCGTCGCATTTTAAATGCTTGTTTTCTGCATAGTCGCGTATGTTTACAATATTTATTTCGAGTATTCCGCTCTCCGTTGCGCGCCCTATAATGCTCTCTTTAAGCGGCGCAAACATATCGGGGAACAGCGTAAGTATTGTAATTTTCAAACGGATACTTCCCTGAATTTTTTTCTGTTGACAACTATCTGTTTGCGCTCTATATCAACGCTTTCAATAACTCCGTCCGCCGCGGCAAAATTCAGCTCGCCCTTTTGCGTTTCAAGCGTATATATGTCGGTCTTTGCGGGAGTTACCGCAACTACTTTTCCAACGCTTTCACCGCTCTGGAAAACCACTTCGCAGCCCGTTAAATCGGCTATATAATATCTGCCTTCGGGCGGAGCGGGCAAATCGCTTTTTTCAACGGTAATTTCTTTACCGCGAAGCAGCTCCGCAGCGTTTCTGTCGGCAATTCCTTTAAGCGCAATATAAGCGAATTCGCCCTGCGCGCGCACGGACAAAACGTCGTAACTTTCGTTCCCAACGTATACATACTTGAATGTTTTTAAAAGCTCGGCGTCGTCCAAAAACGCTTTAACTTTTACTTCGCCGCGTATGCCCTGCGGCTTTAATACGGCGGCAATCGAAATAAATTCTTCCATTTGCAAAATAAGCCGAGCGGCTTGCGTTCGGCTTTCGGCGAAAACTCAGTTACGCCTTCTCCTTTATTTCTACAACGTAGCGTTTACCGTCGCGGGGCGCCGCCGCACTGACAAGCGTTCTCAGCGACTTAGCTATTTTGCCCTGTTTGCCGATAACTTTGCCCATATCGCTTGCGTCCAAAAGCACCGTAACTTCAATAGCGTTTTCCTTTTCTTCCGTAAGGTACTCTATCTCGCTTTTCTTTTCGGCAAAACTTTCAACGACGTATCTTATAAGCTCGTCTACTTTCTTATCCATAAAACACTCCTGCGGGCGTGCTTAACGTCCGCTTAAAAATTATTCCTTACTCTTCTTTTTGTCGTTGGTTTTGGGAGCGGAAAGTTTTTCGCTCTTTTCCATTGCGCCGACCTTTACAAGATAGCTCTTAACCGTTTCGGTAGGCTGAACGCCCTTTTTGAGCCAATCCTTTGCCTTTTCAACGTCGATGTTGATTTCGGCGGGGTTCTTCAGGGGATCAACCGTTCCTATTTTGTCGATGTACTCGCCCGAACGCGCCTTTCTTGAATCGATAACCACGATACGGTAGAAGGGGCTCTTCTTATCACCCATTCTTGTAAGTCTCATTTTAACTGCCATTTTTGTAAAACTCCTTAAATATATAAATTTTTATTTTTAATTTTAATGTTAATCTGTTCTTGCCGCTCCGCACAAGCTAAAACGCAGAGAAACAAGCAAGACAAGGAGCGTGCGGATTTGCCGCAGGGAGCGTACTTTGCGTACGTAACCAAGGCAAAACGCAAACGCGACAATGTATTGCGAAGTTTATATGCGTTTTAAAACGGTAAGCGGCGTTTGCCGTTCTTAAGCTGTTTCATCAACTGCTTAGTCTGCTCGAACTGTTTTAAAAGCTGGTTAATTTCCTGCACGCTTGTGCCGGAACCCGCCGCAATGCGCTTTTTGCGCGAAGAGTTAATTATTGCAGGTTCAACGCGCTCTTTCGGCGTCATAGAAAGAATTATCGCCTTTGTGCGCTCTATTCTGCTTTCGTCAATATCTTCAGCCCTTACCTTGTTGCCCATGCCGGGCATCATTGCAAGCAATGCCTGCGCGCCGCCCATTCTCTTCATGCTT
>CAZQFP010000024.1:0-15952 GCA_964592605.1 uncultured Clostridia bacterium | reverse complement strand
TCGCCCCGCGCGGGTGTGGGCGCAAGCGATAAATCGACAATACCGAACCGCGCGCCGAGCCGTTTCGAGGCTTCTTTGGCAACGAGCTGTCCCGCACGCGTAATTTTGAACGCCGTACGTTTTATAATTTCCGCAGCGTCGGTCAAGTCGGCGTTCGGTGCAAACTTCAAAGCATGATGTACGACGCCGGGACCCGATACGCCTACGTTGATTACCGTTTCCGCTTCGCCCGCGCCGTGGAACGCACCCGCCATAAACGGATTATCTTCTACCGCGTTACAGAACACAACGAGTTTTGCGCAGCCGAAACCGCCCTTGTCCTTCGTTTTTTCGGCGGTTAATTTAATAATTTCGCCCATCTGCCTTACCGCGTCCATATTTATGCCGGACTTAGACGAGCCGATATTGACAGACGAGCAAAGCCGCTTTGTTTCGGCAAGCACGTCGGGTATGCTTTCAATAAACTTCTTTTCGTAATCTGCCGTGCCCTTATGCACAAGCGCGGAATAGCCGCCCAAAAAATCTATGCCGACGGCTTGGGCTGCATCATCCAACGCCTTGCCTATAAGATAGGCCTTTTCGGCAAACGGCGCGCATATTATGCTTGCGGGAGTTACGGAAACGCGCTTGTTTACAATCGGAATACCGTATTCGCGGGCAAGGTCGCTTGTAACTTTTACAATGTTTCCCGCTTTTTTGCAAATTAAATCGTAAACTTTTTTCGCCGTCTTTTCGGCGCTGTCGCTCATGCACCCCAAAAGAGATATTCCCATTGTAACCGTACGAATATCAAGGTGCTCGCGCTCGATCATATTTATTGTTTCGAGTACTTCGTTTGTTGAAAACATTTTAAACTCCGTGCATTGCGTTGAAAATCTCTTCGTGCTGAACGTGAACGGACATTCCTATTTGCTTGCCCAGTTGCGCACATTCGTCGGCAAGCGTACCCAAATCAACGCTCGAAGCCGACAAATCGACTAGCATTATCATTGCAAAATAATCTTGCATAATGGTTTGACTTATATCAGAAATATTTACGTTCCTTTGCGCAAGAAAAGCCGAAACCTTGGCAATTATGCCCGTTTTGTCCTTGCCAACAACCGTTAAAACTGCACGCATATTATTCTCCGTAAAATTTTTTCTTTGCCCTTTACGGGCGGTACGTTATTTGCCTTTTATCGTATAATTAAAAAACGTATAGAACGCCGTAGAAAAAGACTTTATATCTATAGACCACTGCGGTACTACGCCTAAAATATCTTTAACAGGGTAATCGCCGTTTTGACGGCTATCGCTACTCTCGTCGCGGTTATCGCCGAGCAAGAATACTCCGCCTACCGAAACCGTATGCTCTCCGCCGTTTTTAGGAAAAGTGTTGCACTCTTTTTCGGGGCTGTTAAACACCGCATAATCTTCGGTAACAGCTTCTCCGTTGACGTAAAGCTGACCGTTTTCTATTTTAACTTTATCGCCTTCGAAAGCTACCGCGCGTTTTATAATTTTATCGTTCGTAGCAGGGCGGCTTAGTACCACTATATCGCCGCGTTCAGGCTTAGCGCCGTTTAAAATATAAATATAATCGCCGCCTGCGTCAACGTACGACAAATTGCCGTTTTCGTCGCGGTGCGGCTGACCGCCCGTCAAAGTAGGTTTCATAGAACTGTCAACAACGTAAATACCGGTATATCTTGCGTTGAAGTAAATTTCAAACACCAAAAATACGGCAAGCAAAACCATAATAACGTTTATTGCTATACTTGCGGCGGAAACCTTCTTCTTTGAATATAAACTTTGACTAACTTCGTTCAACATTACTTATTTCTTTAAAGCCACATCAAATTGTTAACAACACACTGCGCGTCGCTTGTTACGGTCAGTTTTAAATTGGGAGTAAACTCCGAAAGCGTAACTCCCGAAGAATTTTTGAATTCAGTGCTCGCATTTAAAAAATATTGCCATGCGCCCCCCACAACGTCAAGCACGCAAACGTAATCTTCGCCGTTCGGCACGTCGGTTAAAGTAAGTAAAACTTTCGCAGTCTTATCGCAGAAAACGTCTATTGCAAGCAGACTTTCGCTTGTTGGAGCAAAGCGCGGGTTATTCATTCTGAACGAAGCCAAACCGCAGGGCGAACAAATACCCTGAACGCCTTTCGACGTACTTACAAGTTTAGGCAATAAATCTTTATCGGGGAAAAACATTCCGCCGACAGCGTAACTTTTGGGATTAGCCGCCGAAAAACCCTGCGTTCCGTACATATCGGAATAAAGCACTTTATTGCGACTTTGCGAATTTTTGAAAGTACCGCTTAGCTTTTTAACCGTCATTTTCGACCATACGGTAAAGCCGTTTGTGTATTTAACGTGGCAAAGCACGAAAATCGTAGAAGTTTTTTCGTATGCGTTCAAATAAAATACCTGTTCCCTTTCGGAAACTTTTTCTTTGAGCGGACACACAAGCCATTCGCGCAGTGCTGAATCTATACTGTCTTCTGCAAGATAAACGTTGCACTCTTCTACAACGCCCTGATTATCAAACATTACTCTTGCAATCAAATTCCAGTCTTCGTCCGCTTCAACGGTTATTTCTGCGGGCTTAGGCATAAACACCTGCTGATTTTTCAGATTTTTATTCAAAAACATGAACATATCTTCGCAGCTTTTTACGGCAATGCAAGAATGACAGCGCACCGAATAAGTTATTGCGCTTTCGTCGAAGAAATCGGGATTTATACGTGAAAAAGTGTCGTAGGCTCTGTCGTAATCGAAACGCGGGTCGTTTGTGGAACAAAGCATAAGCACGGGGCATTTTATATAGGGCGCGTACGCCTGCGAGTCGATACCAGCGATAAAGCGGTATCTTTCGTAGTCGAGCTCCAATTCGTCTGGCAAATATTTGCTTATGCCGCTATACGCCTTCCAGCCTGCCGCGCAAACGGGTATAATGCACGAAAAATTACCTGCAACTCCCAATTTCCACGCTATTTCACCGCCGTCGCGCAAGCCCACGACCGCAATAGATTGACTGCCCGTACGTTCTTCAACGTATTTTCTTGCGTAAAGCCCTGCCGCAACCCATTCGTACCAACACGTTTTGTCGGCAATTTCTTCAACAAAGTCCTTGTGCGGACCGCAAATTGCCGTGTTGGCGTATTCTACGTTTTTAGGGTAAACCGTAAAAAAGTCGCAATCTTCCCACTCGCCGCGGTAATCAACCATAAGCGCGGAAAAACCGCGGTCTACAAACATTTTTAAAAGACCTTCGTCAATCGTATCGGTACTGTCGGGGAAAATTATTACCGTTTCTTCAGCCATAGCTTTAGAGTTATAAGCAAATTCTGCGGCAATGCGAACTCTACCTTCGCCCGTTTCGCGACCCGAAAATTTAAGTTTTTCAAAAGTAATTCCGCCCTTTTCTTGAGTGGAAACCAATTCGCACGCCGTATCAAGCGAGCAACTGAAATTGTTCCAAAGTGCAAGCGGTGTTAATATGTGTGGCAAAATTTACTCCTTAAAGGCTGAAACTTACGGTAGAACCGTGCGTTTCGGTGGCTTTTTTAACCGTTATTTTACAGCCTATTCTGTGTTTCAATTCTTCAACGTGGCTGATTACGCCTATCGTAAAATGCGAATTTTTAAGTTTTTCCAGCGCGCCCATTACTGTGTCCACAAGCGTGGAATCGAGAGTGCCGAACCCTTCGTCAAGGAAGAAAAATTCTATCGACTTCATCGATTTTGCGCAGATTGTCTGCGAAAGCGCAAGCGCGAGCGACAACGAAACCAAAAACGTTTCTCCGCCGGAAAGCGTGTTTACGCCGCGAAGCGCGCCGCAGTTAAAGTTATCTCCGACAAAAAAGTTATTATCTTTATAAGTTAAAAAATATCTGCCGTCGGTAAGTTTTATAAGCGTTGACGAAGCGAGCGCAGAAATATCTTCAAGATATTCGTTTGCAATGTATTCCAAAAACTTGTTGTTTTTGGTAACTTCTTTTAGCTTGGCAATTAAAGTACGCTCGTGCTCAACGGCTTCAAAGTCCTTGGAAATTTCTTTCTTCTCGTCAAGGCGGCACTTTATTGATCTGCAATTTTCGTTGCTTACGGCAACTTTTGCGCTAATTTCCAGCACAATATTTTCAAGTTCGCTCTTTTTAATCTCGGCGTCGGAAAGCTCCTTTTCCGAAAACTTGAAAATTTCCGCATTTTTTTCAATTTCCTTGCGGCGGGCGTTAAGCGACAGAACTTTTCCGTCAAACTCTGCAACCGCCTGCTCTGCATTTTGAAAACAACTGAATTTATCTATTATTTTTATGCAGCTTTCAACGTTTTCAAAACCGCCGCTTGACAAAAGCGCCTTCAACCTGTTTTCTGCTTCGGCGCAGTCTGCCTTAGCCGACTGCAATAAAATTTTAAACTTTTCAGCGGAAATGTCAAGCTCGTTTTTAGCTTGTTTTGCCGCTTCCAGCTTTTCGGAAAGTTCACGCTTCTGGGCGGTAAGTCTTGCAAGTTCGTCTTCGTTTTGTTTAAACTGAATTTCAAACTCTTCCGCGCTTCCGCCAAATACGCCCTTTATTTCAGCGGCGAGCTCGTCGGCGCGCTCTCTAAGTTTTTCGCCGTCGACCTTAATAGTTTTAAGCTCGACCGCAAGCGTTTCTTCTGCAATCTTCAGTTTTTGCAAAGCGTCCTTTTTTTGGTTTAAAACGTTTTGCGCCGCGCTACGCTCGTTATCTATTCTTCTCAGCTCTTCAAGCTGTCCCGCAGCTTCGCCGCCAAAATCTTTTACGTCGGAAATGCGTATTTCGTATTCCTTGATTTTAGCTTTCAGTTCCGCGCTGACGTAATTATAGAGCGGAGAATCTTCTTTAAAACTTTTTACGTTGCCGTAAAGCGCCGCAAGATATTCCAGTGTGGAAACGTACTCGCCGCGAAGCACAGCACCCTTGAATTTTACGCCGACAAGCTGTTCCAAATCTACGCCGGATTTGCTTTTAAAATCTTCTTCGGCGCTCTTAAACTCTTCTTCGGCGCGAAGTTTTTGCGCCCTTAACGTTTGCACTCTATCTTCTGCGCTTCGGTACTCGCCGCGCTTTGCTTCAAGTTCTTTTAAAATTATTTTAAGCCTTTCGGGCTTTCCGGCAATGGTTTTAAACTGAGCCGAACGCTTTAAAAGTTCCTGTATTTTATCTTCGTGATTGCCTTCTTTAATTGCCTTTTCAAGCTCGGCTATGCGCTTTTCGCAAGTAGTCAGCCGCTCTTTAACCGCAACAATTTCGGTATTATATTTTTCAATCGCACGCCGCATTTCTTCGGCAACTGCGGCAACTTGTTTGACTTCTCTGCAAGCAGGCAACGCAACAAGCATTTGCCGCAGCTCTTCCATCTGCGTTCTTTTCTCTTCGGTAGCGGCAAGTTCCGCCTTTATATTTTCAAGCTCGTCGCGCTTTTCTTTAAGCGCGCGCAGTCTTTGACAATTTTTTGCGCATGCGTCAGCCACCGGCGTAATACTTTCAAGCTCTTTTTTATTAGCTTCAAGTATTTTACGCGCTTCGTCAAGCACTTCGTCGCTTACGCTGTCATAAGCGCTGAGTTTGCCCGAAAAATTCTGATATTGGCTTTCAATCGCGTTTTGGCGGTTATTTATCTTTTCTTTAAGCCGCTCGCCGTATCTGGAAAGCGAAAACAACCTTTCAATCAGCGCAAGTCTTTCACGCGGAGCGGACTTTACAAATTCCGAAAACTCGCCCTGCGGAAGCGCTATGCACTTTCTGAAATCTTCGGCGGTTACGCCCAAAATTTCAACTATCTTTTTTTCAACCGAAGACGCCTTGTCGGCTATGCAAAGTTCCTTGTCGCCGTCGTCTTCGTACAATGTAGCCTTGTGCGTACCGCTTTTATCGCGTTTTACCACTCTTTGCACGGTGTAGCGCTTGCGCTTACCTTCGGTTAAAATATCGAATACGAATTCCACTTCGGCTTTGTCGCAGCGGTAGTTTATTATATCGGTCTTTTCCTTACTGCGTTCAACGTTGCCGTACAGTGCAAAATTTATGCAGTCTAAAATTGTTGACTTCCCGCTACCCGTATCGCCGAAAATGCCGAACAGTCCGTTTTGCGCAAGAGCTTCAAAGTCTATTACGGTACGCTCGGAAAAGCTGTTTATTCCGTTGAAAGTAAGTTTTACAGGCTTCATTCTTGCTCCGTCAACGAAAGAAAAAGCGCTAAAAGTTCTTCGGAAACGTCTGCATGATACCGCGACGAATAAAATTCCGAAAACAACTGCGAAGAGCTTTTTTCTCTGTTGGAAACCCTTACTTTTTGCGGTGCATCGGGAGTTTCCACTTTAAGTGAAATTAAATTTTCGTTGGAATGTAACAGCGAGCTTTCGTCGGAAGTTAACGGCTCGTTTAAAATTAAAGTAAGTTCTACGAAATATTCGGCATTATTTTCAAGTAACTTCAACCCGTCAGAAACGCCCACGGCTTGCAAACGTATTAACTTTTTTGTGCCGTTTACAGGCACCTGACGGAAATTTTCAACGCCGTTTTGAGTTAAATCAAATAAATTTACGGACTTTTCCGCACCGCTTTCGTCAAACGAAAACTGCATGGGCGCGCCGCTGTAATAGGCGTTTTTGCCAAGTTTTTGGCGGCGATGAAGATGTCCAAGCGCGCAGTAATCACATTCGGGCAACAAATTTAAGGGAACTACTCGCGCTCCGCCAAGGTCAATTTCTCTTTCGCTGTCGGAAACCGCTCCGCCAGCAACGAATATATGCGACAAGAACACTGAAGGCAGTTTTTCGGTTTTGCCTTCTTCGCCAACGGCAATCCAGCGCGCCGCTTTGTCGCAAAACGCTTCGTCGGATTTGCCTTCCTTAAATCTCGCTTCGTTGGGGTACGGAAGCGCGTTAACGTACGTTCTTTCGCCATTACCGTTTTTAAAAATAACCCAGCCGCAACCAGACTTTTCGGGGTAAACGCTTCCGCGCTTGTTGCAATTCACTGCCGAAAGATTGTTGCCTATGATATAGACGTTTAACTCTTCCGCAAGAGAAGCCGCCGCCGTCAGGCGCACGTAATCGTCGTGATTGCCAGAAATTATTAGTACGGCGCAATGTTTGGCTATATTTTTTACGCCGCTGTAAAAAATTTCTTCCGCTTCCGCAGACGGTGTGTACGTATCGAAAACGTCGCCGGCAATCAGCGTTAGTTCTACTTCTTCTTTGCGACAGATTTCGGCAATTTCGGAAAGAACCGCGCGGTATTCCGCGTAGCGTTCCCTGCCCATAAGTTTTTTGCCGATATGCAAATCGGAAGTGTGAAGTATTTTCATCAATAAAAAATTTGCCAAAAACACAAAAAAGTGTGTTGATTTTTTTACAAAGTGCAAGTATAATGTAACTTACCTTGCTTTTGCGACATTTTCCAGTCTAATTATTATAGTCCTTTCAGCAGAATAAAGCAAGCGTAATTTGCGGAGTTTACATAAAATGCCCTTTATTTCGGTTTCGGACGAACTTAAAAAAAAGTCGTTCACACAGGTAGAAAACAAGTTCATAACCAAATATCTGCCCGTGCTGGAAGCGGGCGCGGTTAAGGTATACCTTTATTCGCTGTATCTGTACCAGAGCGGCGCGCAAAACTACGCCCTTTGCGACCTTGCGGAAAGACTTGACATGACGGAAGATGCGGCGCGCGGCTACTTTGAATACCTTGAAGAAATGGAACTTGTTTCAGTTCTTTCTTTTTCGCCGTTCGAGATAAAACTTCTGGACGCTGAAAACGTTTACGGCACGCCCAAAAAGTTTAAGCCCGAAAAATATTCCGGCTTTACCGAAAGTGCGCAGACTATAATTCCGGAAAGAATGATTTCGACAAACGAATTCCAAAAATACTTCTACTATATGGACGAGTACGGCTTTAAGCCGGACGCGCTTTTAATGATTTTAAAGTACTGCGTGAAGATGACTGGCGACAATAAAATCAGATTTTCGTACATAGAGAAAGTTATTACAAGTTTTATTGCAGACAACTCGTTTACCACCGAGCAGGTTGAAAAACGGCTTGCAAACTTCTATTCTTCTACTCCCGCACTGTTAAAGCTGTTCAGCGCGGCGGGCATAAAAAAACAGCCCGATATCGAAGACGACAAGCTGTATAAAAAGTGGACTGCAGAACTTGAATTTGACGACAAAGCAATACTTGCCGCAGCAAAACAGTTCAAAGTAAAATCGTGCGAAAAGCTGGACGAAGTTATCTGCGACCTTTACAAAAACAAGAAGTTCGACGAGAAAGAAATTGCCGACTACTGCAAGAGCAAAAACGAGCTGTACGCCGCCACTTTGGAAATTGCAAAAAACATTGGCGTATATATGCAAAATTCTGCGCCTTATATTGAAAATTACACGGGAATATGGCGCAATTACGGCTATTCTTACGGCGCATTGAAGACCCTTTCCACTTTCTGTTTCAAGCGCGGTATAAATACGTTTGAGCGGCTTGACGAAACTGTAAAAAAGCTGTACGAAGACGGCATTGTTGCCGACGAAAGTATTGCCGAATATATTAAAGCGCAGGAAAACAACGACGCATTTTTAAAGAAAATACTTTCAACTTGCGGTCTGACTAGAAAGGTTTTAGACTGGGACAGAGAGAGCCTTGCGCGCTGGAGAAGCTGGAATTTTACCGACGAAATGATTATTCAAGCGGCAAAAATTTCCGCAGACAAATCCAACCCCTTAGCTTATGTGAACGGTGTGCTTTCTTCATGGAAAGCTAACGAAATTTTTACAATAGAAAACGTTCCTGTACAGTCCGCTACTTCTCAAAAAAACGGCGGTTATACCAAAGCCGAAATCGAAAGCCACTACTACGATTTACGGCACGCCGCCGAACAAAGAGCCGAAAAAGCGCTTGCGCGCGCTATGGCTGACGAAGTTTACGGAAATATTCGCAATAAAATTAACGAGCTTGCAATAGAGCTTGCTTTTGCCGAAGTTAAAGACAATACCGATGCAAAGAAAATTGTAAACCGGCTTAGAGAATGTGAAGAAAACGGACAAAAACGGCTTAAAGAATTAGGCATTGACAGTGCGGAATTTACGCCGCAATACAGTTGTAAAAAGTGTAACGATACGGGTTATTTAAGCGACGGCACTCCCTGCACCTGTTTAAAAAAATTTATCGCCGAACTTTGAAAATAAATACGCAAAATTATAATTACCCCCGTAATATAGCTTGTTTAATTAAATAAATCCGCCGACGGCTAAAATGCCGTCGGCGGATTTTGCTATATTTTTTAAATTATTAAGCCGCTCCGAAAAGTGCAAGGAAAAACCAAATTATGCACTTAACAATCGCTTGAATTATATAGGGCATCCAGATTAACATAGTAATTAAATAAATTACGGAAAGCCCCATTGATACCGCGCTTACTATAATGCCTGCAAGAGCAAGCCCTTTATGCGGCAAATTGTCCTTTTTTGCGCGGGTATAGCCTATTATGCTACAAATTAAGCCCGCTATGGCAACGAAAAACGAAAGAACGAATCCTACTATCGCAATAGTGTTTTCCTTCTTTTTGTCGCATTCTTCAGTATCTTTTTTGAGTGCGGCTTCGTTAACAAGCCTACCGCACTTTGTGCATATGTACGCGCCGTCGACTATTTCTGCGCCGCAATATTTGCAATACATAAAATCACCTTTTATTTTTTAATAAAAATATTATATATTTACACGTTTCAAAAGTCAAGCACAAAACCGCTTAAGAGTTGCCCCTTGTTTTATTATAGCCCTTTGCAAATGCGTCGAACGTGGCTATGGTGTCGCGTTCCAAATCGTTTAGGTTTTTATAGCCGCTTTTTTTAAGCGCAATCGCCTTAATGGTAAACTCGTCGCCGTACTTGTAATCGGCGTAAACGTCGCCGTTGCCTTTACCCGTAAAGTGCGAATTTATGCGGTTAAGAATGTACTTCCCCTGCCCCACGTAATACTTGCCCTTAGTTTTATTATAAAGTATGTATACGCCGGCAAAATTGCTTTTAAGCGAATAATAAGGATTTCCTTTGCCGCCAAAGCTCGTTTTGCGCATTTCAATAAATTCTTCAGGCGTCATTTCCACGGCGCATTTTGCAAGCCCCGTTATCTGCACGCGGATTTTTCTTTTATGCGAAAAGTGAAACGAACAGACGATTATAGTCAGCAGACCCAGTATTAAAATTACTATTGGAATGGCAATCCAGTCCACCGCTCTACCCCGAATTGTTTTTTTGTATTTTACAAATAAATTTGAGTTTTGTCAACATGCGCAAGGTTTTACGCCGTACAAAAGAGCATTTCAGATAAAAAAATTCAATTACGCGTTAAAATTACTTGAAATTTGAATGCCGATGTTATAAAATAACTAAGACTTAAGGAATGGCAAAGTGGTAACACTTGCGTGTTCGGTTCGACGAACGCTGCACGTTCGCCCACTCCCTAACTTAATATTTTTATGCAGAGATGGCGGAGTGGTCGAACGCGCACGACTCGAAATCGTGTTACGCAGGAATGCGTACGGGGGTTCAAATCCCTCTCTCTGCGCCACAAATTTAATATTATAGGAGATTTTTATGCAAAAAATGATTAAACGCATTGCGTTATTGCTTGTGTTAGCTATTGCGGTAACTTGTGCGGCAGTGTTTGCAACCGCTTGCGGCGGCAATACCGAAACGGGCTACTCCGTTCAAGTAGTTTGCGACGATGCAAACGTTGATTTAACCAAACTTTCCGCACAGTGGTGCAGATCGAACGAACAGGGCACCGAAGCTGAAGGAAACTGCTACGGCAGACCTACACAACTCAGCGCTGACGGTAAGGCTACACCGCACAATTTGGACGGTACTCCCCTTGACTTGAATGAAAAAAAGTCAGATGCGCCCTACGGTTTCCACGTTCAGTTAAACGGTTTGGCTACAATCGGTTATACCTATGCTGAAAATCAGAGCTTACACGTAACGCAAGAAGGAACGTTTACCATTAAAATTGTTAAAGCAAACTAATTACTATAAACCAAACCGCCGCAAGCTATGCTTGCGGCGGTTATTATTTTACCTGTCTACTTATTAAGCGCATTCGTGATAAGTTCGCGAAGTTCGCCTTCTTCCACTGAGCTCGTCTTAACAAAAGTAATTACGCCTTCGGCATCTATTACGACCGTCATCGGCAAACCGCCGTCTCCGCCGAGCATTATATAAGTTTCTGCGTCAACCGCGTCTTTGGCAAATATAATGCCCCAATCCGACCAACTGTCCAACTTATCGTTGTTAGGTTGGTCAATAAATCCTTGAACGTAAACGTCGTTATTTATTGCGGATTGAGCATCGTGTATCGCAATCATATTTATTTGGTCGCCGAATTCTTTTCTTACGCGCTCAAACCCGGGCAATTCACTGACGCAAGGACCGCACCACGTTGCCCAATAATTTAAAACGGTTACTTTGCCTTTTAACGTAAGTGTATTTTCGTCGGAAATATTTGAAGATACGCTTGTATACTTCATCTCTCCGTTCTCTTTTGCTCCGTCCGTAACGTAAGTTTCCAACGTGAAATCAGGCATTACGTTGCCGACTTCGTAAACCGGCAACTTGTTTTCCGGAGCAAAGAAATTGAAATACACCAGCGCGCTTACAAGCACAGCCAGAGCAAGCGCCCAAGCGCCGAATTGAAGCCAAAAATTGCGTTTTTTAATCTTGTTTTCCGTTGCAACAACTTTAACCGCCGCGCCGCTTTCGGTTTGCGGCTGTTCAACGTTTTCAAGTTGCTTTTGAGCAATTACAGTGGCTTTTTCGTCAGCTTCAACAGCATTTGCTTCGGGCTTTTCCGCCAAAACATTGTGAGCGGAATTTTCAGCCGCAACCGGTGCGGTACTTTGAACCGTACCGCTTGCAAGCAAAGCGCTGAGTTTGGGAGCTTCTTCCACTTGCTGTGCGGCCGTAGCTTTAACTGCGTTTCCGTGTACGAAAATTTTAGAACCCTTCCAACTTATCGCGTTCGTAGGGCAAACGGGCACGCACGCGCCGCAACTTATACATTCATGGTCGCCGACCTTGCGGATGTCCATAGGGCACGTCTGTAAACACAATCCGCACTCGATACACTTCTGCTCTTCGAGCTTAACGCCAAGGAACGAAATTTTGTTGAAAAATCCGAGTATTGCGCCAAGCGGGCAAATAAAGCGACAGAAAAAGCGGTAAATGAAAATACTTAAAACGATAAATACAACAAGTAACGCAAATTTCCAAGTAAACAGCAAACCGAGATCACCGAAAAACGTACTGTTGCCGTTTGAAAGTTGAAGCAAGGAAGCCATAGTTCCCGAAGGGCATATGTACTTACAAAATGCGGGAATTGTGCTGTAAATAAGCGGGATTGCTATTACGAATACGGCAAGCAAAACGTACTTAAAATACGAAAGCACTCGCGTATATTTGCTCTTCTTGAGTTTAGGCGTCTTAATTTTATATAAAAGCTCCTGTCCGAGTCCCGTAGGGCAGAAAAAGCCACAGATAGTTCTGCCGAGAATAAGCCCCAATAGACCTATTATTCCGAGCACGTAGTACGGCGCGGTATTGCCCGAAGACGAAAGAGCGTTCTGCAACGCGCCAAGCGGACATGCAGTTACCGCCCCGGGGCAAGAATAACAGTTAAGTCCGGGCGTACACAAATATTTTGTGGCACTGCCGGAAACAACGTTTACGCCTGAAGCAAAATAGCCCTTAATATTGGCGTTGAATAAAAGCGCGGAATATATCTGTATAAGGCGGCGCTTTGTGGGCGCATGGTTTTTAAACCATCTGCCTATTTTTAGGAAAAAGTTTTTAAACTTAGCCAAGACCGATACACTCCTTACAGATTTTTATAGCTTTAAGAAGCATATTGCTCATTCCGCCGTTGAAAATACCCGCTATGAAGAACGCCAAAAACACACAGCCTATTACGGCGCGGACAATCCATATTTTATACTTGATTACAAAATTCAAAAATTTGTAAAAACCACTGTAAAAGCGGCTGTCGCATGACCTTTTTGCAATCTTATTATAAAATTCGCTTAAAAATTTGGGGTGGTCGGGAACGTGCCCTATCGGCTTTATATCTTTAACAATTTTTTTAACTTCGGGAAGTTGCTTTTTTGCGGAAATTCCCGCGTAGATTTCAACTCCGCATAAAACCAGAAGCGCGCCGACTGCTACGGGCAAAACGCGTATAGCCATATTGAAAACTATAGGCGTTTTATCTTCATTAGGCGGAAAATGCGAAGGAATTGCAAGATAAACTATTGCGTAAACCGCAGCACCAAGACATACAGCCGCCGCCACAATACGCAAAATAAATAAAATCAACTCTTCGCTCTTAACAACTTTTAACGACGAAGCAAATTCACCGTCCACTTCTTCGGGCATACGCTTTTTAAGGCGGTACAACGTGTACAGTCTGTCCTGTTTAAAGCGCTGTTTGGGTGCGGGAAAAACTTCCCACAATATGAACGCGGCAACCGCCATAATAAGCCAAATCCAGATTGCGGGCGATATTCTGCCTATTGCCGTAGCGACGATTTCACGCGAATAACCGTTACCTGCAAGATATATTTCCAAAGTTTGCCATATGAAGAGCGCACCCAAAATAACCGTCATTGCGCCAAGCACTATGCCGGTAACCAAACGCACGGTTTTTGAATTTTTTTCTTTAATACTCAACATATTTGTTACTTCTTTTTGCCAAGCCTTATTTTTTGATATTATACAATAAAGTACGGCAAATGACAACTGATTGCAGTATATTATACGCAAAAACATTAAAATAGTCAAAAAAACGAGCTATATTTTTGCATAATTGTATAAATATGTTAATTCTTCTACCGGTTAAATGAAAAACCGCGGCGGGTACTTTTACAACCGCCGCGGTTTTAATAATCTTAATATATTTCATTTAAACGATTCAAGCAAAAGTTTATCTGCAACAAGCGCAATAAATTCGCTGTTGGTCGGGCGCTCGTTACCTATGTATACTCTCGCGCCGAAAATAGAGCTTATCGCTTCAGAGCGTCCGCGGTTCCACGCAACTTCTATTGCATGTCGGATTGCCCTTTCAACTTTACTTGCCGATGTTTCGAACTTTTCGCCTATTTTAGGGTACAGCTCTTTAGTTACCCTGTTTATAACCGAAGGCTCTTCCACTGCCATTTTAATACCTTCGCGCAAGTACACAAAGCCCTTAATGTGCGGCGGTATACCTATAGTTATAAATATATTGCTGATTTTTTCGTCAAGCGAACTTACCTTGCGCCTGTCGCGGTTGTCCGCACCAACACGGTAGTCGATAGCTTTGTCGCTTGACAAATCGCGTATGCGCTCTAAAAGCGTTTCCGCCTTCACCGGCTTTGCGAGATAGTAAACCGCACCGTGGTCTATTGCTTCGTTTATAATTTTATCGTCTACAAAACCGCCTACTGCTATTGCTAAACACTGCGGACGGTTTTCCTTTATAAAGTCCAAAACGCCGAAACCGTCAAGCCCCGCCAAAACCAAATCCACGACGGCAACGTCGGGTTCGGTATGTTTAATAAGTTCTACCGCCGTATTGCCGTTGGGCGTCGAAGCGCACACTTCATACCCTTCGGCTGCGGCAACGCATTCCTTAATTTCTTTTAAAAAATCTTCGTTATTGACAAAAACAGCAATATTTGCCTTTTTCATATCTTTTTCCTCCAAAAATCGGTTAGTGAAAAAGATTATATTACACAAAAAGACAAATGTAAAGTAATTTTGTAAAATAATGCTAAAAAATATTTTAAAATATTATGGATTATTTTACAATATTGTGTCTTATCTTGTCGGAAAATAACCGTTACTTTGTAATAATGTCCAAATACTCGTCGTAGGTTACGCCCTTGTCGAACTTCTTCGTACCGTTGATTTCTATAATTCTGTTTGCAACGGTATTCATAAGTTCCTGGTCGTGCGAAGTGAAAAGCATACAGCCTTTAAAGTTTTTCATACCGCCGTTGAGAGCTGTGATGGATTCAAGGTCGAGATGGTTGGTAGGTTCGTCTAAAATTAAAAAGTTACTGCCTTCAAGCATCATTTTTGCAAGCATACAGCGCACTTTTTCGCCGCCGGAAAGCACTTTTGCCTGTTTTAACGCTTCTTCGCCCGAAAACAACATTCTTCCGAGCCAGCCGCGAAGATATTCTTCGTAGTGGTCCTTTGAGAACTGGCTGAGCCATTCAACCAGCGTCAAGGGGCATCCCGCAAAAAATTCCGAATTGTTTTCGGGGAAATACGAAACGGTGATTGTTTTGCCCCATTTTACCGTTCCCGCATCAGGCTGTACCTTGCCGGTTAAAACGTCGTACAACATTGAAACCGTCGTACTTTTATCTGAAACTATGCCTATTTTTTCGTCCTTTTGAACGGTAAACGAAACGTTTTCGAAAAAACCTTTCTTTGTAAGCCCTTCCACCATTAAAATATCGTTGCCGATTTCTTTTTCGAATTTAAAGTCGATATACGGGTATTTACGGAGCGAAGGTTTGAAGTCGGAAATAGTGAGTTTTTCAAGTTCCTTTTTGCGCGAAGTAGCCTGCCGCGACTTACTTGCGTTTGCGGCAAACCTTGCTATAAAGTCCTGCAATTCCTTTGCGCGCTGTTCGTTCTTCTTATTTTGGTCGCGCTGTTGGCGGGCGATAAGCTGGCTTGTTTCATACCAGAAATCGTAATTGCCGAGCATCATATTTATTTTGCCGTAGTCCACGTCGCATATGTGCGTGCACACCTTATTTAAAAAGTGGCGGTTATGCGAAACTATGATAATAGTATTTTCAAAGTCCAAAAGATAGTTTTCAAGCCAGCGCACCGTCTTTATGTCGAGGTTGTTGGTAGGCTCGTCCAAAAGAAGAATATCGGGGTTGCCGAAAAGCGC
>CAZQFP010000023.1:0-16356 GCA_964592605.1 uncultured Clostridia bacterium | reverse complement strand
TTCCTTGCGGAGTTATTCACTAAAAACTGGCCCATTAAGCTGCTTGCAATCGCGCTTGCGGCGTTTACGGTAATATTCGTAAACATTTGATAACGATATGAACACAATAAAAATACCTGAAATACTTTTGCCCAAAGTCGGTTGCGATATGTCGGCTTGGGCGGTGAACGCCTGCGACCAGTACACGTCCGACGGCGCTTACTGGTGCAAAGTGGAAGAAATAACGAAGGGCAAAATAAGCGCGTACAATCTTATTTTTCCAGAAATTTATCTTTCCGACAATGCGGCGCAGCGTATTGAAAAAATAAACCGTACTATGTGCGAATACCTTGAAGGCGGCGTTTTTGAAAGCGTTTGCGGCGGGTTCGTACTTGTTGAACGAACAACGCAGTCGGGCGTAAGAACTGGTATTGTGCTTGCCGTTGATTTGGAAGACTATTCTTACGAACGCGGTGCAAAGTGTGCAATCCGTTCAACCGAAGCCACTATTTTAGAGCGTATTCCGCCGCGCGTTAAAATACGCGAAAACGCGGGAGTGGAACTTCCGCACGCAATGCTTTTGTACGACGATAAAACGAATTCGGTTGTAAAAAGCGTAAAGCGCGGAAAAGTGTTGTACGACTTCGAGCTTATGCAGGGCGGCGGACACGTTAAGGGCACGTTCGTTGAAAATGCCGAAGAAGTTATAAAAAAGCTGTATTCGCTTGTCGGTAGCGACGGTTTGCTTTTTGCCGTAGGCGACGGAAATCACTCGCTTGCAACGGCAAAAACTTGTTGGGAAAATATTAAAAAAGAACTTTCTGAGAGCGAGCGGAAAAACCATCCCGCGCGCTTTGCGCTATGCGAAGTTGTAAATATATACGATAAATCTTTGAATTTCGAGCCTATTCACAGGCTGGTTAAAACCGGGAAAGTTAGCGAATTTTTAAGCGGCTTGAAAACTTCGGGAAGTAAAACTGCGTATACTGTAACAGGGGGCAAAAAAGCAAAGATAGCTTTTTGCGAAAATATACCGAACGGAATAAGAGCAATAGATAATTATATTTCCGAATTTCTTTTAGCTTACGGCGGTGAAGTGGACTATATTCACGGCGAAAGCGAAATTTGCGAATTGACCGAAAGCGGCGGCGTGGGAATAATTCTTCCCGCAATTCGAAAGGACGATTTTTTCAATTTGATTATAACGGGCGGAAATTTGCCGAGAAAGACTTTTTCTATGGGCGAAGGCAACGAAAAGCGCTATTACGTAGAAGCTAAAAAAATTAAGTGAGCCGTAAACGGAAGATAATTACAGAAAAACTAAAAGAGAAGATATGTCAGTAAAAGTTTGTAAGTTCGGCGGAACGTCCATGGCGGACGGCAACGTCATTAAAAACGTAAAAAATATTATTGAAAGCGACGCGGAGCGCCGCTTTGTTGTGGTTTCCGCGCCCGGTAAGCGCTATTCGGGCGATATAAAAGTTACCGATTTGCTTTATAAATGCCACGAAAGTATTTCAAGCGACGAAAATTTTGCAAAGAATTTTGCCGCAGTGCGCTCGCGCTTTACGGGAATTGTAAAGCAATTAAATCTCAATTTCGATATTGAAGAAGTTTTAAACAGCACTGAAAAGCGCATAAAAGCTGAAAAAAGCGAAGAATTTACCGCTTCGCGCGGGGAATATCTCAGCGCGCGCATCTTTGCCGAAGTGCTCGGTGCAAAATTTATCGACGCCGAAGACGTTATATTTTTCGATGAAAGCGGCGCGTTGGACGGCGATAAATCGTACAAAGCCATATCAAAGGCTTGCGAAGGCGCAAAGTTGGCGGTTTTTCCCGGTTTTTACGGCAAGGGTGCGGACGGAAAGGTAAAAACGTTTTCGCGCGGCGGCTCTGACATAACGGGCGCAATAGTTGCACGTGCGGTAAACGCTTCGGTATACGAAAACTGGACTGACGTTTCCGGCTTTCTCGCATGCGATCCGCGCATTGTAGACAGCCCCGCTCAAATTAAAACTATTTCGTATAAAGAACTGCGCGAGCTCAGCTACATGGGCGCAAACGTGCTTCATTCCGATTCTATTTTTCCCTTGCGCAAGGCGAATATTCCCATAAAAATAAAAAATACCTTCCGCCCCCAAGACGAAGGAACTAGCATTGTACCCGTAACGCGCTACGTTCAAAGCGGCGATACGGTAACTGGCATTGCCGGTAAAAAGAATTTTACGGTAATCTATATCGAAAAAGCGGCAATGAACTCAGAAGTCGGCTTTATAAGCAAGGTTTTAAAGGTGCTTGCAGACGAAGGTATTTCGGTTGAGCACATACCTTCCGGCATAGACACAATGTCGCTCGTTGTGGAAAGCGAGCGCCTTGAAGGACTTGAATTTAGCAAAGTCATTGAAGGAATAAAAGCGGCGGTAGACCCCGACGTGATTAGGGTAATAGAAAATATTGCGCTTATTGCAACTGTGGGACACGGAATGTCGTCGTCGGTCGGTACCAGTGCAAGGCTTTTTGCCGCTATTGCCGCAGCCGATATAAACGTTAAAATGATTGACCAGGGTTCAAGCGAAATTAACATTATCGTAGGCGTTAAAAACGCCGATTACGAAAAGTGCATACGCGCAATTTACGGCGAGTTTTTTAAGCAGTGAGTATGAATAACGAAGGCAAGCCCAATAAAAGACGCAGAATAAGTTTGGCAATAACTATAATTACCGTAGCGCTTGCCGCGGCGATAATTATTACAAACTTTTTTATTCCCGTAAAATACTTAACCGCTTATCTCGTTGCGCGCAAAGATAAAAACGCAGACGGCGCGTTCCGCATAACGTTTATCGACGTAGGCTACGGCGATTGTACGCTTGTGGAATTTCCAGACGGGAAGTGCGCATTGATTGACGCAGGCGACGGAACGCATAACCACGAGTTGAACGTTTTAAAAACGTTGAACAGACGCGCAATAGATAAAATAGATTATCTTTTTTGCACTTCGGTAAGAAAAGAGCGTTCGGGCGGGCTTGCGGAAATTCTTTGTTATAAGCAGGTGGACAAGGTATTCGTTCCCTATTGCAAGCATACGCAGATAAACGACGGCTACGCGGGTTTTTATAATCAGCTTAACGTTATAAACAGCAATATTTCTAACGAGCAAGACCGCACTAAGGCGGAGTATACCGAGTACGGCGCGGGCGTATTCGAAGACGAATATTTGCTTTGCGTGCTTTCACCGTCGGCGCACACTCTCGAAGGCGGCGACTACGACAAGCTGAATAAAGATCCGACCGATAAAAACGTTTGGGATTCTTCGGCGGTTATTTACATTGAATATCAAAGCGTTGGAATATTGCTTTGCGGCGATTTGTCTAATGAGCGTCAACACCAGTTGTTGACAGAACATCCCGAAGGCGAATTTGCCACGGCGAAAGGCAATATATCAATCAGAAACACGCGCATTATAAAGGCGGCGCATAACGGTTATAAGGGCGCTGAGTGCGCCGAATTGTACGATTTTATTCAACCGTACGAAGGGGCAGCGGTTATTTCGGTAGGCGAAAACGGAATGGACAGCCCTTCGGCGGGCGCGGTTGCAAACGCGCAACTATACGTGGGGGACAAGCTGTACCGCACGGACGTTAACGGAACGGTAACTTTTACCGTTGCAGACGGAGATTTCAGCGTAGTAAAGGAGAGAAAATGAAACTGACCACGGCGGGAGAATCGCACGGCAAGGGACTTGTAGGAGTTATAGAAGGCTTGCCTTCGAACCTTGAAATTAATATTGATCAAATCAACGGCTACCTTGCGTTGCGGCAGTGCGGCTACGGCAGGGGCGCAAGACAGAAAATAGAGCGCGACAGTGTTGAAATTTTGAGCGGGGTGAGAAACAGACTGACACTCGGAAGCCCGCTCGCGTTTTTTATTGAAAATAAAGATTATGCAAACTGGCAAAGCGTTATAGCGCCCGAAGGTTGCGATACTGCGCAAAAAACTTTGACGCGAGTTCGCCCCGGGCACGCCGATTTGACGGGACTTTTAAAGTTCGATCAGAAGGACGCGCGCAATATTTTAGAACGTGCAAGTGCAAGAGAAACCGCAGTGCGCGTTGCCGCCGGTAGCATAGCAAGGCAATATTTGGGCGCGCTCGGCGTGGAAATTTCGGGCTACGTTAAAGCTGTGTGCGGAATAGAAGACGGTAACGAATACGATTTTTGCCAGCTGGATGCGGCAAAGAAAGAGCCGCTGTTTATGCTTGACAAGGACAAGCAGAAGGCGGCTATGCAAAAGATAGATAAGTTGATTGCGGACGGCGATACTGCCGGCGGAGTTGTGGAAATCCGCATAAAAGGTCTTAAAAGCGGTTTCGGCAGTTGTATGAGCTATTCCGAAAAGCTGGACGCCGTTTTAGCCGCCGCGGCTATGAGCGTTCAGGCTATTAAGGGCGTGGAAATAGGGCTTGGATTCAAAGCCGCCGCGCTTGCAGGAAGTAAGGTTCACGACGAAATTTTTTACGATAAAAAATTCTACCGCAAAACGAACAATGCGGGCGGCATAGAAGGCGGTATGTCTAACGGCGAAGAAATTGTTCTTCGCGCCGCAATGAAACCTATACCCACGCTTATGAAAGGCTTAAACACGGTTGACTTCATTACTAAAAAGCCTTGCGTTGCCGCAAGCGAAAGGAGCGACGCGGCGGCAATTTGTGCGGCTGAAATAATACTTGAAAGCGTTGTTGCATTTGCGCTTGCAGACGTGGTTTCAAAGCGTTTGGGCGGCGACAACATGCGCGAAGTTAAGGAAAGATATTCTAAGTTGGGGCAATGATATGCAAGATATACGCTTGAATACGGCGCAAAAAAGTATAGTGCACTGCGGCGCGGGAGCTTTTGAAAAATACGCGCCTGCACTTTGCGGAAGGCAGCTTTTTATTGTAACGGACGCCAACGTGTTTGCGCTGTACAGAAGGCTGATATGGGACACGTTCGGAAACAACGTACCCGTTAAAATACTTGTCGGCGGCGAAGCCAGTAAAAACAGCAAAAATCTTGTTGCCATTTTAGACGAAATGTTAAAAGCGGGTATGCGCCGCAACTGCTATGTTGTGGCTTTCGGCGGCGGAGTTGTCGGCGATATCGCCGGGCTTGCCGCGGCGCTTTATATGCGCGGCGTGCACCTTGTGCAAATACCTACAACGCTTTTGGCACAGGTTGACAGCTCTGTCGGCGGCAAAACGGCAGTTGATCTCGGCGGCGTAAAAAACGCGGTAGGCACGTTTTATCAGCCCGAAGAAGTTATAGTTGATCCCGTGTTTTTGCGCACTTTGCCTGAAAGGGAAATTCGTTGCGGACTTGGCGAAATAATAAAATACGGCGCGCTGGACGGTGAAATTTTGAAAAGCCTTCAAAGCGCTGAAAATTTAAAAGATCTTGAATATTTAGATACGGTTATAAGCAAGTGCATTTTGCATAAAGCGCGCGTTGTTGAAAGCGACGAGCGCGATAGCGGCGGCGCGAGAAAAACGTTGAATTTAGGGCATACCACGGGGCACGCGTTAGAGCTTTATTACCGCAAAAAATCGCACGGTGAGTTTGTGCTTATCGGAATGTACTACGAGCTGTACATTGCGCAAAAGATTGGTATATGCGGGGGGCAATACGCCGAAAAGCTTAAAAATCTTATACTTTCGGTAATAAAAAAGCCCGTTTACAAAGATATTGAAGTTGCCGCAAAATTCGCCTTGCACGATAAGAAGAACAATGACGAAAAGGTTTCGATTATAGTTCCCAAAACGTACGGCGAAAGCGCGGAAATAAAGATTGGTTTTGACGAGTACGTAACGCTTTTAAAAGAGTGTTGCCAAAATCAGGGAGCGTAGGAATGAAAGAATATAAACTTGCGGTTACGGGGAAGGACGTTTCAAAATCTCAAAGCCCTGAAATTCACGCGTTTATCGCACAAAGGCTGGGCTATAAAGTAAGTTACGATAAAATTTCTATTCCCGAAAATCAGTTTGAAGAAAGCGTTGAGCGGCTTTTAAAAGATTACGACGGCTTCAACGTAACAATTCCGTACAAACTTTCAATTATTCCGTACCTTAGCGAAATTGTAGACGACGCAAAAGCGTTCGGCGCGGTGAATACGGTTACGTGCAAGAATAAGCGCGGCTACAATACAGACGGTATGGGTTTCGCGCTTATGCTTAAAAACAACGGAGTTGACGTTTGCGGTAAAACCGCGCTGGTTCTGGGCGCGGGCGGTGCGGGAAGAAGCGTTGCCAAAAAACTTGCAGAAAAATGCCAAAGAGTTGATATATATGACAGGCTCTACGATAACGCAAAGGCTGTCGCGGCGGAGTTTTCGGGCGTAAACGCCGTTCAAAAACTTGACGGTAGCGAGTACTTTTTAATTTTAAACGCAACCGGCGTAGGCATGCACAAGAGTGAAGGCGTTTCACCGGTTGACGAAAGCATTTTAAAAAACTGCCAAGTTGCTGTGGACCTTATTTACACGCCTGCAAAGAGCAGATTTTTGGAAATAGCCGAAAGTCTTAATAAAAAAATAATCAACGGCGCGGCAATGCTGTTTTATCAGGCTTATTATTCCGAGTGTATTTATTCGGAGACTTCGCCCGACGACAATATTGCAAAACAGCTGTTTAACGAGTATATGACGGAGATAAGAAAATGAAACTGCTTTTTATAAACGGAGTAAATTTGAATATGACGGGCGTGCGCGAAAAGGGCATATACGGCACGCAGACGCTTGAAGAAATCAACGCGGAAATTGTCGCGCACTTCAAAAAGGACGAGTGTGTATTCTTTCAAAGCAATCTCGAAGGCGAAATTTGCACGCGCATACAGAGTGCGGAAGGCGAAGGCTTTGACGGCGTAATTTTGAATGCTGGCGCGTTCACTCATTACAGTATAGCAATTCGCGACGCTATCTCCTGCATAAAAACTCCCGTAGTGGAAGTTCATATGTCCAACGTCAACGCGCGCGAAGAGTTCCGCCATAAGTCGGTTATTTCAGAAGTTTGCCGCGGCACAATTTGCGGCTTCGGTAAAAACAGTTATATTCTTGCCGGCGAAAGTTTTAAATTATGAACAACGTAATTTTAATAGGAATGCCCGGTTGCGGTAAATCGACAGTTGCCCATGTAGCCGAGCAAATACACGGTTATAATGTATTCGATACCGACGCGATAATCGTTTCAATGTACGGCGAAATTTCAAAAATTTTCGATGACTTCGGCGAGCGGTATTTCCGCGATATCGAGAACGAAGTTCTGAAAAACTTAAACGGGCTTGAAAGCAACAGTTTTATATCGGTTGGCGGCGGCTGTGTGTTAAGGCAGGAAAACGTTACAATAATGAAGTCAAACGGCAACAAAGTCGTTTATTTGAGAACAAAAATTTCCACGCTTGAAGAGCGGCTTCAAAACGATAACACCCGTCCGCTTTTGCAAGGAAACACGGCTGAAAGACTGCAAAAGCTGTTTTCCGAAAGGTCGAAAATTTACGAGAGCGTTGCCGACGTTATCGTTGATACGGACGGGCTTTCACCTAAAGAAATATTTGAAAAAATAGATTTTTCTCTGAATGAAATAAGGGGAAACAAATAATGAAAACTGCGCTTATTACGGGCGGAACAAAGGGAATAGGTAAGGCGGTTGCGCTTAAATTTCTTGAACTCGGCTACGAAGTGGTTTTAAATTACCACAAGGACGAAGCCGCCGCGCTTGCCACTCAGGAAGAGTTGAATATGCTTGGCTATTGCCCCGTGCTGTTGAAATCGGACATTTCCGACGAAATGCAAGTGCGCAATATGTTCAGGGAATTTTTTTCTATTTACGATAAACTCGACGTGCTTGTAAACAACGCGGGTATTTCGCTTGTAAAAGTTATTCAGGATACCACTGTCGGCGACTGGAACAGAATTTTCGACGTAAACGTTAAGGGCACGTATCTTTGTTGCCGCGAAGTAGCCGACAAAATGATTTTTGCAGGCGGCGGTTCGATTATAAATATCGCTTCGATATGGGGAGAAGTAGGTGCAAGTTGCGAAGTTGCATATTCTGCAACCAAAGGCGCGGTGATTGCGTTTACTAAGGCGCTTGCAAAGGAACTTGCGCCGTCAAACGTAAGGGTTAACTGTATCTCCCCGGGCGTTATCGATACCGAGATGAACGGACATCTTTCCGGCGCGGAGCTTGAAGAGCTTATTTCAACAATCCCTATGGGCAAAATAGGCAAGCCTGAAGACGTTGCGGCGGCGGCGGCTTATCTTGCAGACTGCGAATACGTTACGGGTGAAGTGTTGTCCGTCGGCGGCGGTTTTGCAAAATGACAAGGCACTCGCAAGAGTAAGAACTGCATAAAAGAGTGAAATAATAAAATTTACGGTATTTTTTGTTTAAAAAAAGTAATTTCAAAAAAATTTTCGTAATATTTAAGCGGAGAACAAATGACGCCTAAGGAAAGAACGTACAAAACAGAAGAGCTGTTTCTTTCGCCCTACGCATGCAAATCAACCGATACGCGCGGCAGAGCAAGGGAAGAAAAACCTTGCGAAATGCGCACGGAATTTCAGCGCGACAGGGACAGAATTATTTATTGCAAATCGTTCAAGCGGCTTAAAAACAAAACGCAGGTGTTCTTTTCTCCTGAAGGCGACCACTACGTAACGCGGCTTACGCACACTTTGGACGTTGCGCAGATTGCCCGCTCCATTGCAAGAGCGCTTGCTTTGAACGAAGACTTAACCGAAGCTATCGCGCTCGGGCACGACTTGGGGCATACCCCGTTCGGGCACAGCGGCGAAAGAATATTGAATAAACTTTCAAAAAACGGTTTTAAGCATAACGAACAGTCGCTAAGGGTTGTGGACGTGCTTGAAAAGGACGGGCGCGGTCTTAACCTTACGCAGGAAGTCCGCGACGGTATTTTGAACCATAAAAAGAGCGGAAACCCCGTTACGCTTGAAGGAAAATGCGTTTCGGTAGCCGATAGAATAGCTTACATAAATCACGATTTGGACGACGCGTTCCGCGCCGGCATACTTAAAAAAACCGACGTTCCGAAAAGCATAAGAGAAGTGCTTGGCGACAGCTCGCGCGAGAGAATTAACACGGCAATATCATCCGTTTACCGCAATTCCGCAGGCAAAAATTACGTTGCCATGGAAGAGAGCGTAGAGCGCGCAAGCGAAGAGTTGCGTTCGTTTATGTTCGAGCGTGTTTATAATACCGATTCGGCGCGCGGCGAAGAAGAAAAAGCCGAAAGAATGCTTACGGCTATGTTTGACTATTATCTTAAAAATACGGACAAGCTGCCCGAAACGTTTAAAAAACTTACTGAAATTTACGGCGTTGAACAGTCGGTATGCGACTACGTATCGTCTATGACAGACAGGTACGCCGTGTACACGTTCAATAAACTGTTTGTGCCCAAGGGCTGGACGCTTGTGGACGGTAACGATTAAAATGGCAAGCGCATTACAGGAATTTTTAATAACTTTAAAGGAAAAGGTCAATATAGTTGACGTTGCAAGCGGCTATCTCTCGCTTGAACGGCGCGGCGGAAGCCATTGGGCTTGCTGTCCTTTTCACCACGAAAAAACTCCGTCGTTTGCCATAAACGAAGCCGACCAGTACTATCACTGCTTCGGTTGCGGCGAATCGGGTGACGTTATAAAGTTTGTGTGCAATATGGAAAACGTGGACTTTATGGACGCCGTAAAAATTCTTGCCGACAAGGCGGGGCTTACCGTTCCGCAGACGGGATTTGACAACAAGCAGACAGCCGAATTCAAGCGCAAGCGCGACGCGGTTTTAAACATTTTAAACGAGTGCGCGCACTTCTATTTAAAAAATCTCAATTCGGGCAATGCCGACGAACATATAAAGTACATATTAAACCGAAAAATTCCTTCAGACCTTGTCCGCAAATTCGGGCTGGGCGCAAGTTTAAACTTCACCGATTTGCCGAAGTATCTTCTTTCTAAAGGCTTTACAAAGCAAGATATGCTGGACAGCGGTGCGATAAACGAAGTTGACGGCAGACTGACCGACGCTCAGGGGGGCAGACTTATTTACCCCATAATAAACGCGATGGACGAAGTAATTGCGTTCGGCGGCAGACTGCTTGTTAAAAAGGACTTTGCAAAGTATAAAAACACAAAGGAAACGGTTGTTTTTAACAAGAGCAAAACGCTTTACAACATAAATCTTTTAAAAAAACTTAAAAGAGAGCAAAATATAGGTGAAGTTATCGTCGTTGAAGGGTATATGGACACCATTTCCGTTTACGGCGCGGGCTTCAAAAACGTAGTTGCAAGTATGGGCACGTCGCTCACGCAGGAGCAGGCGCGGCTCATTAAAAGATATACCAACAACGTTTTAATCAGTTACGACGGCGACGGCGCGGGACAGAAAGCCAACATGCGCGGTCTTGAAATTTTAAAAGCCGAAGGCCTGAACGTGCGCGTTGTTCCGCTACCCGAAGGGCTTGACCCCGACGACGTTATAAAGCAATACGGCGCGGAAGGCTACCAAGGTTGTCTTAACAAAGCAATGCCGCTTATAGACTTTAAACTGCGCGGCGCAAAAACGGGGCTTGATATTTCCAAACCCGAAGACAAGCGCCAATACGTTGCCAAGGCTTTAAAAATTATAAAAACTGCCGAAAGTACGGTTGAGCAGGAAGATTTGTTAAAGGCTTTGCGCGACCAAACTGGAATAACGTTCGAATCTTTGAAGCGCGATTTGGATTCCACGCCGCAGGAAGTTGTAAAACCGCAGACAGAAAAACCCGAACGCAGGGACGTATCGTCCGTTGCCGTAAGAGCTTCGCGGTTTGTTATTGCGGCTTACCTGTTCGGCGCAAAAATCAGCGACGAAGCCGATATAACGCAAATTCCGTTCGCAATGGACGTTCACGATATAATTGCTAAGTACGTGCGTTCGAAAAAACTTTTGGATGAGCGTGTGCGCCCCGTTGAGCTTTTTGATTTCTTTGAAGAGAACTCGGCGGAGTATGAAGAGCTTACAAAAATTTTAGATTATTCTGACGGCGACAGGTTTAAAGGCGAAGTAGCCGTAAAATATTTTTTCGACTGCATAAAAACTTTGCGGCTTACGCGTGTTGACGAAGAAATTATAAAGGTAAAAAAACTTGCCGCAGAGCAGACGGACGCGGCTGCAAGAAAGGCTTTGACCGAAAAATTACAACTTTTAATATACGAAAAGACAAAAATAAAAAACGGGGACTGAATATGAATTTATCCGACCAGAAATTAAGCGAAATTTTAAAGCAGATTATCGATTCTTACAGCTCGAAAGGCTCTATTACCACAAACGCGCTGTGCGATATTATGGAGAAGTACGAAACCACTCCCGCGCAGATGGACTTTGTGTATAAGTCGATAGCCGACGCTGGCATACAGATTTTCGACGAAGCCGAGCGCGACAAGGAGCTGTACGAGCAGGCGCTTTCCGACATAGGTCTCGACGACCCCGTCAAAATGTATTTGAAGGACATAGGCAGAGTGCCCCTTCTTTCCGCCGATGACGAAATAGACCTTGCGCGCAGAATGCAGGAAGGCGACGAAGAAGCAAAAAAGAAACTTTCCGAAGCCAATTTAAGGCTGGTTGTTTCCATTGCTAAGCGCTACGTCGGGCGCGGAATGTTGTTTTTGGATTTAATTCAGGAAGGCAATTTGGGTCTTATGAAAGCCGTTGAAAAGTTCGACTATCAGAAAGGCTTTAAATTTTCAACGTACGCAACGTGGTGGATAAGGCAGGCAATTACGCGTGCTATAGCCGATCAGGCAAGAACTATTCGTATACCCGTGCATATGGTTGAAACAATCAACAAACTTACAAGGGTTTCGCGCATACTTTTGCAAAAATACGGCAGAGAACCTACCCCCGCGGAAATTGCAAGGGAAATGAATATAAGCGAAGAGCGCGTGCGCGAAATTCAGAAAATAGCGCAGGACCCCGTTTCGCTTGAAACACCTATCGGCGAAGAAGAAGACAGCCATCTCGGCGACTTTATAGAAGACGAAACAACGGTAACTCCTTCGGACAGCGTTTCAACTACAATGCTTAAAGAAACGCTTTTATCTGTTTTAAACAGTCTTACCCCGCGTGAAGAAAAAGTACTCCGTTTAAGATACGGCGTTGACGACGGCAGACCCAGAACGCTTGAAGAAGTTGGCAGAGAGTTTAACGTAACGCGTGAACGTATTCGTCAGATAGAAGCCAAGGCGCTGAGAAAATTGCGCCATCCGTCTAGGTCTAAGCATTTGAAGGACTTCCTTGATACTTAATTTAAAAACGCATATATGCTACGCAATAGTGCAGTTAACTAATAAAATTTATGGACAGAATTGCAAAACTTTGCACATATCTTGAACGTTGCAACACTTTTGCCGACGTCGGTTGCGACCACGGCTATTGCACGGAATATATGCTTAAATGCGGATTGTGTAAAAGTGCGGTAATTTCAGATATAAGCGCAAAGAGCCTTAGTAAAGCCGAACGGCTTTTGAAAGACTACGTAAACGTAGGTTGCGTTACGGCGGTATGTTGTAACGGGCTTGAAAAAATCAGCGAAACGTGCGACGAAGTTTTAATTGCCGGAATGGGCGGCGAAGAGATTATCGAAATACTTAAAGCCGCATATATACCGCGGTTATTCGTATTTCAGCCAATGAAAAACGTGCAAAAACTGCGGGAATATCTTTTAAGTTGCGGTGCGCAAATAACAGTGGACGAACCGTTTTACGATGGCAAAAAATTCTACTACGTTTTAAAGGGTTACCGCAACGGAAATTGTACCTATACCCAAGCCGAACTTGCTTTCGGAAAGAACCTTAAAAGTGCCGAAACTAAGGCATATATGCATACCGAGCTTGAAAAAAAGCGCGCATATGCCAAAAGAAATTTAAGCGCCGAAGCGCGTGAAGAAATAAACAGCGAAATACTTTTTATTGAAAAGGTGCTTGAAAATGAAACTTAAAGAAGTGTTTGCAATACTCGAAAGCGTTGCACCGGTATCGCTTTCGGATGAGTTTTGCAAAAAGTATTCCATGTACGATAATAGCGGCGTAATCTTGCGACTTAGCGAAGAAGTAAACGGCGCACTGTTTACTTTGGATTTTTCACCTGCCGCAGTTAAACAAGCTGTTAAAGGCGGCTATAATCTTATAGTAACTCATCACCCCGCAATTTACGGCGGCATAAGCAGAATTGACGAATTTTCCGACCCGCAGTCGGCGGCTATTGCCGAATGTATTAAAAACGGCATTTCAGTAATTTCAATGCACCTGAATTTTGACGCCGCACCCGAAGGTATAGACTACCACCTTATGCGCGGACTTGGCGGAAGCGAATGCGAAGTGCTTGCACCGGTTTCCGGCGGTGGCTACGGCAGACTGTACAAGGTTGAAAAACAATTATTTAGCGATTATTTTAAAAAAGTTTGCAAAGAATTCAATACAAATCGTGCGCTCGCTTACGGCGACGATAAAAAAGCTATTACGCGCGTGGCTTCGTTCTGCGGGGCCGGTTGCGACGATAGGGCTATTAAGTTTGCCGCAAACGGCGGTGCGGATGTTTTCGTTTCTTCCGATATGAAGCATCACGAAATTACAGCCCTTGTTCAAAGGGGAATAAACGTAATTCACTTAACGCATTACAGTGCGGAGAACTACGGTTTTGAAAAAATTTATCAGAAAATTAAAGGCGGATTTAAAGTAAAAACGGCGTACTTTACCGACGGCGGTATGCTTTAATCCACAAGGAGATATTATGGCACAGGTTGAAAAACTTTTAAAGTATCAGCAGGAAGACAGTAAACTTTTAAGCATTGAAAGAGAAGCGGCAAATTCCGAAGAAAGAAGGAATTTTACCCAGGCAAAAGCCTTCCTTACGAAAGCGCCCGAAAAGTTGGACGCGCTTGAATCGAAGGCGATAGAACTTTCCGCACTTTTGGAAAGGCTCAATAAGCAGTACGAAGAAATTTCGGAAACGCTTACCGATTTTGAAAATCTTGACGAACTTGTAGACGGCGGTGCGGATATTTCGTTCTACAAAAAGAACGTTTTGCAGATTACCGAACGGTTAAAGAGTATTCGCGCGGAAGTTTCCGCATTGACGGCGGCAATTAAAAGTTCGGACGACGAATACCAGACGATGAAGAAAAAGGTAATTTCCGTGCAGAAGCAGTACGCCGAATATTCCGAAAAATATAAGGCTTACAAAGAAAGTAAATTGAAGGAAATGTCGCAAATTCAAAAAGAGCTTGCCGTCCTTGAAAAAGATATCGACCCCGAAGTAATGCAAAAATATCAGTCAAAGCGTAGCGAGCGTATTTTCCCCATTCTGTGTGCTGTGAAAAACGGAAGATGTTCAAAATGCGGCACTGAACTTTCGCTTATCGGCAAAGAGAAAATTGGTTCGGGCAATGTAACCGAATGCGATAACTGCCACAGATTTTTATACAGCGAATAATAAGTAAACGAACGCCGATTTTGTGCAACTTGCACAAAATCGGCTATTTTTTATTGACAAAATCCGACATTCGTGTTAAATTGTACATCACTCACTACCGAGTGCTTTATTGGTATTGGCAGAAAAGCTGTACAATAAGGGGAAAAAGTCGCCCGACGGGAAACGTCGGGCGTTACTTTTTTATAAAATTTAAGCCCCCGAAAGGGGGCGACCTGCCCGCTTATAGAAATAAGCTAATGCGAATAAAAGCGCGGCTATTCCACGCCGTTACCGCAAGGACGGTCAAGTTCGCCGTGCAACAAAGCAAGGCAGGACAAAGTTCCCTTCAACTCATAACAATTCTGTTACGTATTCCTTAAAATACGTAATCCTGGTAAACCTGCTTTATTGCAGGTGAGTTAATGCGCGGGCCGCACCGCAAACCAATAGAAAGTGATACCACCGCTCATAGTACCCGCAAGCGAAAGCGCATTGGCACTGCCCGCCCAATCGACGTTGCTGGAGCGCAGCCAGGTTCGGTGCGAAAAATAAAAAACTATTGCCCTTTTGCACATTTTAACATGTTAAATTTTTTGTTGCAACCAATTCTAAGTTGAAGCGCGGGCCGCACCGATAACCAGTACCAAGAAGAGCCACTGCTGTTAGCCCCCGAAGGAGAAAGCGCGAGAGCAAACCCGGTGTTACTGTTGCCGCCGGAGCGCAGCCAGGTTCGGTGCGAAAAATAAAAAACGTTTGCCCTTTTCATAATTATAACGTTTCTAAGTGGTACAGGCAACAAATAATCAAACCTAAAACGTTTGACTTCTTTTTGTTGCGGTAGTAAAATTCAGCGTAGCAAAAAGTATTATAAGGCGCAATATGGGTAAAAGACTTCTTGTTTTCGGCGACAGCATAATGTACGGCTCGGGCAACCACGGCGTAGGTGTGGGCGAATACCTTGCAAAAGATTTGGGATTAGAGCTTGTAAAATATTGCGTTGGCGGAGCGCGTTGCGGCTACTATGAAGGCAAGAACTGGATTGTAGAACAGGTTCAGGAAGCGATAGGCAAAAAGGAACAAGCATATTACATAGTTTTTGACGGCTTTACTAACGACTGCTATAAGACCGACGGGAAAAATTTTGACGTTCCTATCGGCGAAATTACGCAGGGCTATGACGATTTCGATATTTTTAAAGTGCAAAAGAACTTCACTTTTTCGCAGTGTTTTGAAAACGTTTTATGGGCGTTTAAAAAGTATTTTAACGGCGCGAAAGTGCTGTTCGTTCGCCCGCACAAAATGGGCAGGCGCGAAGAAGAAGCCCAAAAAATTTACGGCGAACGCGCGGTTGAACTTTGCAAAAAGTGGGGCGTTGCCGTCGCCGATATTTATACCGAAAGCGATATGAATACGTTTATTCCAGAAGTGCGTGATAAGTACACATTTGATAGCTACAACTGGGGGCGCGGCGATTGCACGCATCCAAACGAATTGGGCTACACCCGCATATATATGCCGATTATTGAACAAAAACTTAAAAATTTATAAGGAAAATATTATGAAAGTTTTAATGCTTAACGGCAGTCCGCACAAAGACGGCTGCACGAACGCCGCGCTTGAAATAATTGCCGCGGAACTTAAAGAGCAAGGGATTGAAAGCGAAATTGTTTGGCTTGGCAACGGCGCTGTGCGCGGTTGTATAGGTTGCGGCGGTTGCAAGGCGGCAGGCAAGTGCGTGTTCGGCGACGATCCCGTAAACGAAATAGGCGAAAAAGTAAAGACTGCCGACGGCTATATCTTCGGTGCGCCCGTACATTACGCTTCGGTATAACTCATGTCAAGCAAACCGATTTCTCCTGTGTTGGCATCGATGATATGAT